>JBMSNP010000086.1:0-10205 GCA_049421765.1 Chitinophagaceae bacterium
CTAGGACACCACCCTTTCACGGTGGTGATACGGGTTCGAATCCCGTACGGGCTACGAAATCGGGTACAAATCACCCCATAACCTCACATTTATTTAAAGAATGTGAGGTTTTTTTATTGCCTTCCTTTTTCATTTGGCAGGACTCTGCGTTTACAGTTAATTTCCGGTCTTCCGGAGACAGTAAAAAAGAACCAGCACCCGTCCGCTCTGGATGAGCGGGAATTCATCTTCCTTCACATCTAACTGGACAACGGGGTGTGGGCGGATATAACAGCAGGTGAGCCCATCCGCATGAGCCCTATACATATATAAGGGAAAAAATACAGCTTTGGTTATATTAGTGAACCATTAAAAGATTGACATATGAACCGTGCTTCAGGAAAATTTTTATTAACGTTCATCGGATTCCTGGTCAGTGCTTGTATGATGGCCCAGTCCAAAACCCCGCCGAATATTGTATTGATCTATACCGACGACCTGGGATACGGGGATGTCAGCTGCAACGGGTATTCAGCTATAAAGACACCGAATATTGACAACCTGGCCCGGAACGGGGTGCGGTTTACAGACGCTCATGCCACTTCGGCTACCTGTACACCTTCCCGATATTCCCTGCTCACCGGAAATTATGCCTGGCGGAAAAAGGGAACCGGTATCGCTCCCGGCAATGCCTCCCTGCTGATCCCAACCACGATCACCACCCTGCCGGGCATGCTAAAAAAGGCCGGTTACCGGAATGCGGTCATCGGCAAATGGCACCTGGGGCTTGGAGGACAAAATGGACCCGACTGGAACGGGAAAATCTCCCCGGGACCTTTGGAGATCGGTTTTGATTATTCATTTCTGATACCGGCCACCGGCGACCGGGTGCCCTGTGTTTTTGTGGAAGATTATCATGTGGTAGGACTTGATAAGAACGATCCGATTACCGTGGATTATAATAAACCGGTTGACCCCAATGCACCTACGGGTAAGAATAACCCGGAACTGCTGAAAATGCATCCATCTCACGGACACGATCAGACGATTGTGAACGGGGTGAGCCGGATCGGCTATATGAAGGGGGGGAAATCCGCCCTCTGGAGGGATGAGGACTTTGCTGATATTCTTGTTAAAAAAGCAAACGACTTTATTGTACAAAACAAAAACAGCCCCTTTTTCCTCTATTTCTCAACCCATGACATCCATGTGCCGCGACTGCCGCACGAGCGTTTTATCGGGAAAAGCGGGATGGGACCACGGGGTGATGCAATCCTCCAGCTGGACTGGACTGTCGGCGAGATCTGCCGAATCCTGAGAAGCAATGAGCTGCTTGAGAATACGCTGATCATTCTCACCAGCGATAACGGCCAGGTGGTTGACGACGGCTACAAGGATGACGCCGTTGAAAAATTGGGAAATCATAAACCCGGGGGTGCATTTAGGGGCGGCAAATACAGCGCCTTTGAAGGGGGGACAAGGGTGCCGTTTATTGTAAGCTGGAAAGGAACGGTAAAGAAGGGTAAAACCAGCGATGCCCTGTTTAGCCAGATCGATCTCTATGCATCCTTCGCCTCCCTGGCCGGTACATCAGTCGAAAAGGGAATGGCAAAGGACAGCCGGGATCATTTGAGTACCCTGTTGAATAAAAAGGAAGAATCAAGGGATCACCTGATCGAGCAGTCGCTGAATTCCACCTTGTCAATCATCCGCGGCAAGTGGAAATATATTGAACCTTCCAACGGCGTGGCTTTATACGTATTTACAAATACCGAGTCCGGGAATTCAAAATCCCCCCAGTTGTATGATCTGAGCGTGGATCCCGGTGAAAAAAATAATCTGGCGGAGAAATTTCCGGAAATAACCCTGGGGCTGAAAGATTTGCTTGAGCAATCACGGAATTCGAATTGACCAGGGTCAAAGGTTTCCGTTGAAACGGGACATACAGTTTGAATCGGCTGCGAGTAATGTTGATCAATCAGAATCAGAATACCTTTTTTCGTTGCCCCGTAATTGTACACAGATTTTACAGTAAATCAACGGATGGCAATTGAGGGACTAGTCATATAAACCGTTGATTATCTTTATTTTTCTTCATTTTTTTTATTTGTTTCCGGGCTCAGCTTACATCTGTTCTCCGGTATATAATGAATAAAAGGAACCGGGCGATTTATACCTCCCTGTTTTTCGTGTATCTGATATGTCTCCGCAACCCGGCTTTTCCTACATTTGCACCTCATAATAATAAACCGCTAATCATGAGTACAGTTAAAGTAGCCATTAACGGCTTTGGCCGGATCGGACGCCTGGTATATCGCCAGATCTATAAAATGCAGGGGATCGATGTGGTCGCCATCAATGACCTTACCAGCCCGAAAGTGCTGGCCCATCTCCTGAAATACGACAGCGCCCAGGGCCGCTTTGACGCCGATGTAAAAGCCACCGAGGATTCGATTGTAGTGAACGGGGACAGCGTACGCATTTATGCGCAGAAGAATCCTGCTGAAATTCCCTGGAAATCACATGAAGTGGATGTGGTGCTGGAATGCACCGGATTCTTTACAGATAAGGACAAAGCCTCCGCACATCTGACAGCCGGTGCCAAAAGAGTGGTGATCTCCGCACCGGCAACCGGGGACCTCAAAACCGTGGTATTTAATGTAAATCACAATATACTTGACGGCAGCGAGACAATCATTTCCTGCGCTTCCTGCACGACCAATTGCCTCGCTCCCATGGCCAAAGTGCTGAACGACCAGTTTGGCATCGCCACCGGGATCATGTCTACCATTCACGCCTATACCAATGACCAGAATACACTAGACGCCCCGCACCCCAAGGGGGATCTTCGCCGGGCTCGTGCCGCAGCTGCCAATATCGTTCCCAACAGTACCGGGGCAGCCAAAGCTATCGGACTGGTGCTCCCGGAGCTGAAGGGTAAACTCGATGGGGGAGCCCAGCGCGTACCCACCATCACCGGATCCCTTACCGAACTGGTCACAATTTTGAATAAAACGGTAACCGCCGAAGAGATCAACGCAGCCATGAAAGCCGCCAGCAACGAGAGTTTCGGGTATACCGAGGACGAAATCGTAAGCAGCGACATCATCGGCATCCATTACGGGTCGCTGTTTGATGCCACCCAAACCAAGGTTATGACCGTCGGGGATAAGCAACTGGTAAAGACCGTTAGCTGGTATGATAACGAGATGAGCTACGTCAGCCAACTGGTCAGAACGGTGAACTATTTTGCAAAGCTGATCAGCTGATCCGGTTAGGATTTTCCAGACACCGCGGGCAGTTCACCTGTCCGCGGAACCAATAAGCCAGTATGAAAATTCAGAATATAGAAGGGTATTCAGCGGCCCGCCTTCAGGAAGAGGCCGATCGGGGAGCCCGGTTTGTGTTTTATTCATATACGGTTTCTTTACTCGTGGTTACGCTGCGCCGCAATACATCAGTTTATATGATTAAACCGGGCTCAGGGAGAAAACCGCAGGCCTGGTTCTGTATCCTGGTCTCCGCCTTGCTGGGTTGGTGGGGCATTCCGAACGGTCCCCGGGACACGATCCGGGCGATCCGGAAAAACCTGAAGGGCGGCGAGGATGTAACCGATGAGGTCATGGCCACTGTGGCCGGGCATATCTTATTCCAGGAGTCGCAACGAAGCTCCAAGGCGACTGCCTGATTCAGCCCACGCAAAGCTGTTTTCATCCCGAAAATGGACACCCCTGTCCGGTAATCAATATCTTCGTAAAAATTATTTTCATGTCAGCCTTCCATACTCACAGTTTCAAGGGTCAAAAAGCCCTGGTCCGGGTCGATTTCAATGTACCTCTGAACGATCGTTTTGAGATCACCGATGATACCCGGATGCGTGCGGCCGTCCCGACCATTCAGAAAATTCTCAGCGACGGGGGCATGGTGATCCTCATGAGTCACCTGGGACGTCCCAAGGAAGGCCCGGCTGAAAAATTTTCTCTCAGGCACCTGGTCGCGCATCTCAGGGAGTTGCTGGGCGGAACCCCGGTTCATTTTGCGGATGATTGCATTGGAGAATCCGCCACAAAGGCCGCGGCTGCCTTGCAACCCGGCGAGGTTTTGTTATTGGAAAACCTTCGTTTCTACAAAGAAGAGGAAAAAGGCAATGAAGAATTTGCCGGGAAACTGGCTGCGCTGGGCGATGTGTGGGTAAATGACGCTTTTGGCACCGCCCACAGGGCCCATGCTTCCACAGCTGTGATCGCCCGTTTTTTTACACCTGAAAAGAGATTTTTCGGATTATTGATGGAGGCGGAGGTATCAAATGCCGCCCGCGTTCTCAACCAGGCTGAAAAGCCATTTGTCGCGATCATCGGCGGAGCCAAAGTCAGCGATAAGATCCTGATCATTGAAAACCTGCTCAGCAAGGCTACGGATATTATCATCGGAGGCGGGATGGCATATACATTTATGAAAGCCGGAGGCGGATCGATCGGGAATTCAATCTGCGAGGAAGACCGATTGGACATGGCCAACGGGATCCTGAAAAAGGCCGAGGAAATGGGAGTCCGTATCCACCTTCCTTCCGACTCAGTGATAGCAGACCGTTTCTCCGCTGATGCGCAAACCTCTGTGGCCCCGAGTAACAATATTCCGGGCGGATGGATGGGACTTGACATCGGGTCGAATGCCTGCGAACAGTTTTGCAATGTGATCCGCCGTTCAAAAACGGTTTTATGGAACGGACCGATGGGCGTTTTTGAAATGCCCAAATTCCAGCATGGTACAAAAATGATCGCCGTTGCTGTGGCAGATGCCACCCGGGAAGGTGCTTTTTCGCTTGTCGGTGGCGGAGATTCCGTTGCGGCTGTGAACCAGTTCGGGTTTGCTGAAAAAGTCAGTTATGTTTCCACAGGCGGAGGTGCCATGCTGGAATATTTTGAAGGGAAGACCCTTCCGGGTATCGCCGCGGTTCAGTCCTGATCTTACTGCAAACTTTAAACCTTAAATTCCTGTACATGCGTAAAATCTTTTTTATCCTCTTCAGTGTGGCACTGACCGGTAAACTGTCGGCCCAAAAAATTGTACCGCTCGTTTATAAAGACAAAAAATACGAGGTGCTCGATCTGTCCTCAAAGGGCAAGATGATGTGGGGCGGATACGAAAAAATTTCCGGCCGGGGAGCGGCCAGTGAATCCGATGGCCAGGCCAATACGGAAGCGATTGTAGGAGCGGTAGGTGATAACACCGGGTATGACGGCAAACCCTACGCGGCAAGAATTTGCAGGGAAGCCCGGGCCGGAAACAAGGAAGACTGGTACCTTCCTTCCAAAGAAGAGTCCGATATCGTTTATGCTTTCAAGGATAAATTCAATGTAGAGGAACGCGCGAGTATCTGGACTTCCACCGAGATCAACGGAACACAGGCGGTGTCAAAATACTGGTATACCGGCGCTTTTTACAATGTCCAGAAAGTAGACCTCTGCGTGTTGGTCTGCATCCGCAAAGTGGAATGACCTGAAATCACAGTTCAGACAGCAAAAAGCGGTTCATTTTTTTCTTCCGGATCGCTCACAACACCATTTACCGACCAGCAGGTCCCGTATACCGAAATCATACCCCGGGGAACCGCAAATGCACTAATTTTATCTTTCATTAAAACATATTACAATGAAAGGAACACGGAACATCGGATTGCTCTCAATTGTAGCCATTGTGCTGATCCTCCTCGTATGGGGATGCAGCGGGTATAATGCCCTTGTAAAAGGCGACCAGAATGTCAAAAAAACCTGGGGTAACGTGGAAACGAACTACCAGCGCCGGACCGACCTTTACAGCGCGGTGATCAAGACTGTGGAAGCTTCAGCCAATTTTGAAAAAGGGCTTCTGAAGGATGTCGTGGAGGCACGGGCCAAGCTGGGTGCCGTAAATGTAAATGTCAGCGATCAGGCCAGCCTGGATAAATACCAGCAGGCACAGGGTCAAATGCGGGGTGCTTTTTCCAATCTTCTCGGGTACGTGGAGAATTACCCGGATATCAAAACCACACAGGCTTTCCGGGATTTCCAGACACAGATCGACGGAACTGAAAACCGCATCAATGTAGCCCGGCAGGATTATAACAAGTCGGTGGAAGGATACAACCTCAGGGTAAAGCGATTCCCGGGTAATTTGCTGGCCGGGATGTTCGGGTTCACAGAAAAAGCCTTTTACAAGGCGGATCCCGGGTCCGAGAAGGCTCCGGATGTGAATTTCAATATCAAATAACCGTCCGCGACATGTTTTCCTTATTCAGTAAAAAGAACAAGTTCTTCAACCCGGATGAACAAGAGCTGATCATTAATGCGATCCGCGAAGCGGAAAAACGTACCAGCGGGGAAGTGCGTGTATTTGTCGAAAGCCGCTGCAGTTACGTGGATGCATTGGACCGGGCGATCGAAATTTTCACGGAAATGGGGATGCATGCCACGGAGCAACGCAACGGGGTGCTGGTTTATGTGGCAATCAAAGACCACCAACTGGCGGTCCTGGGCGACGAAGGCATACACCAGCGTGTGGGTTCGGAATACTGGAATAATGAGGTGATGCAAATGATCCGTGGGTTTAACCGTGAAAATTATGCAGCGGCGATCGCGGGTTGTGTGTCGGATATCGGTAAGGCCCTGAAGGAGCATTTTCCATATGAAGATGATGACAAGAACGAATTATCGGATGAAATCCACTTTGGCAGGTAAATCATGATGAGATCTTTACTGACCGTCATATTTTTTGTTCTGGCTACGATGGTCCGGGCGCAGGTGGAAGACATCGTCCCCGCCAAACCACCGGTTTCGGCCGGGCTGGTACATGATTATACCGGCACACTGACCGCTTACCAGATCGATGCCCTGAACCGGAAGCTGATCGCCTATGACGACAGTACAAGCAGCCAGGTGGCAGTGGTGCTGGTCAAAACCCTGGAAGGCTATGATATTGCAGAATACGCGCTGGCACTCGGACGCAAATGGGGGATCGGAGGAGCGGAATTCAGCAATGGAGTACTTCTCCTGGTGGCCATGGAAGACCGGAAATCCCGAATCGAAGTCGGGTACGGACTTGAAGGAGCCATAACGGATATCACGGCGCGGAATATCCTCGACAATTCAATCACACCAAACTTTAAAGCCGGAAACTATTACCGGGGTCTCGATGAGGCAACGGATAATATCATCAAGGCAGCAGCCGGGGAATATAAAGCAACGTCTGGGGGTGATAAGAAAAATAGTAAGGAAGCTATCGGAGTATGGGCCTTTTTCGCATTTATTCTCTTACTCATCATCCTGGGTGCCATCCGGGGTGGCGGCAGAGGAGGTGGGGGTGGTACGATGTCGGGCGCGGGCTGGATCATCGGACATATACTTAGCAATGCCGGACGGGGAGGAGGAGGAGGCTGGTCGGGTGGCAGCAGCGGTGGCGGATTCGGTGGTTTTGGTGGAGGTGGTTTTGGTGGCGGCGGTGCGAGCGGAAGCTGGTAAAAAAATAAATTAAAAAAGGTGAGCCCCAGGCTCACCTTTTACTTTTTTTCACGGGAATAAATTAAAATCCTTTTTTATCCTCTTCCGGCAATTTGGATTTGATATAATCCGCCAGTTCCTGAAGAGCGGTATCGGAGGGATTTTCTTTCGCCTTCTTTGTTTTGTCTGCCAGTAGTCCTTTCAGGATCATCCCGTTGATAAAAGGATCGGTCTGTCCCCGGTATGATTCAGGGATCGCGTCCCGGAATTTAACGATCTCATTCACACCCCACCGGATCATCTCTGTGTTTTTAATGGCTGACAGGTAGGTGCTTAACCCGTTCAGGGATTCAAATTTGGCCTGGCTCAGCGGCATTTTAGCGAAATCACCGATGATCTTCTCAGCCATGCTTTCATCCCCTGTTTTCAGCATTTCGGTCATCAGCACATCCCGCAGCGCTCCTTTGGCTGGTTTGCCTGTCATTTGTTTTACCAGGCTGGCCCCTTCCTTGGGATCCGCCTTAATAAGTGCAGTGAGCGCGTATCCGGCAATTGAATAGGAAGAATCATTTACGGCAGCACGGAACAAAGGTGCGTACTCCGCTTTGGCATATTCCCCGAGTTTCTGGATGGCTGCCGCACGGATGGTGGCTTCCGGATCCGATTTGGCCAGTTTCAGCAATATGGGTTCGACTGCTTTTTTAAGCGCTTCATTCTTAAGATTGATCCGCATTACAGCCTGCTGACGAAGTCCCTTGTACTTATCATTGAGTGCCGTAACAAGGAGGTCGGCGGCTTTGGGATCCGTGGCGTTCCGGCTTGCGAAATCAATGGCTTCATACCTGTCCATGAAATTCCCCGCATACTTGTACTGGTGGATATAATTGTCAATTGTCTTATTATCTTTTTTTGTCCATAGTATCACTTTGTCTCCGTCCACATTCACCAGGTCTGGCCTGCGGGTATAGGAAAAACTAAAAGTATCCGCGGCGCTGTTCGCCCATACATTGTAGCGTGTTTTAGCCGCTCCCTCATATATGTCAATAGCCATGGGTATTTTGAAATATTTTCCCGTCTTCTGGGTCTGCTTCAGGATCACCTGTACCTTGCGGGCCGCGTCATCATACACATATTGCATTTCCACAGCCGGATGCCCGCTGCCGAAATACCATTGATTGAAATACCAGTTCAGGTCACGCCCGGTCACCTCCTCAAAAGCGAGACGAAGTTGATGCGCTTCACCTGCCTTGAATTTATTACTGGTCAGGTACAGATTTATTGCCTTGAAAAAAGCGCTGTCACCGATATGGGTTCTCAGCATGTGGAGGATTCTTCCGCCTTTCTGGTAACTGACGGGGTCAAACACATCTTCGCGGTGGTCATAATAAAAACGAACCAGGTCTTTTTTCTCGCTGTTGCTGCCCAGGTAAGCCTGCATCCCCTGGAAATTCGTGGCATCCCCCGCATCTTTGCCGTATTTATATTCTTCCCAAAGTGTTTCCGAATAATCGGCAAAAGATTCATTGACGGTAATATTGCTCCAGCTCTCGGCTGTTACATAGTCTCCAAACCATTGGTGAAAAAGCTCATGGGCGATCACCGATTCCCATGCGTTGCCGTCCACGAGCTCTCGGGCATCACGCTGCGCGGCGTCTGAATGAAGGGTGGCAGTGGTGTTCTCCATGGCTCCTGCCACATATTCCCGTCCGGTGATCTGGGAGTATTTGGCCCAGGGAAAATCCACCCCGGTGATCCGGGAAAAGAAGCTCATCATTTCAGGGGTCAGCCCGAAAATTTTCTTAGCCACGCTCGCGTATTCGGGCTCGACATAATAATTCACTTCCTTTCCTCTCCATGAATCCTTGATCACTGCGTAGTTTCCTACGCCGACAAAGAACAGGTATGGCGAATGGGGGAGGTCCATCTTCCAGTAATCAGTACGTGTGCCATCCGGATTTTTTTTCTGGGAAATAAGCAGTCCGTTGGACAGGGTGACATATTTATTATCCACGGTCAGGCTCAGTTCCTGGGTTGTTTTCTGAGATGTTTTATCGATCGTGGGAAACCAGGCGGAATTCGATTCTGTTTCTCCCTGTGTCCAGATCTGGGTGGGCTTGTCTTTTTCTTCACCCCGGGGGTTAATGAAATACATTCCTTTGATACCCAGAAAGCCGCCGTCGGTATTGTATTTCTCCTCAAATTCGTCTGGCTTGGCGGTATAGTCTATATAGATGGTATAGGTTTCGTCCCGCCGGTAGGTCCGGTCGAGTTTGATCCGGAGATTCCAGTCGTCGTATTCATATTTCAGCGGGATCTGCTGTTTGCCTTTTACCAGGGCCACGGTTTTAAACTCCATGCCCTTGGCATCCAGGTTCAGGGAATCTGTCGGATAGAAATGAGGACGCAGGGTCACCCATTCCTTTCCGTACAGGTAGGATTTGCTGAAATCAGGTTTTAATTCGAGTTTGGTGTGAACCAGGTTATTGATCCGGGTGGGGGTTTCGCGATAGATTTTCTTCCAGCTGGTGTCTCCCCGGTGTTGGGCTCCGGCCAGGGTTCCTAAAGCCAGTAATGCGGTTATGGTAATTAGTCTTTTCATAAAAAAGTTTAGTGTCGCAAATGTAAAAAAGCGGGCTGAGGCGCCGGCTAATTATTACACGGGTGGCATGCTATTTAACAAGTTGTTTCGGTTCGCTGGGTTCCGGTAGGGATATTTGAATTACATTTGCTAAACTACCCAATCCCTTATAC
>JBMSNP010000087.1:0-10102 GCA_049421765.1 Chitinophagaceae bacterium
AAGGGCAAAGTGCTTCGTGTTGATTTTCGCATCGGATTCCGGATTGACCCGCGCATCAACCTCATGTTCCGCCATGTGGTGGAGGATTTGGTCAAAAACAACGAAGTGAATATCATGAGCCGTTACGAAAGCCTGGCCAGCAGCGGAACCGTCGGGGATTTCCAGTTCATGGTGATGGAAAAATACCTGAGCCAGGACAACGAACTCCCATTCTTCGAACGCGTGATCATGAAATTTTACTTCTGGCTCAAGGAACACAGCCTTTCAGAAGAGAAAGGATTCGGTCTTGACCTGTCCAACGTAACCATCGAGAAGTTCCCGCTGATCGTGGCCCCGGTCACCAACCTGAAACTGAAACGCATAGAGGAAGATTGACCACTGACCCCTACTTCCGGGCAAACATGCTTATCTTTCTGAGACCAAAACCCCTGCTTTGCCCGTTTTTGTCTGGTATATCTTATGCGGCATCCTGCTCCTGTCCGTGCTGGCTTATTTCCTGCAGGAGAAACTGATCTTCAAACCCGAAAAACTAAAAGCCGATTTCCAGTTCAGGTACGAAGCCCCCTTCCGGGAATACTTCTTTGATATCGAGCCCGGGGTGCGGATCAACGGCCTTCATTTTTACCGAGAAAATCCCAAGGGACTGATCCTCTATTTTCACGGAAACACCCGCAGCATCAAAGGCTGGGCCCGTTACGCCCGTGATTTCTACCGGTATGATTATGATGTGGTGCTGGTGGATTACCGGGGTTTCGGGAAAAGCACCGGCAAAAGAAGTGAAAAGGAAATGCTGGGCGATATGCAGTTTATCTACAATAAACTTTGCGAGACCTATTCGGAAGACCACCTGATAGTATATGGCCGTAGCCTTGGAAGCGGCTTCGCGACCAAACTCGCTTCGGACAATGCCCCCCGTTACCTGATTCTAGATGCGCCTTATTACAGTTTCAGAAAAGCGGTGGAACGATTTCTGCCCATCCTGCCGGTCCGCATGGTATTGCGTTTCCACCTGCGCACGGATAAATGGATCACCAGGGTAAAATGCCATACCTATATCCTGCATGGCACGCGTGACTGGATCATTCCCATTCGACAAAGCGAAGCCCTGCAAAAGATCAATCCCCGGCGTATCACCCTTATCCGGATTCACGGTGGCGGGCATAACAACCTGCCCGCCTATGATGAGTATCACAACTTTATCCGGGATATCCTGAAATACTGAGCCTTCCCGTTTGTTAATGATTCTTTAATTGAACCGCCGTACTTAATTGCGGACCGGGGTTTGGATATCCTACCTGAAAAGGAGGTGTCTATGAAACGTAAACTCTACACACTACTTACCGCAATCACCCTGTTTGGTCTTTTTTCCTGCAAGACGGCTCAAAAAATGTATCAAAAAGGGGCTTACGATGAAGCGGTGCAACTCGCTGCAAAAAAACTGCAAAAGGATCCGGACAACCCCGAACAGCTCACCCTGTTGCAGAATGCCTACGCGTATGCCGTATCCGATCATGAAAACCGCATCCGCAGTCATGCCGCCGGCACTAATGAACTGAAATGGGAATGGATATACAATGAATATGCCTCCCTGCAGCGCCTTTATGACGCGATCTTCCGGGTACCCGGTGTATTCGGGATCGTTAAACCGGCAGATTACTCGGGTCAGATGGCCGATCACGCAGCCCTTGCCGGACAGGTACGGGTTGAAAGAGGGATCGCTTTCATGCAGCGGTACGACAAACAGAGTTACCGAAACGCATACCGGGAATTCCAGGCAGCCCTTCGTTTCCTCCCCGGTGACAGCAAAACCATGCTTCACCTGAACGAGGCGTTTGAATATGCCGCAACGAATGTTGTGGTAATGCCCGTTGTTTCATCCACGGGGCTTACGCATATTGCCTATTCGCACTCACCGGCAGATCTGGACGATCGACTGATCCGGAACTTACGCCAGAATCCGGGAAATGAGTTTCTGAGATTCTTTACCGCACCGGAAGCCGTTACCCGCAATATCCGGACAGACCTGGTAGTGAACCTGCAACCGATACGGGCTGATATCGGCCGTTTCACCGAGTACCGGGACCAACGAAAAGTCTCAAAAGAGATCGTTATCAGGGAAAAACAGATCCGCACAGACTCCGTCGTAAAGGAATACGGCCGGGTGCAGGCAATCATTCACAACACCCGCCAAACGTTGACATCGGAGATGATCATGCAGGTACATATCACCGACCTGAACGGGTTTCCCGTGTGGCGGGAGGATATGGCCGTGAATCATGCCTGGAGTACGGAATTCCACAGTTTCACGGGAGATATTCGCGCCCTCTCCGAATCGGACATGCAATTGGTGGAACGGCGGCGGGAGTATCCTCCTTCCGAATCGTCGATCCTGGAATACCTGGTGAATAAACTGAGCCAGGATGCCTCCTGGAAACTCCGGAGCCAGTTCAGCCGGTATTGAACCGAAACATCGCCATTCAAACGGACATGCCCCCATGTCCGTTTTTCTTGTCATCTTTGCGCGCACTCCGTTTTTACCGGAAACCTAACATGAAAAAAAACCGGATCAAAAAAGCCTGGAAATGGATAAGGGTGGTTGCTCTTTTGTACATCATTATCGGTATCCTGCTCTACGCTTTCCAGGAAAAATTCATTTTTCACCCGCGCAAGCTCCCCGCTGATCATCAGTACCGGTTTGCCATGCCCTTCCGACAAATCGACCTCCCGGTATCAGAAGAAAAAAACCTGAGCATCGTCCAGTTCACGGTGGCGGATTCCGCCCGGAAAGGGATCGTGCTTTATTTCCACGGCAACAGGCAAAATATCGCCAGGTATGCACCCTATGCCCCCTTTTTTACAAGCAACGGCTATGAGGTCTGGATGATGGATTATCCCGGCTTTGGAAAATCCACCGGGAAAAGAAGTGAAAAGATCCTTTATGAAGATGCCCTCACTTTTTATAAAATGGCCATTGGCCGGATACCGGCCGAACATATTATCATATACGGGAAATCGCTTGGAACCGGGATCGCCGCCAAATTAGCCTCCGTCCGCGACTGTAAACGACTTATCCTTGAAACTCCTTATTACAGCATGGACGCCCTGGCGAAACACTATTTTTTTATGTACCCGGTAATGCCCATGTCTCGGTTTGCCCTGCCAACCAGCGAGTATTTTGATTATATCCGGGCCCCTGTCACGATCTTTCACGGTACTGATGACGGGGTCATTCCTTACCGCCAAGCGAAAAAACTCGCAGCAAAAAAGAAAGGAACAGAATTGGTAACCTTTCCCGGGGGAAAACATAACAACCTAACATCGTTTAATTTATACAGGCAAAAGTTGGACTCCCTGCTTCATCTTCCCTGATTACCGCTTAGTGGTATTTCCGGTATTCCCGGAATTGGTTATATTTAAACGATGAAGAACCTATTCCTTTTTTGTTTACTTGGCGGAAGCATAACAGCCCTGTCTCAACCTTCACTCAGCTATCCGCAACTGCTTGAAAGCACCCGGGAAATCCAGCTTTCAGACAGTCTTGTTTTTCACACACTCCCCGGAGATATCGTTCCGGTAGACAGCTTTACTGTCAAAAGATGGTTTTCCCAGATTCTGCCGCCCAATGCAAATAACAAGTTCAAGAACCGGAACTTTTCCCTTGCCGGTAAGATCACCCTGAACAACAATTTCGACCTGCTGGTGCTCCGCGAAGAAAAAAGCCGGAAAGACAGCTCCGCCACCCAGGTTACGTACCTTATATCAATGAAAAAGAACGGGGATTATATCGCCTCGTTGAAAGCCGCCGTTGGCGGTACCAGGAAAACCACTTCCTATAACATCACTTCCTGTTTATATAAGGATTTCAAACTGGTTCAGGACTCCCGGATGACCATCGACAACAAGGCATACAATGATATGGCCTGGTACATGATCAATGCCGGGGGGCGTTTTGTCAGCTATCCCAGGTTCAACTGAGCTTTTCCGAAAGCGTGACTTTGTTTTTTCCTACTTTAAGCCGGTGCAGAATGCCTGATTTCAGGGCGTAGTTCCTGTCGGTATGACTGACTGGAAAATCAAAACAAACCGGGTAATCAAACTCCGAAACGATATCGCGGATGATATCCTGCACGGTTTGGCCGAATGGCCGTTCTGTATCCTTTGTTTCGGTAAACCCACCCACCACAAGGCCGGCAAGTTTTGAAAGTTTCCCGTTGCGTTTGAGCTGGTAAAACATCCGGTCAATATTGTACAGGTATTCACCGACATCTTCAATAAAAAGGATCCGCCCACGGGTATTTATGTCTGATCCGGTGCCGCAAAGATGAGCCAGCAGGGCCAGGTTTCCCCCCACGAGGTCTCCTTCCGCCGTTCCGCGGCGGTTAAATTCATGGGGCGGGCATTCGTATGACATTTTTTTCCCTTCAAGCGCATTTTTGAGTGATTGCACAAATTCGTTCTTGTCTCCGTCATCAAGAAAGGCCGCGGCCATGGGGGCGTGCATCGAAGGGATCTTAAAATTGGTGTACAGGTGGGCATGAAGAACCGTAACATCGCTGTATCCGATAATCCATTTGGGATTCTTCCGGAACCGCTTAAAACGAATCCCCTCGATGATCCGCCCGGTTCCGTATCCGCCCCGGGCACAGAGCACTGCCTTGACCCCGTCGTCATCCAGCATATTTTGAAAGTCAGCCAGGCGCTCCGCATCCGTTCCAGAAAAGTACGTTTCCGAATCACCACCAACGGTGTTCCCGGTCTTTACCTCATAACCCCATTCCTCCAAAGTCCGGATACAGGCTTCCACCCGCTCACCGGGCATATATCCGGCCGGGCATATCAATCCGATGGTATCGCCTTTCTTCAGATATGGAGGAGTCTTGATCATAGCCGGGCTTTTCCGCAAAGTACATACAACGGCAGGAATTACAAACAGATTTGACCTGTTCGGAACCGGCCCTTCAAACCTCATGCTACTTCATTTGGGCATTGGCCCTGATTCAGGTATTTTTGCGTCTCATTCATTCTTCCTGAGTCAATTATGAACGAACCCAAAAGATATTTGGTCACTTCTGCCCTGCCCTATGCCAACGGCCTGAAACATATAGGCCACCTTGCAGGAGCCTATATCCCCGCGGATATCTATGTCCGCTACCTGCGAGCCCGGAAACGAGATGTGGTTTTTGTTTGCGGGAGTGATGAACACGGGACTGCCATCCCGATCCAGGCAATGAAAGAACATACAACACCGCGGGCCATCATTGACAAGTACCACCAGGCCATGAAAGAAGATTTTTCTGACCTGGATATTTCCTTCGACATTTATCACCGCACCAGTGAACCACTTCATCATGATACCGCCCGGGAATTCTTTACCCGGCTGAACAATGAGGGTGAACTGGAAAAAAAAGAAAGCGAACAATACTACGACGAAGCCGCCAAAACATTCCTGGCCGACCGATTTATAAAAGGAACCTGTCCCAATTGCGGGAGCGACCGGGCCTTTGGCGACCAGTGTGAAAACTGCGGACGTACTTTGAGCCCTGACGAACTGATCAACCCGGTCAGCACCCTTAGCGGGCTGCCCCCTGTCAAGAAAAAAACCACCCACTGGTACCTCCCCCTCGGCAAACATGAAACCTTTCTGAGGGAATGGATCCTTGGGGAACACGCGGATGACTGGAGGTCCACTGTAACCGGGCAATGCAAAAGCTGGATTGAAGGTGGTCTGCAATCAAGGGCTGTTACCCGAGACCTTGACTGGGGAGTGACCCTTCCGCCTGATGTACCCGGGGGAGAAGGCAAAGTATTGTATGTATGGTTTGATGCCCCGATCGGTTATATCAGCGCTACCAAACAATGGGCGGTCGAACAAAACAAAGATTGGCGTCCTTACTGGCAGGACCGAGATACCAAACTGGTTCATTTTATCGGGAAGGACAATATCGTTTTTCATTGCATCATTTTCCCGGTGATGCTGAAACTGCATGGTTATATCCTGCCCGACAATGTACCGGCCAACGAATTCCTCAACCTGGAGGGAGATAAAATGAGCACCAGTCGCAACTGGAAGCTGGATATGCGCGATTATATCAATGATTTTGTAAAACAGGAAAACGGGGGCGGCCAATGCGTGGACATGCTCCGGTATTACCTGACACAGATCGCACCGGAAACCAAGGACAGTGAGTTCACGTGGAAAGGGTTTCAGGATGCGGTGAACAGCGAACTTGTGGCCATTTTCGGAAATTTTGTAAACCGGACTTTTGTACTGATGCATAAACTGTGCGGGGGAAAAGTGCCCCGGCTGCATGAAGATTCCCTGGATGAAAACGACAGGATCCTGGTCAGCGAGATCAGCTCGCTGTCAAAGGAAACGGGAACCGCCCTTGAAGAGTACCGCTTCCGGGAAGGACTTTTTCATGTGATCGACCTTGCCCGGAAAGGGAATCAGTATATGCAGAAGAAAGAACCCTGGATACTGGCCCGTACAGAAGAAACGGATCCCTCGGCCCGGCCTGCGATCGACAATTGCCTGCATCTCTGTCTGCAACTTTGCGCCAACCTGGCCGTGCTCATCAATCCTTTCCTCCCAAACACTGCCAGAAAAATGCTCCACATGATGAAGGTGGTCGACAAAATACTGGATTGGGAAAATGCAGGCAAACTCAAACTGCTCAGCACGGGATACAGCCTCCGTGAACCCCAATTGTTATTCCGGAAAATAGAAGACGCAGAGATCACGATACAAATCGAAAAATTAAAATCCGGCCGGGTTCCCACACCAGCCCCGACATCTATGGAAGAGTCTAATAAAACAACCGGTAAACAGGAGATCATATACGATGATTTTGCCAAACTTGAACTCCGTGCCGGCACCGTCGTTGCCTGTGAAAAAGTGCAAAAAGCAGATAAACTGCTAAAGCTGGAAGTTGATCTTGGCACCGAAACAAGAACCATCGTGTCAGGTATCGCCCAGCATTACAACCCCGAAGAACTCGTAGGCAAACAGGTGATCGTTGTAACCAACCTCGCCCCCCGGAAAATGAAAGGAATTGAAAGCCGGGGAATGATTCTGACTGCCGAAGATGCGGATGGCCGGCTGCGTTTATTGCAACCCGAAAGTCCAGTTTCACCAGGATCAAATGTCAGTTAAGCCAATATTTTCACAAATCCTTTTTAAACAGGGATTTATGCGTTCGAAGCTTTCAAAGGCGGCCGGAATTCAGTAAATTGAAGAAAAACTGTTTTCTGATTGAAACTCCGATGGCTTGGCAAAAAATTTATTAAGCTTGCCGGGATCTTGACCGGAATCCTGGTTGTCCTTCTTACGGCTTTTCATCTCTGGTTTATCAGCCGGGCCAAAATAATGCTGGAACAAACCGTTGAAAAACGGTCGAATGGCAAACTGAAACTGGAGATCGACAAGCTCAGCTACAATTATTTCAATCACCAAATGGTGCTGAAGAAAGCGGTATTCCTGTCGACCGATACCAACACCGCACCCTCAGCCTACCGGCTGGCCGTGCCTGAAATAAGGCTCCGGTTGAAAGGGTTGATCCCGCTCCTCCTGCGCAATGAATTGCTGATCGACTCCCTGCAACTTTTCTCTCCAGACATACGGGTTACCACGATTCGCCAGGCAAAAGACAGTAACGACAGCCGCAAGTCTGATGTCTCGATCCCCTATGAAATGGGAAAGGTTTACAATTCTATCCAGGACGCCCTCAAAGTACTGCGGGTGACAAAATTCCAGACCGAAGAGGCGGCATTTACCCTGGTGAACAGAATGCAGCCCGCCCAGGAGCCCCTGAAAATCACTCATATTTTTATCCAGATAGATAACCTGCAGGTCGGCCAAAACGATCAAAAAGGCAGGGATAAAATGTTTTTCAGCGACAATGTCATCATCCGTTCCCGGAACCAGGAGATTCATTTCCCGGGCGGCAGACACCAGCTTGCATTCAGCGGGTTTCGGATCAACCTCAAGAATCAACTGGTGGAGTTTGACAGCTGCACCATTGCTGCCCGTCGCACCGACAGCACCCGGTCTTCTTTCCGTGTTTTCTTTGATACGTTGGGACTCACCCGGATAGACTTTGATACGCTTTACCGGACCGAAGTCATCAAAGCGGATTCGGTGTATTGCCTGAACCCGGACTTTACGCTCGTAGCCGAATCAGGCAAGAAGAAAACGGGGAAACAGATTCTGCCCCGGCTGGAAACAATCGTTCAGCAACTCACCGGGGATCTGTTGCTGGGTTATGTAGGGGTCCGGAATGCCGACTTTCATATTCGGCTCACCCGAAACGGGGTACCCAACTCTTATACCTTCACCGATAACAATTTCGAAATGCGGGGACTCACCATCAACCAGGATGAGGAACACCCAATCCGTGTCCGGGATTTTGAAATGGCCATACGCAACTACCAGAATTTTCTGAAAGACAGTGTTTATAATATCCGGTTTGACAGTGTTCGAATCCATGACGACCAGGTTTCACTAAGCAATTTCATGTTTCTGAAACTGGATGGCAACCGGGTCGTCAACTCTTTTAAAATGCCCCGTTTCCGGCTGGAAGGTCTTTCCTGGAATGACCTTGTATTTGAAAACAAACTCAAGGCACGGTCAGCAACCATGATCCGGCCCGATATCAATTTCACAAGTGGAACATCCACCGGAAGGAAAAAAACCCTCTTCCATTCGCTGGGAGCAGTGGACGAGTTCATGGACCTCGACAACCTCGATATTGAAGATGGCAGTATTGATCTCAAACTGAAAAAGGACCTGCGTATACAACTCGAAAAGGCCAGCCTTTCGGTCCGGAGCCAGTCGTTGTTGCGATCCACACAACTCTCCGGGATCCGTAATTCACTGAACCAGGTTCGTTTTAAAAAGGGAATTATAAGAGCGGGAAACCGGGTGTTCAGTCTGCACGACTGGAAGTACGACGGAGAAACTGAACGTTTTACCGCGGGGAGCATCCATGTTTCCGACGATGGGAAAAGCACAGATGTATTGCTGGAAAATTTATCGGTAGACAAGTTGCTCGTGGATGAATTCACCGGGGATGTGTACGCCGATGGGATCGGCTGGTCAAACGGACTCCTTCAGCTGGATATCCTGGCCCGTACCCGCGGCCCGGGTAAAAAGGGATCCGTGATCGAGCTAAAGAACCTGCATGGAAAAAACACGCTTGTTTCAGGCATGTGGAAAGGCATCGATTTCAACAGCATGTTCCGGCAGATCCGTCTCGGTCTTTTTGATCTCCGACCGGGTAAAAAGCCCGAGATTACGGGACTATCCCTTGAAGGAGATCAACTGGATGTTCGTAAAACAGACCAGGTTTACACAGCTGAAAATTTTTCCTTTCTGGACGAGCAAAAAGCCGTTTTTTCCAAACTGGTTCTGAAAGCCGGAAACGATTCATTCCAAACGCATATTACCGTACCACAGATCGAATTTGTACCCCATCTCCGGCAATGGATGAACGGTGAATGGGTTGCGGAAAACGGGGTTATCCTGGAACCGCTGATCCGGATTTACCGCAGCAAACACAATGAGCCGGTCGTACAATCAAGAGCTGGTTTCCCTGAATTGGTTTTTCACAACCTGAAACTCATCCGTCCAGAACTTCATATATATCACGTTTACGACAGCGGGTTTCTGAAGCTCGACTGGTATAAGAACCGTAAGTACCCCGGGGACATCAGCCTGGAAAAACTCCTCATCACCGGAAAAGGCCAGAACCGCGTACAGGTTCTTTCCGCACATACCGAAATTGCAGACCTCTTGATACAAACCCCCAAAGGATTGCGGTTTGATACACACAACGGATCGGCGTTGGCCGATATCCGGCAAGCCGAATTCCTGTTTTCACATACGACAGAAGGTTCATCATGGAACCTTTTCTTCAACCGCCTTGATCTGAAGAATTTTTATTTTGACTCGATCGGCAAATACAAAGGGTTGATGAACCTGGACGGAGCCCGTATCCGGAACCTGCTACTCCATTCCAGCCATGTCAGCAGTCTTAAGCATGTGGCCCTGAACAATGCCCGGCTGATCATTGAACGGTTTAACGGGCAATATACAGACCCGATG
>JBMSNP010000088.1:0-9374 GCA_049421765.1 Chitinophagaceae bacterium
GGGAAAGCGGTGTGTTCCACGGTATGGGCCAGCTGAAATACAATGCTAAGCACAAATCCTGCAAAAAGTGCAAAAGGCAGAAAGCCGATCAGCCAGGCCTTGAAGCCGACCATCATGATCGGGAGGGCCACAAACAGGAATACATGGAGCAGTTTGAAACCCCAGAATGATATATGATCCGAAAGTTTCATCGGCTTCAGGGGCGTGGGGCCGATGCGTTTCATGAAATATTTTTTGTAATCGGTCACGTAAACCCACCACAGATAAAGCAGGGAATAAGCGGCCCAGAAATATAAATGCTGGTACCTGTGGATTTTGTAATATTTCTGCGATTCGCATAGCCGGAGAAAAGGTCTTGCTTCAATATCGTCGTCCACTCCTTCTACATTGGTGTAAGTATGATGGATGATATTGTGTTTGGTCTTCCACATGAAATTGTTGGCGCCCAGGAAATTCAGGGACAACCCGGCCATGTTATTTATCCATTTTTTCCGGCTGAAACTGCCGTGCATCCCGTCATGCATCACGTTAAAGCCAATGGCGGCTGTCAGCCCGCCCAGGACCAGGCATTCCAGGATAGCCAGCCAGGCGGTCGGGGTATAGAAAACCAAATGGGTATAGATCGCCACATAAGCCAGTATAAGAACAATTGCTTTCAGGTATAATTTGTAGTTCCCGGTGGAGACTTTATTGGACTCCCTGAAATATTCGCTTATCCGGTGTTTTAATTCGTTGTAGAAAGAAACGTTGCTGTGTGAAAATTTTGGAATTGCCATTCAGAGCCGAAGTTGTATTGAAGATGCTTAAGAAAATAATGAAAAATCGGGTAAAGATACGAAAAAAAGCTTGTATTGAACAGTTTGATTCACAGGGCAAAACCAGGATGATTCCGGGTAAGTGTGTGGGCCTCAGGTCTCTACCTGGATCAGGGCGTCGAGGTTCCGGATACCCAGTTTCTTCTCGCTGATAAAACCTTCGGCATATTTCACCCCGATCCGTTTCCCGAACATCCGGGCCCGGGCGATCACACTGTCCAGGAAATCGGGTGTGGAGATATAGGTCTGGGGTTCATCCCCGGTATCGGTACCTGTATGAAACTGCGTGGTATATGCTTCGATCGCTTTCATCCGTTGATCAAATACATCACTTATGTCGATCAGGATATCGGGTTCGTGGTACCAGTCCTGAATATAATGCAGCACATAGGAGGGACGCCAGCGGTCTTGTTCCTGCCCGTTCTCATCGGATGTCTCGATCTTACGCAGACCCGAAAGGAAACAGGCTTCGGAAATCATTTTGCCTGCGCGACCATGATCGGGGTGGCGGTCATGCAGGATGTTCCCGATCACAATATCGGGCCGGTATTTCCGGATCACCCGGATCAGCTTCATTTTGTTTTCTTCGTTGTTCTCAAAAAAACCATCCCTCATCTGGAGATTTTCCCGGACATGTACCCCCATGATCATGGATGCATTGGCCGATTCCAGGTATCGGGTTTCCACGGTCCCGCGGGTTCCCAGTTCGCCCTGGGTCAGGTCCACGATCCCTGCTTTTTTACCGTTTTTCACCTCGTTGATAATCGTTCCGGAACAGCCCAGTTCCACATCATCCGGGTGCACCCCGATCGCGAGGACATCTAATTTCATGAACAATATTTTTTATGTAAGATAGTATTTAATGACAGGAAAGATTCAAGACGAAAGTTTCATGAATGAGGGGATAAGAAAGCTCCAAACTTCTAACTCCCAATTTCTCACTTCCAACTCAATTAGCCCTGTAGGGATTCCTGTACCAACCCCCGTCAATTTCTTTTATAATACTCTCGATCTGCCGGTCCATCTTGTTCTCCTTGGTATCCCAGTCCTGTTTGAGGTTACCGCCCACAAACCAGGCCACTGTCTGGTAAAAACGGGCATTGAATCCACCTTTATATTCCTTGATGATCTCATAACAATTATTACCCGTTTGCCGGTTGATCAGTTTCATCAGGATCTTTCCCTGGTAGACCGACAGGTTCCGGAGCGGCTCTTCAAACTGTTTCCGCAGTTCTTTTTCCCGCGATTTGATATAGTTCTTCCGTTCTTTTTTTCCTGATACACCACCCAGTTTGGCGTTGATATCATTGATGGTGACCCCGGCCACCCGGGCATAAGGGTAGGTGACATATACTGCGTTCCGGAGCCGGGTCCATTCTTCAATGTATTTGGCCAGTTTCTTACCCGAAAGATCGCCCACCCAGGCCATCTCCATTTCCTTGTAATTCACAATCTCTCCGTGATACCAGACCGCAGGGACAACAACGGTATCATTCGGGCCCCATTTTTTCATTTGTTCTTTCATGAACTGACGGGCATATTCAGAGGAATCCGTGGCAGGCTCAGGCAAAACGATCTGTGCCTGTAAACTGCAGACCGTGGCCAGCAAAAACAGCGTCAATACCCCGAGTTTCATATTAAAGGGCCGGTCAGACATGGTCATACAAAGCTATACTACTTCCCTGAATTTAAGGGAGATAGCCCGTTTCACAAACGGGCAGACCACAAAATTATCAAAGCCGCTGTTTGCGAAAAGCTAAATTTTGGACAAAGGGGAACGCTCCCGGTTTAACCGGATCCGGTGGACCATACTGATGATGATGCCGACGGCCGTGATGATGACCCCGAACCAAAGCAGGCGAATCATCGGGAACTTGTAGGCTTTAAGGGTCACATATTTCATAAGTGCATCCGATTCCTTGATGCCGATCTCAATGCTTTTATCGGGATTCACTTTGTCGAGCCGGAGGATTAGGTTTTCCGCGGTGATCGTATCCGGAATAACCAGCGTTTCTCCTTTGGCAAGCGCAAGCCGGGGGGTCACGGTATAAACAGAACCGGTTTTGGCATAGATCTTTAAAGGGGTTTCAAACAATTTTCCGTCTTTCCCAAATATGTCTTCCGGCAGGCTGTCCCGCGATTGCACGTCCTGCAGGATCATGAACCCGCTGGAGTAAAAAAGAGAGTCGCCGGTTTTCAGGGTCGCCGGCCGGAATGCGGAGGTATCTTGTTGCCGGTCGGGATTGGGGAGGGAAGTGATATAGGTGAAAACGTCATGGTCCCAGTAATGACGTGCATCGGGATTCGACATCAATCCTTCCTGCCCGTTTGGATTCACAAAGGAATTGGGGCTTAATACAAAATCTTCCCTGCCGTCTTTGCGTCGGAAGTGGATATTGAAATAGGTGCGTTCGTCTTTTTGCACGATTGAATCACCCAGGTAGGTGATGTGGTAACGACCCATGTCCATCTTGACTCCCTGTACCAGGGTCAGGTTTTCACGCGGGTCTTCGGCATTCCCAAGCGGGATATAGATCCCGCTGACATTATTGGATAAAACTTCTTTATTGGAAGAAGAGATGATGATCCCGATCAGCACCAGTCCGAATCCGGCATGGGACACGGATCCTCCCGATAGTTTGAGTTTGCCGTTCAGTCCCACCCAGATATAGGCCATATTGGCAATCACGGCATACAGGCTGCTGACCAGGGCGACCCAGAGTGAGGCATGGAAAACTGGTCCTTTCCGGGTATAGTTAATATCGAAAAACAGGACTATCGCTGTAGCCGCGAACAATGCTACCAGCAGGGGTATCCCCATTTTTTTCCAAAAATAGGAAGATGACGTGTTCCTGTATTTAAGGTATTGGGTCAGGCCGGTAAGCAACCCTACTATTACAGCCACATAAACCTGGATGCTGTTGTAAGCGAACTCGGCATCCTCCGGCGGTGCGATATTGGTGCCAAAAACTTTATTAAATACCGGCAGTGAGGTTTTGCCGATGATAACAATCGCGGAGAGGAAAAAGACAAGGGAGCCGATAAACATCCAGAACTCCCGGGAAGATCCGCTTTCTTCCTTTTGCACTGCAGGGATCTCCTTGTATTTGCGGAAAAACAGCCAAAGTGCCGGGACTACAAAAACCAACAAAAAAGCCAGCAACTGCCAGTTCATACCCAGGTCGGTAAAAGCGTGCACGGAGGCTTCACCCAGGATCCCGCTCCGGGTCAGGAATGTGGAATACAGGATAAACCCGAAACAAAGGATAAAAAACAAAAAGGTGGCGCGGAGTGAATGGCCGCTGTGTTTATATATCAGCAGGGTGTGTATGCCTGCTACCAGCACCATCCATGGTACAAGGGAAGCGTTTTCGACCGGGTCCCAGGCCCAGTATCCGCCAAATGTCAGTGATTCGTAAGCCCACATGGCACCCATCATGATACCCACCCCAAGCGTCGCTGCCGAGAATAAAGCCCAGGGCAGAGCCTGTTTGATCCATTCCCCGTATTTCCGGGTCCAAAGACCTCCGATTGCAAAAGCAAAAGGCACCACGGTGCTTGCAAAACCCAGGAACAGCACCGGTGGGTGGATAACCATCCAGTAATTCTGTAATAATTTATTCAGCCCGTTCCCGTCTTTGATAGAGGCCATATAGTCGGGACGAAATGGCTGACTCAGGTCAAAGCCCTGGTGCAGGGCGGGTGCGTTATCCAGTACACCCGAATCCCGGAGCAGGATAAACGGATTGGATCCCATCTTCCATCCGAATATATACATCCCGGCGATCATGGTTGCCAGGGCAAACTGGGCAAAGCTGACCACCGTCATCACCGGTGCCTCCCAGTTTTTGCTGGTCCTGATCAGTACAAGTCCAAGTACGCAATGCCAGATGCTCCAGAGCAGGAAACTGCCTTCCTGGCCTTCCCAGAAACAGGCCAGCAGGTACTTGAAGTCCAGGGCCCGGTTGCTGTGTTGCCATGCATATTTGTATTCGAACAGGTGATTATGAATGATATAATAAAGGATGGCGAAAATTGCGAATACGGAAAAAGTTTCTGCCAGGAATGCCCCCCGGGCCAGTTTTTTCCATCGACCGGCATCTTCGATAGAAACAGAACGTGCAGATCTGAAATAGGCAAAAGTGGCGATAGCTGATGATACCAGCGAGAGGACGATGAAGAAGTGGCCCAACTGGCCGGGTAAACGATGCTCGCCGATATAATCCATGGTGTAGTTTTAGGCCTTTAGGGCCTGTATGACCATTAATTTAATTTGATTGAATCAGGGTGGGAACCGCCCTGGGCCTGGGCGTCTTTGTACTTGGAAGGGCACTTGGTCTGAATTTCCTTGCATTCAAAAGTGCCGTCCTGGTATTTCCCTTTCAGCACCAGCCGCTCACTCATTTCGAAATTATCGGGTTTCGGGTTTTTGTAAACCACCCGGACTGATTTACCCAGGGTGTCTATGGCCGTAAAAGCCAGGTAATTCGGGTTCTTCAGGGCATCGTACTCAACCGGCTGCGATTTATCGAGCCGGGCCATCAGGTGTACGAATTTGCCCGGTTTGTTTATGGCGGTGTCGACGGTATCATACGTACTGGCCGTTTTGAGGAAGGTCAGCAGTACCGCGATCGCCCCGGCAATCAAAACGAGAAGGATGATGTGAATTTTTTTCATAGCGTCTTTTTCCGCCGGCAAAGTTAACCCAAAATTGCAAGATGCGGACAGGCTTAACAAGTTAGTTACATTCCCTTTTAATCGCCGTTTTGGGGAGGGGAAGACCTTATCTTTGCGGCAAATTATCGGACCAATGTTATTTGAATTAAACGAAGAGCAGCAAATGATCCGTCAGGCCGCCCGGGACTTTGCACAAAACGAATGTTTGCCCGGCGTTATTGAACGGGATGAAAAGCAACAGTTTCCCCGCGAACAGGTAGAAAAACTGGCGGAGTTGGGTTTTATGGGTATGATGGTGGACCCTGCTTATGGCGGAGCCGGGATGGATACGATCAGCTATGTACTCGCCATGGAGGAGATCAGCAAGGTGGATGCCAGCGTTTCGGTGGCCATGAGCGTGAACAACAGCCTGGTTTGTTACGGTCTGCAGAAGTATGGCACAGAAGAGCAGAAACAAAAATACCTGGTGCCCCTGGCGCAAGGTCGGAAAGACGATAAACTTTACATAGGGGCTTTTATGCTCAGCGAACCGGAAGCCGGCTCCGATGCCACTTCACAAAAGACCACGGCGGAAGACAAAGGGGATTATTATCTTTTGAACGGGACCAAGAACTGGATCACCAACGGGGGCACGGCCTCGGTTTACCTGGTTATGGCACAAACCGATCCGGGTAAGGGATCCAGGGGGATCAATACACTGATCGTGGAGAAGGACTGGCCCGGTGTGGTGGTGGCCGCCAAGGAGAACAAGATGGGGATCCGGGGCAGTGATACGCATACAGTGATGTTCAATGATGTAAAAGTGCCCAAGGCCAACCGGATCGGTGAGGATGGGTTCGGTTTCAAGTTTGCAATGAAAACCCTCGCAGGTGGCCGGATCGGGATCGCCTCCCAGGCGCTTGGGATTGCCAGCGGGGCTTATGAGCGGGCCCTCGAGTATTCGAAGACCCGGAAGGCATTTGGGACCGAGATCATGAACCACCAGGCTATTGCATTCAAACTGGCAGATATGGCCACTCGGATCGAAGCGGCACGGCTGCTTTGCCTGAAGGCGGCATGGGAAAAGGACAATCATATGGATTATACCCTCAGTTCTTCCATGGCCAAGGTCTTTGCCTCGGAAACAGCCATGTGGACAACGGTCGAGGCCGTTCAGATCCACGGCGGGTACGGGTTTGTCAAAGAATATCACGTGGAGCGTTTGATGCGGGATGCCAAGATCACCCAGATCTACGAAGGTACCAGCGAGGTTCAGCGGATCGTGATCAGCCGGAGTATATTAAAATAAAGTCCGCCTCTCACAACTGAAACATGTGGTAAACAAGGACGCTTATATCAGCCTTCGGGATGAATTGCAGCCTCATGGTGTGACACTGGTGGCGGTGTCGAAAACCAGGCCTGCCGAAGAGATCATGGAACTCTATAACCTGGGGCATCGGGATTTCGGAGAGAACTATGTCCAGGAACTTTGTGCAAAGGCCGCCGAACTCCCCCCGGATATTCGCTGGCACTATATCGGCCACCTCCAAACCAATAAGGTAAAGTTAATAGTACCTTTTGTGCAACTCATCCACGGGATAGACAGTCTGAAGTTGTTGAAGGAGATCGACAAGCAGGCAGCCAGGACCGGAAGGGCGGTGGATTGCCTGTTGCAGGTATTTATCGCGCAAGAGGAAACCAAGTTCGGGCTGGACGAGAATGAGCTGGATGAGTTGTGGAAGGCTCTCGAAGCAACCCCGCCTGCGCATGTACGTGTCCGTGGCCTGATGGGGATGGCCAGTTTTACAGATGATCTTGGCACAGTCAGGTCTGAGTTCAGGCACCTCCGGGCGATCTTTCAAAAATATTCTTTCAGCGGGGCGGAACCAGGCATCCTTTCTATGGGAATGAGCAACGATTACCGGGTGGCGGTCGAAGAGGGGAGCACCCTGGTCCGGGTGGGAAGCCTGCTCTTCGGGGCGCGGGAAAAAAAAGGATAGTCGGGAGCCTGATTTTTAATCGTCAAATATTCGTACTTTTTACTTTTAATTCTGAGCATGCGCACCATCCTATTATTTGCCGGGTTTATTATGCTTACTTCCAGCCTGCAGGCACAGGTGGAAAGAGATACCGTACTTAGCCGTTGCCCGGTACGTATCACCGATACGGTATCCTCCAACAATTTTTTTATTGAAGCCCGGCCCACAACGCTTAAAGTGTACCGGGTGCGCGGCGACCTGACCGTGGTGCTGGAACAGCGGGACCAGTATTTCTCCATGTTCTTTCATGAAAAAAGACTCCGCAATGCCACATACGAAATAAAACCCGGTTCCCGGGGTCGCAGCGAAGTGGAGGTAACCTATTCCTTCCGGTCGGGCGACCAGGTTGCCTATATCAACGTGGTGGAGGGTACGGTACAGTCAACTTATGATAAGGAAAGAAAGATGTGGAAGCTCAAAGTTGACGGAATCATTACCAATCTTACGGACAGAACACTCACTTACTATAAGGCAAAAGCCGATTTCTTTATCAGGTAATACGCGCACAATCTCTAAACCACCTGCCTTTCGTCAGGTCATACCGACCGGTGGTGTAAAGACCCATGCCCGAGGGATTCAGTAACTTTATTTCGCACTATGCGGAATGCCTCTTTCTTCCTGCGGTACAAACTGCATCATTTGTTTTTCTGGATGCTGATCTACGGAGTCTGGTATTACCTCCGGGCCGATGATTATGCCCGTCCCTCAATGGCTGCCCGGGTCACCGGGATCAAAGTACTTGACCTGGCACTGATGATCTATATCACCAACTATTTCCTTATTCCCCGTTTCCTATACCGTAAAAAGTACTGGATTTTCGCAGGACTCCTCCTGGGGATGGTTTTTGCGAGCAGTATTTTCAAAATGATACTCCTGGGCCGGATCACGTATAACCCCCTTCTTGTTTACTGGTGGGTGGATTTCAAAAGCAGGGTTTATGATAATATAATTCCTCATCTCTTTCTTGTGATCGCCGGTGCGGCCGGTAAACTGGTCTATGATTACCGGAGCCTGCAGCAACGGATGGCCGAAACGGCCAAAGAGAAGGCCGAGGCGGAACTGAAGTTCCTGAAATCACAGATCAACCCTCATTTTGTATTCAATTCCCTGAATGCCGTTTATTTTTTGATACATAAGGAAAACACCGAAGCCCGGTCTGCCCTTCATAAGTTCTCGGAAATGCTCCGCTACCAACTGTATGAAATGAACGGCCGGCAAGTGACCGTCGAAAAAGAAGTTCGTTACCTGCAGGATTATGTGGATCTCCAGCAACTCCGGCAGGATGAGAAATACCGGGTGCAGTTTACCTGCTCCGATTCAGTAAAGGGGTTCACCATCGAACCGCTCCTCCTCATCCCGCTTGTGGAAAACGCCTTTAAGCATATTTCCCACCATCCCGATAAAACCAATTTTGTTGAGATCAGCCTCGACCGGCAAAACGGATCATTTCTTTTTTCAGTAAAAAACTCGCGGGAAATGACGCAATCAAAAAGTCCCGACGGGGGGATAGGCCTGCAAAATGTGAAAAGACGGCTTGAGTTGCTTTATCCCGGCAGGCATGAACTGACCATAAAAGATACCTCGGCCGAATTTTCCGTTCACCTAAACCTGAATGTATCATGAAGATCCGTTGCATCCTTGTCGACGATGAACCTTTAGCCCGGCAGGGGCTCCGCGAATACATTTCGGACACGGGTTTCCTGGAACTGGCTGCGGAATTTGATTCACCCCTTAAAGCCGCGGAGTGGATCGGGCAAAACCCGGTACAGTTGCTTTTTCTCGACATCCAGATGCCGAGGATCACCGGGCTTGAATTGTTCAAGTCGCTGCCTGCGCCGCCTCCCGTAATCTTTACTACGGCATA
>JBMSNP010000089.1:0-9000 GCA_049421765.1 Chitinophagaceae bacterium
TCCGGAACAGCACATTAAAGGTGGTCAGCGATCCGTAGCAGCGGGTGATGTATTGCTGGAGGTTCACTTTGTCTTCGTCGGAAAGTAATTTATGGCTGTTGATCTGTTGCTCCAGCACGCGGAGCCGGTCGCGGAGCATGACGATCTTGTGAAAGAAATCCTCGATGGGGATTTCCTTGGGTTTGAGGGATTTGTCGGCCGGCTGGAGGGTCATCATGCCTTTGATCCAGCGGTCGCCGAGGGGAACGGTTTCGGTGAGACCGCCCCACATCCGCAGGATCTTTACCAGCGAACGTTCCGCCTCGCTTTGTGTTTCAATTTCCACGGATACATTTTCCGGGATGATTTCTTCCAGTTGCGAATCGGTTTTATCGATCTCTTTAATTCCGGTATTGATAAAGGAGATGAGATAAGTGGCGAAGCGAATACCCACGATCACGCCGGGACCGTGCTGGGTATGTTGTAACCGGGTGCCTATGCCTAATGTCAGATTTTCCATACGTTTATTTTAGGTCATATTCTTCATGAAGAAAATCCATCAGCCGAGTTGCTGCTTCCGATTGTTTTTCGGCAAATCGAACTGAATATACCATGATCGAGTTCAGGTAATGGATCCGTACGATAAATTCATTAATAGTCTGCGGGTCTTCCGTCACCAGCGGCCGGGTCTGGTCGGGAACATGAAAAGTAAAATCGTCTTTTTTGATCATTCCCTGAAGCACGGTTCCGTCAATGATCTTGGCTTCATATTCCGTCACGGCCTGTTGCCGGAGGGTGATCAGTTCGGTGATATAGGCGATCTCCTTCAGTTTAAAATAATAGCTGGAAATACTGTCGGCGATCGGGTGGTTGTGCAACAGGCGGAGATTGCCCGAGTTCTTCATTTGATCATAGGCATTCTCGTTGGCTTCATTGGGCCAGCTGTTGCGCATAGCCATCCGGGTGAGGTAATAAAGCCGTTTGAGATGCTCTTCCGAGCGCGGCTTCATTTTCAGCAGGAGGATGACCGAGTCATAGGAATTGATGGAATACGTTTGATCCTGGATAAATTGTTTGTTCCAGGCAATATCGGCCTTCAGGTCCAGGATGATGGATTCGATATATTTTTTCTCCCATTTACGCTCGATATAATGTTCGCGGGTGTTTTCCACGAAGAAACCCAGGGTTACGGCCAGGAACAGCATAAAGAACTCCCAGAAATAGTGATGCCATTTCTTGTTTTCTTTATGGGGGTGGTGCGAATGATGATGCACTTCCATGATACGCTATTTTTTCAGGTACCTGTACAGGAAGGCACAGAGAAATCCGACGGCCACATAGATCAGGAACCGGATCAGTCTCGTCTTCCAGGAACTGTTTTCGAACACGATAAGGATTTTCAATTTCGTTGCAAGATACAAAATGAGGGCTGTATCGATGGCGCTTGTCACATCGGAACCTTCGGGTGGGGCGGCATCATCACAAATAGCTCAGCCACCATTTCTCCTTATGTGCGGTTTTGTACGCATCATACTTTTTACACAACGGGTAAAGCACAATGACCACGAATATCCAGATGAGATAAACCATGGGTAAGCGGTAACCTTCTCCCGGTATTAAAAACAGGAAGGGAAGCTGGCGCATGGATTCCACGGCTTCTTTTACACTGTGTTTGCCTTGAATAAAGAAACTGACCGCGGCCAGCAGGTGGACCAGGTACAGGTGGAGGATATAATAAAAAAAGGCAGTGCGGCCATAGATCCGCATCCAGCCGGTGAACCGGTTCCGGATGTTTTCAAAAAAGGCCAACCCAAGAAAGGCGATCCCCATAGTGGCACTGAGATAGAGTAACGAAGGCGGGTACTTGTGCACCTTCATAAAGGACAGCAGGGTGTACAGGAAATTTTTTTGCTGACTCCAGGGATAGGGATCGCCATAAACGTTTGTGTAACGCAGTACAGCGAAAAATGCCAGTAACCCCAGCCCGGACCAAAGAAGAATCTTTTGCCTTTTTTCCGGGGCTACAGTGGGAGTAAACAAGGTGCCCAGGCAATAGCCCAGCATCATCAGCCCGGTCCAGGCGACAAAGGGATAGACCATCATGATATAATGATCCGGGGCATATTGATACGGAACAAAAAATCCGTGGTGAAAAAGGTTCCACCAGAACGAAGCTTCGAAGCCCGGGCGGGATTCGGGGATGTCGAGCAGATTATGACCGGCCACGATAAGGATGCCCAGTACCAGGATGAGTTTGAACGGGAACCGGAGCAGGATCATGATGCCCATCAGGAACATACTGATCCCGATGGCCCAGATCACCTGGAAGGGAACCACGTTGAACATAGGGTTGAAGGTCCAGGCCAGGGCGATGATCGTCCATTCGGCCAGGATCAGCCAGAGACCGCGCTTCACGAGGAACATACCCAGTTCTTTTGGTGTCTTCCGCTGGCTTTGCAGGTAAATGGAGGTGCCGGAAAGAAAAACAAAGATGGGCGCGCATAAATGCGTGATCCACCGGGTGGCATAAAGCCAGGGTGTGGTGGTGGCCAGGTTCAGCGGGTCGTCGATATTGGCGGGCTGGTGAAAATAGTCCCGCACATGGTCCAGGGCCATGATCACCATGGCGATGCCGCGGACGATATCGATGGATTCGATCCGGCGGGCGCGGGTGGTTAGGTTGTTGGTCATGGTGGTTGGGGGTAATTATTGATTATTTATTATTAATTATTGGATGCATATAAGCAGGAACCAGCGGTTAACAGGTATGACTATTCCCATTGGTGCGTCATAATAATTAATAATCAATAATTATTGATCAATATTCAATGATCATTATGTCAATAGGTAACCATACTTTAACTGGAGCCATCCTCACCCCATTAAGATACGAAATATGGATCAGCACTAATCCCGGTTCTTTTTTTACCCGGTTAAACCTGCAGGCGGTTGTCTTTTTCATTTCAAATGATACTCTTCAGTCAGCAGCGAGATCAGGGTATCTGCCTGCTTGTATAATGTTTTTAATTCCATTTGCCCCCGGGTAACCAGGTGTGGCCGCTGTGAAAGACCCAGGTTAATCACTTTCTTTACCTCGTTCAGGTCATCGGTAAGCAGCTTTTTAGGTTTGGGGTCGAACTGGTGAATTTCAGGGTGGACTCGCAACGTATCAAAGAGACTTTGTGGATCTGTTGAGTAATAAAGCTTCGCCAGGTAAACCGGGGGGTAATTCAGGTCGAACACCTCGCAGATCTTTTGACTGAGTAAATCATTTCGCTGTTCATCTCCTTTTGCATCTTCATCCAGGTGCCGGGTAAAAGCGTCATAAGCGGATATCTTTTTAACAATATCCTGGTTGGTGAAGAACCGGAGACTACCCGAGTTTTTGATTTGGTCCAGGGTGGCCCGGCTCCAGGTATAGGGGCGGTACAGCCCAACATAGATCCGGCTCAGGAGTTCAAAATTGTCGAGCTGGCTTAAGGGTTTGTTCAGGGTGTAATTGCCCAGGGTGTCGATAAACGCGATCATGTTATTGATCTGCTCGATGATTTCCGTGATATCTTCTTTGTCGGCCTCAAGATCGGCCACCAGCGACCGCGCAAATTGTTTGGCCCGGTGTTTCTCGATATAATGTTCCCGCTGGTTTTCAGCGAGGAAGCCGCAAAACACGGCCAGGAACAACATGAGGAATTCCCAGAAGTAGTGGGTCCATTTTTTGCGGGGGGTATGGGTGTGGGCGTGTACTTCCATAAGGTCAATGGATTTGGTATTCCTTCCTGATCAGTTGGATGAGTTTGGTCGCTTCTTTTTTCATAGTCATCAGCAGCTGTATATAAAAAACATCGGTGGCTTTGGCATTGATGTAGATGTTATGCATTTCCAGCAGGCGATCCTGGTTCTGGGCGGCGATCGGCAGATCATAGCTGGCGGGATCCGGGCGCTCATTATCCTGTATCAGGTCGTTCAGGAAAAGGTTGAACGGGGCGTTATCAAAAACTTTTTCTTCCGTTTCAATCAACCGCTTGTTAAAGTCCACCACGTATTGCGTTTGGTTTCGGTAATTCCCGTTGACCCGGCTGTCGTAGATGAGGATGCTGTCCAGGACCCGCCTTTTTCGTATAAGTCGCAAATTGCCGGACCCTTTGAGCTGAAGCAGGGTAGGCTCCAGTGGCTGGTAAATGACTTCAATGTTCGTTTGTGAATAAAACCTGAAAGGCAGCTTCCCGCCGTTTACACCCGGATCTTTCAGGAAATGCAATACGGAATCATAGAAAGGGATTTTTATCTCGATTTTTGCAACGGTCTTACCGTATTGGAGGGTGTCATATTCAAAGTCCTGCAGCAACGAGTGTATATATTCCTTTTCCCGGTCTTTTTCGATTTTATGTTCCAGCTGGTACTCCGCCAGGAAGCCGCAGAACACGGCCAGGAACAGCATCAGGAATTCCCAGAAGTAGTGGCTCCATTTTTTTCTTGCGGTATGCGCGTGGTGGTGGACTTCCATGGCGGGTTTATCGGATTTTGTACTCTTTTTTGATCAAATCAATTAAATCAATGGCTGCCTTTTTCATATCTCCCTGTGCATTCAGTAAACCCAGCTTTGTATTGGAAATATAGGATAGCTGGCCCGCCAGTTTTAAAAGCATTTTTGTATCATAGGTTAGAAGCACAGGGTTTCCCGGGGGTCGGATGATCTTATTATCCGGGGTGATCATGCTTCTGAATATTTCGGGATGAAAAATTTCTGTAACCAACAGGCGAAAAGTTTCCGTTTCGCTGTTTTCTATCTGGTGCAGGTAATCAATAAATACGATCCGGTTGTAGTACTCTACAATGGCCTTGGCTGCTTTTTGGTTACGGATCAGTCTGAGGCCCCCCGAATTTTTCAACTGCTGGAAAGTGGCATCGTGAATCGCAAGTCGGACACTCCGGGATGCGTGACGGGCAAAAAAATAGAGATCTGAACCATGTTCTTTAATATCGGGACTATACAGTAATCGCATCAGGGTGTCATTCCACAGCCGACGTACCTTAAATACTTCGATGTTGGCTTGAAGTACAGAAGTATCTTCCCGAAGATCGTCGAGGAGAATATGAATAAATTGCTTCTCCCGGTCTTTCTCGATCTTATGCTCCAGCTGGTATTCCGCCATGAATCCGCAGAACACGGCGAGAAAGAGCATGAGAAACTCCCAGAAATAATGGGTCCATTTCTTCCGGGAAGTATGTGCGTGATGATGTACTTCCATTGATGGATAATATTAAAGCGAAGCGGTTGTCTTCATTTTTTCTTCCGCCAGTTTTTTCCCTTTTAAGGATAAGGTTTTATTAGGCATCAGTTGTAAGGCGTGTTCAAACTGGGTGCGGGCTTCATCCGGCCGGTTATTTTCCAGCAACCATTCGCCGTACAACTCAAAGGATGGTTTTACAATGGAGGGCGGGCCGTAGGCATAGCCGCTCGCTTTTTGCAACTCCGTTGCCTCCTTTAATAAGTTTTCAGTAAGCGTTACGTCTTTTTTGAGCCATGCCTGCATGGCTTTCAGTTCCAGTTCCATCACGGCGGCTTCCTGGAGATCTGTTTTGGTGGCGAGGGCCCGGTTGATATTTCCGCAAACACGTATCCCTTTGTCAGCCGTTTTTTCCTCTTCGATCAGGCGTTCTCCCGTCATTTTCCGGATCGTTTCCTCCAGCGCTTCCGGATTGCGCCTATTATAGGCGTCCATTCCATTTACAAAATTATTGCGGGCACGCACCAGAATGTTAAGATCGTTTTGCTTTGTACCAATATCCACGACTGCTTTGCTGTAGTCATTCGTTTCTGCGATGTAGGTCGTTTTCAGGAATACAAGGTGCGCTCTTGCGCGGGGACTGGGCAGTTCTGTGCAAAAGCGGTTCATGCTGTCCAGCATCAGCCGCGCCGTTTGGAAATTCCCCTGTTGCAGATACCCGTACTGCAACCAATGATACGCGTGATAACCCAATGCGTCATTATCCAGTTTCTTTCTTTCTTTCCTGGCTTTTTCAGCGGCCCAGGAAACAATATTGCTGCTTACCACCTTATCCCATAATCCCAGTGCCAGGTAGGTGTGGGTGGGCATGTGAAGAGCATGGCCCGCGTCAGGGGCTACAATGGCATATTTATCAGCAGTAGCAAGCGCTTTGGCGGCAAAATCGGGGTTATCGTAAGCGTGGATCAGGTAATGTAAGGCACCGGGATGGTTGGGATTTCTGCTCATTACTTCGAAAGCAATGGCTCCGGCTTTTTCAAGGGTGGTTTTTGAAAGATCGGTGGTGCCCCAGCCGTTGAGTGCCAGGCTGTAAAAAGAGGCCACTTCGTCGTTCCCGGGATATTTGTTATAAAGGGATCCCATGTAAACGGCATAACTGCTGTCCCGATCGGCCTTATTACCTTCACCGTACAGGATATTGATCCCGTTGATGAAATCTCTTTCCAATTCGGTTTTCGCTTTGGCTGTTCTTTCAGCGGGAGTAGGGGCCAGTTCCTGCAAAATGGCGTTGCCTTTGTCGTAGTCCTGTTCCTGCCAGAGGGGATGATTTTTTGTCATAGCCTCTCCCCAATAGGCCATCACAAAACCGGGATCCGCATTGATCGCATCGCGGAACGCTTCTGCTGCATCTGCATATTCAAAACTATGGAGCAAAAGCAACCCCCTTTTAAATAAGGGTTGGGCAGATTCCTTACCGGTTGCGGCAAAATGGAGTTCTCCCAGTTTATCTCCGGTATTATTTTTTGTTTTTGATATACAGCCGGAAGCCACCAACAGGTACAGGGCGCCGGTAAGGATGAGCCCGCAGGATTTGGCAGGATGAAACATATATGTTGGTTTTAATTTCCTAAGTTAACGTAATTACTAAATATCCTTTTTTAATGCTGCGCAGCCCTCCGGCTCTATCGAATACACGCAGGAAACGATCTTCCATCCTTCCGGAGTTTTCAGAAAAGTGAAAACATCTACTCCACAATGCGAAAATTTTTTTCCAATGCTGATGGTATAGGGCACCCATGCGATAGCGATATCGTTATGGATCTTTATTTCAGTATGCAAGGCCCTTTCTTCGATGAGTTGCTCCATTGCCACTAGCTTTTTCATATCTTCTGTAAAGCTGCGCATGTTGTTCTTAAGGGTATCTTGCGTGCGCCGAACCGTCCAGATCTGGCCCTTTGGCATTACCAGGTTGTTGTATAAAACCGTGTCTTTTTTTTCCAGGGCAGTGAAAAAACCGTTTACCTTTTCCAGCACGGCCTGTTTTTCCGTTTCAACATTGGTTTGTGCCGGCGAGTGCAGTGCCAGGATGATGCAACTAATGAGAAAAAAACATTTCATGTTTGTTATTTTAAATAGTACTCTTTTATGATCAATTCTATCAGCCGGGAAACCGCAAAACGCGGGTGGAACAGCATCGGGAATTCCCGGAAATAGTGGGTCCATTTCTTGCGGGGGGTATGCGTGTGTTGGTGTACTTCCATTGTGTTTTTTGGTGACACGGGATATTATGCACTTTATTCTATTGAAACAAGGCTGGCAGTCTTTTTACATTATTTCAGCCTGTATTCTTTTTTCAGCATTGTAATAAGGTCGGCGGATTTTTGTTTTGTCAGGATAAGTTGCATAATTCTGCCACCCATAAATGAAGAAAACACGGATATCTTATTATACAGGTATTCAAAAGATTGTTTATCGGTCTGCAGCCAGTAGTTCTTTTTAATTGGCCGGTCTTTTCTTTCACTCCATTGCAGAATGCCCAAATCCCGGAACATTTCCCGGAAACTCCACATTTTGTCTACTGCTTCAACAAACCGCGACTGCGATTCTGACAGAAACTTTTCCTCTATGTAATAATCCTTGATGGCGGCGTCATAGTCAATAATTCCATTTGCCGCTTTTTTGTTTCGGATCAGCCGAAGGCCGCCGGAGTTTTTAAGTTGCTGAAGCGTGCGGTCGGTATAAAAAAAATCTGCATAGCCTCTTTTAACGGAAGCAATGAACGTTTCTGGCCAGTTAGCCGTGTGTCCGGTCAAATTACTGTCCATCCCCCGCAATACGATGGCTAACATCTCCCGGTATTCCCGGAAATCCTGAATGACGGCAGTGAAATTGGCGGTATCTTTTTGAAGATCCTCCGTCATAGACAGGATATAATCTTTTTCCCGGTCCTTTTCGATTTTATGCTCCAGCTGGTACTCGGCCAAAAATCCGCAGAATACGGCCAGGAAGAGCATGAGAAACTCCCAGAGATAATGTACCCATTTTTTTCTTGCGGTGTGGGCATGTGCATGAACTTCCATAATCAATTAATCCAGGTGATATACTTGTTTAATGAAATGACTTATGCTGTTGTTTCTTTCTTTCAGATGTTTCAAATCCCCCAGGTAATACCCATATTGCTTTTTTAATTCCTGGGTGATATTGAAATACTCTGTAAGTATTGTTTTATCATAAGTCAGCAAAACCCCCGGATCCGGGAATTGGACATCAGATGAAGGAATGTTGGTCCCCAGATCCGGGCAACAGGATAAATCAAACAGTTTAAACGTGAGTAACATACAAGGTACGCGCAGATCCTTGACCCCTTCGCTGATGTCGAGGCTTATTAATTTTACCAGGGCGTCGTAGGCAATAATACTGTCACTTACGGCTTTATTCTCGATTAGGCGCATACCCCCCGAGTTTTTTAACTGCTGAATGGTGCGGTCTGTGTAAATAAAATCAGGATAGTTAAAAGGTTGCCGGTGATATTTATACAGGCCGTTTGCTCCGGTTGAACTATTCACGCCCCTGAGTTTTTGAAGAAGTGTATCCAGATTCTTGTCTTTTTCAATAAATCTCTTTATCAGCTGTTCAAACTGCTTATTGTCAATCTCCAGGTCCTGTATAAATGAATGAATGTACTGGGTCGCCCTTTTTTTCTCTACCTGGTGTTCCCTGAAATTTTCGGCCAGGAAGCCGCAGAATACAGCGAGGAAGAGCATAATGAATTCCCAGAAATAGTGGGTCCAGC
>JBMSNP010000090.1:0-8958 GCA_049421765.1 Chitinophagaceae bacterium
CGATGAAACGGATCACTTGGAAAAATGCCGGGTATGACGCATCATCGACGAAATTCACGCTTGATTCTTTTTCCCTCCGTCCCGTTCCTGAAAGGGATTCCTTCTTCGCCCTGCAAAGTCACCAGGTTGATTATATCACCGCCGGTTCAGGCCGTGTCGAGATCGGACCAGTGAACCTGCAAGCGATTTTTAACGACTCCCTGTTTTCTGCCAGTCAGGTCCGTATCGAAAACCCCCTCATTACGATCGACAAGGACAAAAGATTGACTTTCCGTACGGGATACCCCAAACCACTGCCTGTCGCGTTGCTCAAAAAAATCCCTTTTCCGGTTTCCGTCGAAAACATCATACTCGAAAACGGGAAGGTTCTTTATACAGAATTCAACGACAAAACCAATAAGCGGGGAGAGATCCCGGTTTCGGGGATACTGGTAAAGGTTCAGCACGCAAAGAATTACGACCTCTCGCCAACAGATAGCCTGGATATAAAGGCCAGCGGAAATATCCTGGACACCATATTCCTCGAACTGTTAATCCGTCAATCCTACACCGATTCCTCCGGCGGGTTCCTGGTAACAGCCAAAACAGGTGAACTGAATATGGCGTTGCTTAACAAGGTACTGGTACCCCTCTCTAATTTTGAAGTGTTATCCGGGACTGTTGATTCATTGTATCTCACGGCCAGGGGCCATGAAAACCTGGCCACGGGTAAGATGAAATTTCTTTACCGAAAACTTAAGATCCGGCTACTGCGCGAAGGAGAACCCGGTAACCGAAACTTTAAGACCCGGATGCTCAGTTTTCTCGCCAATCATTTTGTTCTCCGCACCAACAATAAGGATAAGACCCATGACATTTTCCTGGTCCGTGATCGGGACCGGTCGGCCATCAACTACTATCTACAAATTATCCTGAACGGGATAAAAAGCAGCACCGGAGCAGTCAAAACAAAAAAACAGGTTCGCCGCTACCGCCGGTCTTTGAAACAGAACCACCTCAAGGATAATCTCTAATCAAATTTCACCGGATCCGAATTCCCTCTTTCGCAAAAACGCTTATCTTCGATTACTAAATAGTTGCATAACTAACTAATTGCATCATATGTCGAAAAGAGTCATTAAAAAAGTGGCCGTGCTGGGAAGCGGGGTCATGGGGTCCCGGATCGCCTGTCATTTTGCTGGAGTGGGTATCCAGGTTTTATTACTTGATATTGTACCGAAGGATCTGCAGGCGGATGCCAAACCGGCCGACAGGAACCGGATTGTAAACGATGCCCTTTCCGCCGCGATCAAATCAAATCCCTCCCCCGTTTATGATAAGGACGTGGTGAAAAAAATCCGTACCGGGAACTTCGAAGACAATATGAAGGACATCGCATCATGCGACTGGGTGATCGAAGTGGTTGTGGAACGGCTTGATATCAAGCAGCAGGTTTTCAGCCAGGTTGAAAAATACCGTACACCGGGAACCCTGATCACATCAAATACTTCGGGTATACCCATTCACATGATGACCGATGGCCGGAGTGAGGATTTTAAAAAACACTTCTGCGGGACGCATTTCTTCAATCCCCCGCGGTATCTCCGGCTGCTGGAGATAATTCCGACCCCGTATACCGACCCCGCTGTTGTGAACTTCCTGATGGAATACGGCGATCTCTACCTGGGCAAAACCACAGTGCTTTGTAAGGATACCCCCGCTTTTATCGCCAACCGGATCGGTGTTTTCGGAATGATGGCGATCATGCATGTGAAAGAGAAATTACAACTGAGTATCGACGAAATAGACGCACTCACCGGACCGGTGATCGGAAGGCCCAAATCGGCCACTTTCCGGACCGCGGATGTGGTGGGGATCGACACCCTTGTAAAAGTAGCACGGGGAGTGGCTGATAATTGCCCGGATGATGAAGCCCGGGGCCAGTTTCAGATTCCCGGGTGGCTGGAAAAAATGGTGTCGAACAACTGGCTTGGTGATAAAACCGGGCAGGGTTTCTTCAAAAAAACCAGGGGAGCCGGGGGCGAAAAAGAGATCCTGACCCTTGACCTCGCCACAATGGAGTATGCCCCGCGGGTAAAACCCAAATTTGCCACTCTTGAAGCAGCCAAACCGGTAGATGATCTTCATACCCGGCTGAGTATCCTCGTGGCCGGCAAGGATAAAGCAGGTGAATTTTACCGGTTGTTCCATTACGGGCTTTTCTCCTATATCTCGCACCGGATCCCGGAGATCAGCGATGAACTGTACCGGGTGGATGACGCCATGATGGCCGGGTTTGGCTGGGAAATCGGCGCTTTTGAAAGCTGGGATGTTCTGGGTGTGTCGCGAACCGCCGAAGCCATGAAAAAAGCGGGATATGCGGTGGCCCCCTGGGTGGAAGAGATGCTGGCAGCGGGGAATCAGTCATTCTATAAAGTGGAAGGCGGTCAAAAATACTATTACGACCCTGCCTCCAAATCATATAAAGCGCTTCCCGGCGGAGAAGCCTTCATAGTTATGAGCAATTACACGGATAAGCTCGTATGGAAAAACGCAAGCTGCCGTTTATATGACCTGGGTGATGAGGTGCTGGGTTTGCAATGGTTCACAAAGATGGGAAGTATCGGCGGAGATGTATTGAGCGGAATACAGACCGCGATCGACAAGGCCGAAAAAAATTATAAGGGATTGGTCATCGCCAACGAAGGCCCTAATTTCTCTGCCGGAGCCAATGTTGGCATGATCTTCATGCTGGCGATCGAACAGGAATACGAAGAACTAGATATGGCTATCCGGTTATTCCAGAACACCATGACACGGGCCAGGTTTTCCTCTGTCCCCGTAGTTGTGGCTCCGCACGGGCTGGCCCTGGGTGGTGCCTGCGAACTTAGCCTCCACGCCGACAAATGCTGCCCGGCAGCGGAAACCTATACCGGTCTCGTGGAACTGGGGGTTGGTCTCATCCCCGGCGGGGGCGGAACCAAGGAATTCGTCTTGCGGGCATCAGACGAAATGCATGTGGACGAACCGGAAACCATCACCCTCAAAAACCGGTTTCTCAGCATCGCCACCGCCAAAGTCGCCACTTCGGCAAAAGAAGGCTTTGGACTGGGTGTATACCGGAAAGGACTGGATGAGATCGTAATGAACCAGGGACGCCGTATCGCCGAAGCGAGGAAATCAGTGATTGAAATTTATGATTCAGGTTATACCATGCCCGTACCGCGCACGGATATACGGGTGCTGGGTCGTTCCGCATTGGGAGCCCTGTACTCAGGCATTCATGCAATGAAAACTGCCGGGTATGCAACGGAGCATGATTCTGTTGTGGCCAAGAAACTGGCCTACGTCATGTGCGGTGGCGACCTGAGCGAACCTTCCCTTGTTTCGGAGCAGTACCTGCTCGACCTGGAACGGGAAGCCTTCCTTTCACTTTGCGGGGAAAAGAAAACCCTGGAGCGTATCCAGAGTGTTTTGAAAAGCGGCAGGCCGATACGCAATTAATCCGGGCTAAAACCCCGAATTATTACCTTTAAGAATTCCCTTAAAGTGTTAAACCATTTTTATGAAAACAGTACTGGTGGTTCTCCTCCTGTCGGCAATTTGCTTTTCCGGACTCGCGCAGCCTGATCTTTCCGGCGCCTATGGCTATTCCCGGAAACCCGAAGGGAATACAGGCAATGACAAACAGGCCACCGGGCCTTCCGGAAGACTGGTACTCCTGAAAATGGAAGGAACCACTTACCGTTTCTGGCTGGATGTTACGGTAGGCTGGCCTTCATATGAACGGGGGGAAACGGATGGAACCATCCGGTTTGTAAATGATACGGCTTCCTTCGACAATACTTTTGAGAATGCAGAGCTTCCCTGCGTCCTGAAATTCCAGCACAGCGGCAATGCAATCCGTATCCAGGGGGGGTCCGCCTCATTCAATTGCGGATTTGGAAACGAAGTACGTGCCGATGGAAATTACCCAAGGCTGAAACCTCAACCGGCCCTGGATAATAAATGGCTTAAACAGGAATACCCTGAAGCCCCGATGGCAATCGTTGTTTCCTCATCCGCCGAATTATTCCAGGATGAAAACTGCATGGTCCCCTTTTCGCCAAAGAAATTTTTCGTCAAAGATGACAAGGTTCTGAATATTGCTGAGACCCAGCGAAGCATGTATACGGAAAACATTTCCACGACCGGCGTATTCAGCTGGGGGTGGATGCGAAAACCTGATGTAAAAAACATTTCCCGCAACTAATCATGGGATCGGCCGAGATCATACGCGACCGGATTCTCATCTGCTCACATATCATCACCTATGGCAATGCAGCCACATTCGAACTCACCGAAAGAATCCGGGATGAAATCGAATCCCTTTGGAATGAACCTCAAGCGGAGCTTTTGATTGATGGCCGACCTTTAAAAATCGGTTTCCGGATCACCGCATCCCTCCGGCAGGATATCACGGAACTGGAGATCTATCAAAACACTGATCCCCGCAACAATTATTTCAGGATCGAAGAATTTGCTTTTGGAAATATTTCATTTGTGGATGGCCTGGGCTGCAACAGCGGGTATTTCAAGGTTGAGAACCTCTACCCGGGATCCACAACCGCCGCGCATGAATACGGGCACACACTTGGGCTGGAACACCCGGAAGACCTGGATATCCGGGGAAAAGGCGTACCTGGGATCATGTATCCCAGGGGAACCCTTGTGGATCCCGTTTACCAGTATGAACCCGATAAAGCGGCCGGTACAAAGGGCGGAACCCTCTGGCCAGTATACAGAAAAGTAAGGGAAAAGGATATTATCAACCTGCGATTGAACAGGCTTCGCTTTGTAAATAATAAGTCGATCCTTGGAGAATTCACCAATGTCTGGCATCCGGACCATGCCGGGATCGATCCTCAGCATTGGTTCAGGAAGACAGGCTCTTCAAAGCCCCGCTGATTTCAGGATGATTGAACTGAAACCCGGTAGCGGACAGTTTTCCGCTGCCGACAGTGGTGCTTTTCAAAACTTCAACGCTCATCTCTCCGAGAACCCATCTCAGCAGGAAGGCGGGTACATGCACAGGAAGGAACCAGGTCCGACGGGTTCGGGCAAGTTCTTTAATAAGCTTCCCTGTTGCAACCGGTGTGGGAGCAACTGCATTATATACCCCGTTCATCGCTTCATTTTCCATGGCTGTGACGATGGCATTTACCAGGTCCGTGATATGTATCCAACTCATCACCTGCCGGCCCGAGCCCGGTATACCTGCCACACCCCAGCGTATAGGTCTAAGGAATTCTTTCAGGGCTCCCCCCTCAAGACTCAGAACGATCCCGATCCTCAATTTCACAAGCCGTATCCCCAGTTTCGAAACGGGATCAATGCTTTCTTCCCAGAGCTTACAGGTATTTCCCAGAAAATCGGGGTAAGCTGGGGCATCCTCTGTAAAGGGAACGGGGTTGGGAATACCGGGGTCCGGGCCGTACCAGCCTATCGCCGAAGCGCTGACCACCGATTTGACCCGGTTGGGATTATGGCCAAGTTGCCGAAAAAGTAAAAGACCTCCTTCTACACGACTGCTCGCGATTTCAGCTTTTCTTTTTTTAGTCCATCTTTTATCCGCGATACCGGCCCCTGCCAGGTGAATGATATGATCTGCTTTTTCTAGGATCCATGAATCGATTGTTCCCCGGGCTGGATCCCAGGAGGCATATTGGAGACCTGCTGCCGGATTTTTTTCCTTACGCGGATTACGGGTAAGAATGATTACTTCATAGCCCCTGTCGAGTAACACGCCACTCAGCGCCTTCCCGATCATCCCGCTTCCTCCCGTAATTGCAACAGTGGCCATATTTTTACCGTTATTTTTATTTAACAACCGGACTGCCGGAATGTTCATGGGTCATAGGGAATAAACCTTTATCTTGGATATTCTAAAAGTTTAGTACATGAGTATCATACTCTCGGTTGAAAACCTGGTAAAATCATATGGCTCCGTTCGGGCGCTGAACGGGGTTTCATTTGATGTGCCACAAGGCAGTGTGTTTGGAATCCTGGGGCCCAACGGAAGCGGGAAAACCACCCTGTTGGGTATTGTCATGAATGTTCTCAGGGCGGGGGCGGGTCAGTTTTCATGGTTTGGTAAACCGGGCGGATCTTCAGATCAGCGCAAAAAAATCGGTTCCCTGCTGGAAACACCCAATTTCTACGGGTATCTCTCGGGTACGGAAAATTTAAAGATTACCCATTCCATCAGCGGGCGGGGAAACCGGGCTCAGATCGATGAAGTGCTGAAGAAAGTAAATCTCTATGACCGTCGCTGGGCTTCATTTAAATCCTTCAGCCTGGGTATGAAACAAAGACTGGCCATCGCCGCGGCCCTGCTTGGGAACCCGCAGGTGTTGGTGCTTGATGAGCCTACCAACGGGCTGGATCCCGTGGGGATCGCCGAGATCAGGCAATTGATCGTTGAACTCCGGGAAAACGGACATACCATCATCATGGCCAGTCACCTGCTTGATGAAGTGGAAAAAGTATGCACCCATGCCGCCATCCTCAAGAACGGCCAGCTGATCACCAGCGGCAACGTGGAAGATATCCTCATGGATGATGATATTGTTGAACTCAGCGCTGCTGATCTGGAAGCGCTTGCCAATCTTTTTCGCGGAACCGGCCGGGAAGTGCGGTCTGATGATAAGACAAAAACTCTCCATGTAATTTTTCCCAGGGGCACCGCAAAGATGGAAGAGATCAACCGGTTTTGTTTTGATCACGGTATTGTGCTTACAAGGCTTGTGCAACAGAAGAAAAGGCTGGAAGCCCGATTTTTTGAACTTACCAATAACTGACCCAACGCATGCAAAAACTGGTATATACGGAATGGCTGAAAATGAAAGGCTACAATGCCTTCTGGTGGATCATGGGACTGACCGCCCTCTCCTACCCGGGAATCAACTATATTTTTTCCATGATATACAAGAATATCACGGAAAATCCGACCCGGGCCGGCGAAATAGCCAAAATGATGATCGGCAACCCGTTCAGTTTCCCGGAAGCCTGGCATACGGTTACCTATTTCTCTTCCTGGTTTGTATTCATTCCCGCTGTCATGGTCATCATGTTCATCACCAACGAATACAGCTATAAAACCCATCGCCAGAATATTATTGACGGCTGGAGCCGCGACCAGTTCATCGCGAGCAAACTCATTGATGTGCTTCTTGTAACACTGATGATTACAGGGCTGTGTGCCCTGATCTCCTTTATCGCGGGCACCCTCAACCAGGAAAGGCTGATCAGAGAAACCTGGGACCAGGTATATTATGTCGGTTTGTTTGCCTTGCAGACTTTTTCGCAGCTTTCGGTGGCCTTTTTCATCGGTTTCCTTGTGAAAAAGGCATTTATCTCGCTGGGGGTCTTTCTTTTTTATTATATCATTTTTGAACCGATCATCGTGGGTCTGCTGAAAGAATACGGCAACGATATGGGACGCTTTATGCCGCTGGAGCTTTCCGACCGGCTGATCCCGATGCCTGCATTCCTGGGAAAATTAGACAAAGCTTCCTATGATAATTCCCTGGCAGCCATTGGCCAGCATGTTTTGCTCACGCTGTTACTTACCGCGATCATCTGGATGGCATGCTTTTGGATTAATCGAAGAAGAGACTTGAAATAGCCAAAGGCAAACACCGGGACTAAACCCCTGGTATTCCTGTTTTTGAAATCCTTTTCCTGTACGGAACCTCCACCCCCTGTGATTTTTTTATAAATCAGAAACAAATCAGGCACCATGAACTCTATTCCCTCTCTTGCCTTAATGGCAATCACTTTTGTTTTTTGTATTTCTTCCAGCGCCCAAAATGCGGCCATTCCCTGCCCTGCCAATATGGTGGTTTCCGCCGATCCCGGAAAAGAAGGTGCCATTGTGAAATTTCCGGCACCTGATCCCGGACTGGGAGATGTTACGATCACGCCCGCCTCGGGTTCCTTTTTCCGGCTGGGATCACACAGTGTGATCGTAACCACTGCATCAGGTAAAAAATGTTCATTTACCGTAACAGTAACTGACAACGAAGCGCCTGAATTATCACCGGTCAGCCTCTCGCGGGAAAAGATCTGGCCCGAAAGCAACAAAATGAAAAAAGTGTCGCTTCGTTATTCCGTAACGGACAATGCCGGTCCGGCAAAGATTACTTTGACGGTAAGCAGCAATGGTACCGACGGAATACAGGATTGGGAGATCATCGATGAACACCTCGTTCGCCTGCGTTCGCTCCGGCTCCCCGGAGATAAACCCCGCATTTATTCCATTACGGTTACGGCCACAGATGCCGCGGGAAATAAAACAAAAAGGACCGCCAGCATCGCGGTTTCAAAAACGATGTCGAGGTCCGATGAAAAATAAACCCGGCAGTTTATTGCCGGGTTCCGTATCAGATTAAGATTTTACCATGTCCATTGCGGGTTCACGGTATTTCCCCTGTCGGGGGCATGCCCTGATTTTCTTTGCTGCGCATTCTTATGTACAGGCTTCGCCGTATTCCGGTTTTCGGTCCGGCGCGGAGGTACAGCGGTACGACGGGGCTGTTGCGTTCGCTGAGGCCTCGGTTGCGGGGGCGGAGCGATGGCAAAGGCGGTTTCGGTAAACGGATGTTCCGCTTCCACCGGGATCAGTTTTCCGATCAGCTTCTGAATATCCCGCAATTCCTCTTTTTCCTCCACACTGCTAAAAGAAATCGCGATCCCAGTATTCCCGGCACGGCCGGTGCGACCGATCCGGTGCACATAGGTTTCGGGGACATCAGGAAGGTCAAAGTTGATCACGTGGGTGAGTTCGTCGATGTCGATTCCCCGGGCCGCAATATCCGTTGCCACCAGTACACGGAGGGTTCCGTTTTTGAAATCACTCAGGGCAGCCTGCCGGGCATTTTGTGATTTGTTGCCGTGGATGGCTGCTGAACGGATATTATTCTTGTGCAGGATTCGGGC
>JBMSNP010000091.1:0-8515 GCA_049421765.1 Chitinophagaceae bacterium
GAAACCGGAGCCGGCCCGCCGTCCTGTGAAATCCTGTTTTTTAACGAATCAAACAATCAATCATGTCTGCAACAATTTCCGTCCGTCCTGATAAACTCCAGGAAACCGATTTTCTGCCCTTGCTGGGTACGGATTATGTAGAATTTTATGTGGGTAACGCCAAACAGGCCGCCCATTTTTATAAAACCGCTTTCGGGTTCCAGTCACTGGCCTATGCCGGCCCCGAAACAGGGATCAAGGATAAAGCCAGTTATGTGGTCCGGCAAAACAAGCTTACGCTTGTACTGACCACCCCCCTCAGGAGCGGAAATGATATCGCAGATCATATTTACAAACATGGGGATGGTGTGAAAGTGCTGGCCCTCCGGGTTCAGGATGCCCGTTCCGCCTGGAAGGAAACTACGTCCCGTGGAGGAAAATCCTATTTTGAGCCCACGGTTCTGAAAGACGACCAGGGTGAAGTGGTACTGAGCGGTATCCATACCTATGGGGACACCGTACACATCTTTGTGGAGCGGGATAACTATTCCGGGGTATTTATGCCCGGGTACCGGGCCTGGAAATCCCATTACAACCCGCCGCCTACAGGCCTGCTTTATGTAGACCATTGCGTGGGAAATGTGGGCTGGAACCAGATGAACCCCCGGGTGAAATTTTATGAAGACGTGATGGGATTCCGCAATATCCTCAGTTTTGACGATAAAGACATATCTACCGAATATTCCGCCCTGATGAGTAAAGTGATGAGTAACGGGAACGGCTATGTGAAATTCCCGATCAACGAACCGGCCGAAGGCAAGAAAAAAAGCCAGGTGGAGGAATACCTCGATTTCTATGACGGGGAAGGATGCCAGCACGTGGCCATGGCAACAAACAACATTGTGGAGACCGTCACCCAGCTCCGCGACCGGGGTGTTGAATTCCTGCAGGTGCCCAAGTCTTATTACGACGACCTGCTCGACCGTGTCGGTAAGATCGACGAGGATATTGAACCCTTGCGGGAACTGGGTATCCTGGTTGACCGCGACGATGAAGGATACCTCTTACAATTATTTACCAAGCCTGTCGAAGACCGGCCAACCCTGTTTTTTGAAATCATTCAGCGGAAGGGCGCAAAGAGCTTTGGAAAGGGTAACTTCAAAGCCCTGTTTGAGGCCCTTGAAAAAGAGCAGGAGGCCCGGGGGAACCTGTAGTAAACGCCTGCATACCAATAGGTTGGATTTCATCCTTATTACCTATCTTTACGAATAGTTTGGCAGTTCGTGCATACTATAGATCCGTTACCCGCCGTTCATCCTAAATAAAACCGGTGATGAAGAAATTTTTCCTTCCTGTTCTTGGTTTCACGATCAGTTTTGCGGCTTCCGCCCAGCCTTCTTATTCTGGGGGGAGCAACTCATATTCGTTTATCGATTACCAAAAGACATTTCCCCGTCCCGGAGAAGCCCTGCAAAGGAAGGAGGATACCCTGCAAAAACAGTTTGAAGCCAAAAAACTGACCTGGCCCGCCAAATACATTTATATCCGGTCTTTTAAGTACGATAGCCAGCTCGAAGTGTGGGTGCGCAATGATGTAAGGGATCCGTTTACCCTGTTCAAAACTTACCGGGTTTGCGCCCTGGCCGGTACCCTGGGTCCGAAACGAATGGAAGGAGATTACCAGGTGCCGGAAGGATTTTATTATATCAATGTTTTCAATCCCCAGAGCAATTATTACCTTTCACTGGGTATCAATTACCCGAATGCATCCGACCGGATGCTCAGCGATGCTTCCCGCCCCGGCGGTGACATATATATACACGGGAGTTGTGTTACCGTGGGTTGTATCCCCATCCGCGACGAACAGATTGATGAGCTGTATATTCTCGCCGCTCATGCCAAGGACCAGGGACAGGATTTTATCCCTGTTCACATATTCCCGGTACGCTTTTCGGTCGACAAAAGCGTGAAATTCCTGGAAAACCTTACAAAGAACGATTCCGATCTCAAGGAGTTTGCCGACAAGATGGAAGAAGCTTATGATTATTTTGAGAAGTACAAACAGCTTCCGGTGGTCCTGATCGGCGAGAAGGGCGAGTATATCATCAATGATGCACCTCCGAAAAAAATCAGGGGCGCAAAACCTGAAGCACCGCCCAAACGCCCGGCCGTGCAGCATCGCACCCGGACAGTTCCATCACTGGCAGATGCGGTTCACCAGTGGCCCCAGTTTCCGGGCGGGGGGAATGCGTTTATGAGTTATCTCGAAAAACTGGGCAACGATCTTTCTTCTTACCTGCCCGCGAAAACAAAAAGGGTGTTCATCCAGCTGGAGTTTATCGTGGACCGGGACGGGGTCCCTGTAAATTTCAAAATCCTGAAAGGCATCGCAGGGGGTGAAGAACTCCAGGATGAACTCATCAGCCGGATGGAAAATATGGGAACCTGGAAACCCGCGCTCTTGCATGACAAGCCGGTTGCCAAGAAAATGGTCCAAACCATAACCATTGAGGCGCCGGAACAACCCTGACCTCCTTTATTGTAACAGAAGTTGAATGGTGTCCGGGGTCTGCTGCCGCAGCAAAATCTTTTTACCGGCCGTCAGTTCTTCAAATATTTCCCTGGTATAATGACGGATCGTTAGAAGCGACAGACCCTTTATCACCTGTATATCCACAAAACCGGAAGCGTTTGATGCCAGTTTTTCGATCTTTTCCGGCCATTCATCGAGGATGCAAAGAAAACGAATGGCTCCGTACTGTGTGATGTTGGGTTTTAAATGTAATCCTTCCATCAGTTTATAAAGGTGCCCCACATGGTGTTCCCCGATAAATTCAAAATCACGGGAGCGGCAATCCAGCAATACCTGGTTCTCTTTCAACACCAGGATCGGGGGTAAATGAACCAGGGGACGGTCGTGTATTATGGTTCCGGGCAGTTCGGGATCAAGGAAGCTTTTTACATACATCGGGATGCCCTTATTCTGCAACGGTTTGATGGTCTTCGGGTGTATGATCTGGGCTCCGTAATAAGCCATTTCGATCACTTCATTATAATTCAGTGCCGGGATCGGTATCGCCCCGGAGAATTGTTTGGGGTCCGCGTTCATCACGCTTTCCACATCTTTCCAGATCGTCAGGTCTTCCGCATCAAGCAGGTTTGCAAAAACGGCTGCGGAATAATCACTCCCTTCCCGTCCGAGCGTGGTGCTTTCGTTTTCGGCGGTCGCCCCGATAAACCCCTGGGTTAGTACCAGCCTGTTTTCCATGAAGAGAGGCCTCACCAGCCGTTCTGTGTTTGCACGGGTGATCTCCCAGTCAATGTCTGCGTCCCGGAAGTCATCATCTGTCCGGAACACATCCCGTACATCCAGCCACTGGTTGGGAAAACCTGATTCATCGAGAAAGGCGCTTACTATGCTTGTGGAATATAATTCCCCGGTACTCACGATCTGGTCATAATAATAATCATATTCCCTTACAGGCCGGTCGTGCAGGAGCCATTCTGCTTCCGTGAAAAAATCCCGGAGCCGGGTTTCGCAGCCTGGCAGGGTGCCGGTTAACAGTGCCCGGGCCATTGCAAGGTGCGATTCCTTCACTTCCCTGAAACGTTGCAGGGCTACATCCCGTTGACCGGAGAAAAATGCACGCACCACTTCTTCGAGCGCATTGGTGGTCTTTCCCATGGCGGAAATGATCACCATGATCTTTTCCCCGGGATACCGGTTCAGGATCCCGGGTAAATTTCTGATCCTTTCTGCCGTGTTTACAGACGCACCGCCAAATTTGAAAACCTTCATTGTTGATTAAAAACCGGTTGAATGAGCCGGTTGCAGGACGGCAAATGTCGGTATAATTCCCGTTTTGCTCAACTGGCATTTCGCTTTTCCTCCTGTGCCTGTTTCCGTACTTTTGTCCGGCTTAAATATGCAAGTATGAATGTAAACCGCAAAGTCCAGACCCTGGACGAATTCACAATCCAGCAGCTTCGGGATTTTCCCCAGGCAACCGGCGAACTGTCACACCTCCTGCGTAACCTGGGGCTCGCAGCCAAGCGCGTGAACGTGGAGGTAAATAAGGCGGGGCTTGTGGATATCCTGGGAGATGCCGGCACCATCAATGTACAGGGTGAGGAAGTCAAGAAGCTGGATGTGTACGCAAACGACCAGTTTACAGGGGTGCTGCGTCACGGGATCGCCTGTGCGGGGATTGCCAGTGAAGAACTGGATGATTTTGTGGCTTTTGATGATGCGAAAAGTGTCAATTCCAAATATGTCTGTTTGTTTGACCCCCTCGACGGGAGCAGCAATATCGATGTCAATGTATCCATTGGCACCATTTTCTCCGTTTACCGACGGGTTAGTCCTATCGGAACAGTGGTCACCCGTGAAGACTTCCTGCAACCGGGAAACCAGCAGGTAGCTGCTGGGTATGTGGTTTACGGATCATCCACGATGCTGGTTTATGCCACCCGCCGGGGGGTGAACGGGTTTACCCTGGATCCTTCGATCGGCGAATGGACCCTGAGTCATCCCGATATCCGCTGCCCCGAGAATGGGAAAATGTATTCAGTTAATCATGGTAACTTTTTTCAGTATGATGAAAAAGTCCGGGATTATATCACTGCCTGCCAGCACAAGGACAAATCAAACGGCGGACCTTACACCCAGCGGTATATCGGGAGCATGGTTTCGGATGTGCATCGCAACCTGATCAAAGGCGGGATATTCATGTATCCCGGTACGATTGACAAGCCAAAGGGAAAACTGCGGTTGCTTTATGAATGCAACCCCTTTGCCTTTATCGTTACCGTCGCAGGCGGACGGGCCACAAACGGTATGAGCCGGATCCTTGATGTGCAGCCCACGGAATTGCACCAGCGAACCCCGATGTTTATCGGAAGCAGTAAAATGATGGATGAACTGGAAACGCATCTCTTTAAAAACCCGGCATAAAATAAATCTGGCGGGATCGAAAAAAATAATCAACCAAGATGAGTAAAAAGATCATTTCTGTCCGGAACCTTGTAAAGGATTACGGCAATTTCCGGGCTGTAAAGGGAATATCGTTCGATGTGATGGAGGGGGAGATATTCGGTCTCCTGGGACCCAACGGCGCTGGCAAATCCACCACGCTTGAAATCATTGAAACCCTGCGTACCAAAACCAGTGGTGAAGTGATCGTGGATGGGTTTGACCTTGACAAACAGCCCAGTGAAATCAAGAAAATCATCGGGGTACAACTGCAGTCCAGCGGGTATTATCCGGGGCTGAACCTGCTGCAACTGATAGAGCTCTTCTGCGGGCTGTATAACCGCGAGGTTGATCCCATGGAATTGCTGGACCGGGTGAATCTGCGTGACAAGGCCCGCTCTAAGGTAAAAGAACTGAGCGGCGGTCAAAAACAACGTTTTTCCGTAGCCACCACGCTTATCAACCAGCCAAGAATTATTTTTCTTGACGAGCCCACCACCGGACTGGATCCGCAGGCCCGCCGGAGCCTTTGGGAGCTTGTACGCGATATCCGTAAACAGGGAGCAACTGTGATCATCACCACGCATTACATGGATGAGGCGGAATATCTCTGCGACCGGGTAGCGATCATCGATTCGGGGGAGATCATTGCGATGGATGCGCCGGATAAAATGATCGATGACCTCGTGGCTTCAGGATTTGAAAGACCGAAAAGCATGAAACAGGCCAACCTGGAAGATGTGTTCATCAGCCTTACCGGTCATTCGCTCCGGCATGAGTAAAGACCTAAGAAATGTCAATTGAAGGGATTATATGAGTATTCAAAACAAACTAAAAGCTTTTATGCAAGGAAAAATTGAAGCGCAGAAAACGGCCGGTGCGGCATTTATGGCGGAAAACAGCAGCCGCGAAGGAATAAGAGAACTTCCCGGTGGCATCCAGTACCAGGTGATCAGGGAGGGTACAGGCGCTCGTCCCCTGGTAACGGACAGCGTGCTGGCACATTACAAGGGAAGCCTGCTCGACGGAAAGGAATTTGACAATTCCTTCAAAAGGGGTCAGCCCTTTAAGGCTCCTTTACGGGCGTTGATCAAAGGCTGGCAGGTTGCGTTGCCTGAGATGTCAGAAGGCAGTCACTGGCGGTTATGGATCCCTTCTGACCTGGCCTATGGAGACCGCGGCGCGGGGAGCGATATCCCCGGAGGCGCCACGCTGGTTTTTGAAGTTGAATTAATCCAGGTAATAAAATAATAACATGATTACATCCCCCGTCACTGATCCCCGGTATCCAATCGGGCCCTATGAACCCCGCCCTTTTTCGATCTCTCAAAAGATCGAATGGCTTGCAGATCTCCGGTTTCTTCCTTTGCAACTGGAACATGCCATCCTCAACCTGGATGAAGCCCAGTTGCATACCCCTTACCGGGAGGGGGGCTGGACTATACACCAGTTGGTGCATCATGTTGCCGACAGTCATATGAACGCTTATATCCGGTTCAAACTCGCCCTTACGGAAGACAACCCTGTAATCAAACCTTACGATGAGAAACGCTGGGCTGAATTGCACGATGTGAAAAAAATCCCGGTCAATGTTTCATTGACCATCCTTCACGCCCTGCACACGCGCTGGTTTGAGGCGTTGAAATATGTGACAGATGACGAGTGGAACAACCGGACCGTGTTTCATCCCGAGCACAAAAAGACCCTGCGTCTCTGGTATCTGCTGGGCATGTATGCCTGGCATGGGAAGCATCATGTGGCGCATGTGACTTCGTTGCGGGAACAAAAAGGATGGTAAATCGCGGGAGAAATTTTCAATGCTCAACCCTCGATTGCCTTTTAGGATCCGGAAACCCGGTTTCCTGCATATAGCGCATTGAATATTGATATTTTTTGGCAAATTCCGGCATAATGAACGATCTCAAATGGAAGGTTCTGTCTTCCGAATACCTGTTTAATGACCGATGGTTTAAAGTACGCAGGGAAGTTTGTGAGACTCCCCGCGGAGCAATCGTGGATCCGTATTATATCTACGAATTTCCCACCTGGGTGGGGGCATTGCCAGTCACCGAAGACGGTCGGGTAGTGATGGTGCGGCAATACCGGCATGCTTTGGGAGAAACCTGTATTGAAATCCCCGGGGGCTGTGTGGATGAGACCGATAAAAACCCCGCGGAAGCCGTGGCCCGGGAACTGATGGAGGAAACCGGGTACACTTTTTCTTCTTACGAATACCTCGGCCGGATTTCACCAAATCCTTCAACAAACAGCAACCTGCTGCATATGTACCTGGCACGCGGTGGGAGAAAAGTGGCGGAGCAGCAGCTCGACGGGAACGAGGAGATCGATGTAGAAATTTTGACCATTCCGCAACTCAAGGCGTTAATCCGGGAGAACCGGATTGTGCAATCGATGCATGTGACTTGTATTCTCTATGCCCTGGAGCGCCTGGGCGAATTAAGCTATTAGATTGCCTCGCCGAATATCTCGAGGATGTTCAGCCATTCAGTACTGTACTCATCCTTTCCCCAGATGGCTTTCAGGGTATCGCCGCTGATTTCTCCCGCAAGGAAGATACTTCCGCATACAACGATAAGATCATTTTTCCCGGCTGCCAGTGAAGCAGCATAAAGTGCTGTATTCACAGTGGAGTAAGATTTGCCTTTCAGTCCGGCCGCTTCTGCCTTTTTCATTAGCTCATCTTCCGGCAATGCCCTTGGTATCTGTGCCCGGGTAAAATAATAGACTGCGTTTGCCGGGAGTTCCCGCAGCACCCGTTCAGGGTCCTTATCTTTAACCAACCCTATGATTATGTGCAGTCCCTCATGCGGAGTCTGCGTTATCTGTTCCCCGAGCTGTCTTATTCCATCCTCGTTATGCGCCACATCAATTACCACCTTCGGGGAATTCCTTATAATCTCCCAGCGACCTCTCAATCCGGTCAGTTTCTTTACCTGGCTCAGACCGGTGAGAATTTCGTTTTCAGAAATACGCCAGCCCGCCTGCTGAAGCCTTTCACAGGCTTCCAATACAGTCAATGTATTTTTAGTCTGGTAGATACCCGGCAGGTCCAGCAGGTATTTGCAGTCAGTTCCTGTTCTTTCATCCCGGATGATGAGTTCCAAATTATTGTTTTCCCAATGGCGACCGGTCACAGAGCGGTGATGGTATGCGGGGAATAACGGCGCTTTCTTTTCCCGGGCCACCCGTTCAAAAACAGGCCCGGTTTCAGGAAGCGTTTCACCGATCACAACCGGGATGCCTTCTTTGATGATTCCAGCTTTTTCTCCGGCGATCTGTTCGAGGGTATCGCCCAACAGGTTCATATGATCCATTCCGATATTGGTGATCACCGATAATTCGGGAGTAATGATATTGGAGCTGTCGAGCCTTCCGCCTAATCCGGTTTCAATGATGGCGATATCCACTTTCTCGCGTGCGAAATAATCATAGGCCATGGCTACCGTGATTTCAAAGAAGCTGGGTTCTATTGCATTGGCTTCTTCTTTCATTCTTTCCGTGAAATCAATCACGAAATCCTGGCTGATCATTTCTCCGTTGAGC
>JBMSNP010000092.1:0-8417 GCA_049421765.1 Chitinophagaceae bacterium
GCCAAAAAACATCCCGAAGCGGCCGGACAGATGGCGATTTACTGCAAATAATATTTCCCGCATACCACTTGACCTGTGTAGATTAATACCCCTAACTCACCGGTGTTTCCTGATATCAGACTATATGTCATTTTATCCGCTTTACAGTTCGCTGGTAATAATGTAGCCGTAGATGTCATTAACTTTTATAGCTTACCATCATTAATAAAATCCTCATGCGTAAAATCCTCCATGTTCTCGCCGTCATTCTTTTACCCGTTTGTCTTTCCGCCCAAATCCCCCTCACCGTATTACCCAGCGGCGGCAATAAAAAGGCTTCCGTTTCCGAACGGGTGGGACTTACCGACATTACCATTCACTATGACCGCCCAGGGGTAAAAGGACGTGAAGGAAAGATCTGGGGACAGTTGGTTCAACCAGGGTTTACCGATCCGGGCTTTGGTACGGCCAAAGCCGCTCCCTGGCGAGCAGGCGCCAATGAAAATACCGTATTTGAATTTTCAACGGATGTAAAGATTGAGGGGCAAACGCTAACCGCGGGAGCCTATGGCTTTTTCATTGCCTATGATCCCGGGGAATGCACCCTGATCTTCTCCAAAAATCATAACTCCTGGGGCAGTTTTTTCTATAATGAACAGGAAGACGCGCTGCGCGTAAAAGTCAGACCCCGGCCGCTTGACAAATCTGTAGAATGGCTGAAATATGAATTCAGCGACCAAACCGAAAACAGCGCCGTGATCAGCCTCCAGTGGGAAAAACTCGCCATCCCTTTCCGGGTGGAAGTGGATTATATCCGTGAACAGCTGGCATCATTCCGGAAAGAGTTGCGGACAGAGAAAGGGTTCATCTGGCAAAGCTGGGACCAGGCCGCACAATGGTGCCTGCAACGAAATATCAACCTGGAAGAAGCACTCCTTTGGTCTGATTCAGCCAGCGGCAATTTTGCCGGCAATACCAGTTTCCAGGCACACAGCACCAAAGCACAGATCCTTCGTAAACTGGGGCGTGTTGCCGAAGCGGATCTGGTCATGAAAAAGGCCATGCCCTTTGCGGGCATTTTTGACCTGCACCAATATGGAAGGCAACTGCTGAATCAAAAGGCTTACGCAGAAGCTTTCGACGTATTCCGGATGAACTATGAGAAAAACCCCGGAAACTTTACCACCTGTATCGGTATGGCCAGGGGGTATTCCGGAAAAGGAGACTTTAAAAAAGCGCTCTCGTTCGCACAGCAAGCGCTTCCTCTGGCACCTGATTCCAATAACCGGAAAAGCGTGCTGGATATGATCGAAAAACTGAAAGCGGGCAAGGATATCAACTGATCATCAGTTGCAACCCAGCACCTGGCATAATTTATTCCGCAGATCGGGTCCGCGAAGATTCCTGGCCACGATCTTACCCTCCGGATCCACCAGGATATTCAGGGGAATGCTGGTCACATTATACATTTTGGCCACCGCGTTGTCCCACCATTGCAGATCGCTGACATGGGTCCAGGTAAGATTATCGGCATGAATAGCCTCCAGCCACTTTTCCCGGTTACCCGGCCGGTCAAGCGATACACCGAGTACCGTGAAATTTTTATCCTTGAAATAATTGTAATTCTCCACCACGTTGGGATTCTCGGCCCGGCAGGGTCCACACCAGCTGGCCCAGAAATCCACGAGCACGTATTTACCGCGGAATGAAGACAAGGAAACCGGTGTTCCGGTGGTATCTGCCTGTGTAAAATCAAGTGCCATTGAACCCACAGCTCCTATCTTACTCTTGGCAATAAAATCCTTCAGTTGCTTTCCTGTGGCCGAAGCGCGGATCTTTGGATCAAGTTTGTTGAAGCGGTTTTCCAGAAGCACTACGTCCTCCTTAAACCGGTATGTAACGTTCAAAGCAAATGGTGAAACATAAGAGGCGGAATGAGCCCCAATGTATTTGTCAATTTCAACCTGAATCTGTTGCTGCAGATTTGTATACTCATTCATCAGCGAATCCCGCTCCGCGCCCGGCATCACCGCATTGGCAGCTGAAGCCACCGAGTTTACTTTTTGTGCCAGCGGCAGAAAGACATCAATAAAGGCGGCAAATTCCTTGTGCGACTGGGAGCCCGAGATCTCAAATTTCCCCGGCTTTGACTTATTTCCCTTTAAGGTTACCGATCCAGGCTCCACATAAATTTCAGCAGGGGCGCTCACATTTTCGATCACGATGAAACACAAAGAGGGTTCATCCAGTTTATCTTTAAACTCGAACTTTCCCTTGGAAAGCTTTGTGCTTAGCCACTCGGCCTGCTCGCCGTTCCGGTACAGGGTGATCTTGGTACCGTCTGTATACCCGTCGAGTTTACCGGTAATGGTGAATCCCCCGGGGCCGGATTGTGCATCTGCAAAAAGCGGGAAAAGCAATAAAGCCAACAGAATTTTTTTCATAACCAAAAATACATTTTCATGAACGATACGGAATCGCATACAAATTTATTAAACCCCCGAAAAAGTCAAAGCCCGGCCGGGTTTAAAATAGATAAAAGAAAGGATTTTGTGGAGGCATTAACATCTTGGCTGTTTTCCAGCGCTTTAATATAAGCACTTCCGATGATCCCGCCGGCTGCATGCCGGCAAACGGTTTTAAATTTCGCATGATCATTGATCCCGAATCCGACCAAAACCGGGTTTTTCAGATCCATCTCTTTTAAACGGACCAGGTATTTTTCCAGTAAATCCGAATCCCCTTCACCTGTATCCTTCCGACCCGTAGTGGAAGAGGAAGATACGGCATACAGGAATCCGCTGCTGAGCCGGTCCAGTTTGCGCAATCTTTCCTCATTGGTTTCCGGGGTTACCAGGAAAATAAAATCCAGCCCGTACTTATGAACCAGCGCCCCGTATTCACGCTCAAATTCATGCCCCGGAAGATCGGGCAATATAAGCCCGTCAACTCCAGCAGCCGCAGCATCAGAACAAAATCTTTCAAACCCGTATTGCAACACCGGGTTCATATACCCCATCAACACCACGGGAATATGGATGGTTTTCCGGAGATCCCTGAGTTGCTCAAATAAAATACCGATGGTAATCCCGTTTGCAAGAGCCACTGAATTGCTTTGCTGGATCACAGGACCGTCGGCAAGCGGGTCGCTGTAAGGCAAGCCCAGCTCAATGATATCCGCTCCATGCTCCTGGAGGGCCTTCATCACCGGAAGTGTGTCATGCAACGAAGGATAACCCGCCGTACAATACACATTCAGGATATGACCCGCCTTTGCGGTCAATACGTCGGACAGTCTGCTCATTTGGTTGAATATATTGATACCGCCACAGCAAAATACCGGGACCGGGATATTTTAGTTACATGTTATTCATATAAGTCTCCAGGTCCTTGTCCCCACGTCCGCTCAGACAGATCACCACCACATCATTCTTTCTGAAGTTGATCATCCGCAGGGCATGAAGGGCATGCGCGCTCTCGAGGGCGGGTATGATTCCTTCCATTTTGGCCAGTTCAAAAGATGCCTGCAAGGCCTTTCGGTCGGTCGCGCTCATAAATACCACACGACCTGTCTCAAACAGGTGTGCATGAAGCGGGCCGATCCCGGGATAATCCAGTCCGGCTGAAATGCTGTGCGGCTCTACAACCTGTCCGTCTGCAGTCTGCATCAACAGGCTTTTACTGCCGTGGAGAATCCCCGGAGTGCCCAGTTGGGTGGTCGCAGCCGAACGTCCGCTGCTGATCCCTTCCCCGGCCGCTTCAACGGCAATCAGTTTCACCGCCGGCTCATCCAGGAAATGATAAAAAGCTCCGGCCGCGTTGCTGCCACCACCTACGCAGGCGATCACATAGTTTGGCAGCTCAGTGCCTGTCATATCCATCAACTGTGAACGGATCTCTTCACTGATCACCGACTGGAACCTGGTGACCATGTCCGGATACGGATGCGGCCCCACAACGGATCCAATGATATAATGGGTATCATCCGGGTGATTGATCCAGTCCCGGATGGCTTCATTGGTGGCATCCTTTAGGGTGCGGCTCCCGCTGGTAACAGGTACAACCGTGGCCCCGAGCATCTTCATCCGGGCTACATTCGGAGCCTGTCTTTCAATGTCCTTTTCCCCCATATACACAATACATTCAAGTCCTTTGAGAGCGCATACGGTGGCAGTGGCCACCCCGTGTTGCCCGGCTCCTGTTTCGGCGATTATCCGTTTTTTTCCCAGCGCATCTGCCAGCAGGATCTGGCCAATCGTATTGTTGATCTTGTGTGCGCCGGTATGGCACAGGTCCTCCCGCTTCAGGAAAATATTCGCCCCGTATCGTGCAGAAAGACGACGGGCCAGGAACAGGGGTGTGGGCCGGCCCACATAATCCTGTAACAGGTGCTGAAATTCATTCTGAAAACTTTCTTCCCCCATGATCCGGAGATACTGTTCCCTGAGTTCTTCCACATTCGGATACAGCATTTCGGGTATATAAGCACCCCCGAAGCGGCCATAATAGCCGTACGCATCCGGGAGGTCTTGGTACCCCCCGGGGACTTGCTGCTCATTTGTTTCCACCGTTTCCATGATATTCATTTGATTCAGGTTGCTGCAAAAAACCAACAAACCGGTCTCCCGATCAGCTTATGGTCAGATTGTATTCACTATGGTATCTGTTTAAGCGCCAGCTTGAACTGGAGCAGCTTGCTCATATCCTTCACCCCGGGGCTGATTTCAAAACGGCTGTTGACATCCACCCCAAACAGATCTGGATGACGGAAGGCCCGGATGCGGGCGGCATCTTCCACGCCGATACCTCCGCTCAGGAAAAACGGTTTTTCGATCTTGGCATTCTGCAGGATGTTCCAGTCGAACTGCCGACCTGTGCCACCGATACTTTCCTGTAATCCTCCCGTATCAAACAGGTAATAGTCACAGACCGCATCATAAGGTGCCACCAGCTGGTCGATATCCGCATTGTCCCCGATCCGGAAGGCCTTGATCACTTCGACTTCACTGCTCAGGTCTTCGCACATCTCAGGTGTTTCATCCCCGTGCAATTGCACCACTTCAAGGCCATATTCATCAATGGCATCCAGGACTTCGATCATTTCGGGGTTGACGAAGACACCGGTTTTTTTTAAGTCAAAATCCGCTTTTTTCAGGTCTTTCCCCGTAAGCTTTCCCCCGATATAACGGGGAGATTCCTTGTAAAAGATCAAACCGGCGAAATCAATGTCCAGCCCGTCGAGCTGTTGCAATTGCTTCAATTCGGTGATCCCGCAAACTTTAATATTCATATTGTGTGTTAATGCTGTTTTTCATTCCCCGGACCGGGTTCTATTTTATTTTGCCAACGGTCCCAGGCTTTCGATAAATTCCGCAAATGCTTTTCCAGGATCCGGTGTTTTCATAAAACGTTCCCCGACCAGGAATCCCCGGAACCCGGCATCCCGTAAAGTTACCATAGTCTCTGCCGAATGGATCCCGCTTTCAGAAATAACCGGTTTCCCGGCCGTAATCTTTCCAATAAGATCCAGCGAAATACGGATATCCACTTCAAATGTCTTCAGGTTCCGGTTGTTGATACCCACCATGCTTACTTCATCACACAGATGCCCCAGCTCGGTTTCATCATGTATCTCCAGGATCGATTCAAGCCCCAATTCCCTCGCATATGCGGCAAATTCCTGCACCTCTGCGGGAGAAAGACAGGCTGCGATCAGCAGGATCACATCCGCACCGAATGCCTTTGCCTCCGCTATCTGCCACCGGTCAATGATAAAATCCTTGCGAAGCACGGGAATATCCGTGAGCATCTTGGTCTGGATAAGATCATCAAGATCCCCGCCGAAGAATCCGGTATCCGTAAGCACGGAAATCCCTGCGGCGTATTTATTGTATTCCGTAACCACCGGTTCCACTTCCAGTTCCATGGGTTTGAACCAGCCCCGGCTCGGGCTTTTTCTTTTGAACTCAGCAATGATCCCGTTGCTCCCGGGCATCAGCAGGCGCTGGACCATCGATCGGTTCCTGATCTGCCAGAAAAATCCTTCCCGCTCAAATCGCCCGACGGGGCTTTTCTGTTTCAGGGGCTCAATTTCCTTTTTTTTGGCCCCAACTATTTGCTCAAGAATATCCATTCCGTTTTTAGATATCAGTTTACCGGTTTGTTCATAACGGCCTGAATTGCCAGCAACTTCCCGAGACAGGCATTGGCCCGACCGGATTCCAAACTTTCCACCGCCGCATTATAGGCATCATCATATTGCCTGTATTTCCCTGTGCTGTGCAAGGCCATGGCCGCATTGGCCAGGACCACTGCGTTTTGAGCCCAGCTTCCTTCTCCAGCCAGTATCTTTTTGAAAATCCGTGCCGATTCCTCCACGCTGTTCCCGCCGCTGATATCGGCGGGCGACACCATTCGCTTGCCCGCTTGTTCCGGTGTAAGAATCCGTTCCCCTTCGTGGCTGATAACCTTGGTATCACTGGTCAATGAAATTTCGTCATAGCCGTCAAGGCTGTAAATGACCGTAAAAGGTTTTCCCCCCTCTTGCAACAGGTAATTATAGATCCTGGCCATTTCGGGACTGAAGACTCCCACCAACTGAAAAGCCGGGTTGGCGGGATTGGCCATCGGACCGAGCATGTTGAAAAAAGTACGCATGGCCAGATTTTTCCGGATCGGGCCAACGGTCTTCAAAGCCGGGTGAAAAAGAGGCGCATGGAGAAAACAGATATTGGCTTCCTCCAACTCCCGCTTTAGTTTATCCTCCCCGGTCCCGAAAATGTAACCCACCTGCTCCATCACATTGGAGGCCCCACTGACCGACGATGCTCCGTAATTCCCGTGCTTGGTCACTTTATGCCCGGCTCCAGCCACGATAAAACAAGCGAGGGTTGAGATATTGAACGTATTTTTCCCGTCGCCACCGGTGCCAACGATATCCATTGTTTCGTGAGACCCGAGGTTTACTTTAACGGACAGTTCCAGCAAGGCATCCCGGAATCCCTGCAACTCACCGATCGTAATACTTCGCATAAGGTATACCGTCATAAAGGCAGTTACTTCATGTTCATTATAGATTCCGTTCCCGATATTTACCAGGACTTCACGGGCTGTTTCCCGGCTCAGCGTCTTGTGTTCGAATAAATATTGCAGGATCTTCTTCATATGGGTTATTTGTCGCGCAACCAGTTATGTAATATTTCTTCTCCCCTGGGTGTAAGCACGCTTTCCGGGTGAAACTGCACACCTTGAATATCATAGGTCCTGTGCCGGAGGGCCATAATAAACCCGTTCTCATCCCGGGCCGTGACTTCCAGTTCTTCCGGAAAGCCCTCATCCGACAGGATCCAGCTGTGGTAACGGCCCACTTCTATCCGGTCCGGTAAGCCGGCAAACAACCTGCTTCCGGGGCCCGGTTCTAGAATTTCGATCTCCGAGGATACCCCGTGATAAACTGTATCCAGGTTCACCAGTTTCCCGCCGAAAGCCTGCCCGATCGCCTGGTGACCAAGGCATACACCGAGGATGGGCCGGCTTGAGGCGTAGGTCTTTATCAGGGGAATCAGCAAACCGGCCTCCTCCGGGATTCCCGGACCGGGAGAAAGGATGATCCGGTCGTATTCAGCGACTTTTTCCAGTGGGAGCTGGTCGTTCCGGTACACATCTGTTTTGATACCGGTAATCTTTTCCACAAGATGGACAAGATTGTAGGTAAACGAATCGTAATTATCAAAAACCAGTATTCTCATATCAACCTGTTCAAAATATTTGATGCGGCCCGGCAATCTGAGTTCTGTGTTCTCCGGTGACCAGGATTTTAATTTATAAAGTACCTGCCAGTTCGATCGCTTTTTTTAAGGCCCCCAGTTTATTGTTTACTTCTTCCAGTTCGCTTTCCGGTTTACTGGCTGCCACCACACCGGCTCCGGCCTGGCATATTAATTTGTTTTGCCTGCTCAGGAAGGTCCGTATCATGATTGCGTGGTTAAAACTTCCGTCAAACCCGGCGAACCCGATTGCACCACCGTAAAAACCGCGCGCGGTAGGCTCCATTTCATCGATCAGCTCCATGGCCCGGTATTTCGGTGCCCCACTTAGGGTCCCGGCGGGAAAAGTGCTAGCCAGCATCTTAAAGGGATTCGCACCCTTTGGAAGCTCACCGGTTACCTCACTGACCAGGTGAATGACATGTGAAAAATATTGAACCTGCCGGTAATGGGTAACCGTAACGGCTTCGCAGGAACGGCTCAGGTCGTTCCGTGCGAGGTCGACCAGCATCACATGTTCCGCGTTTTCTTTGGCATCATTTAATAGTCGTTGCGCTGCAGCCTGATCGGCCTCATCGTCGCCGGTTCGCCGGAAGGTCCCGGCAATGGGATGTATGACGGCTTTCCCGCCCCGGATCTGGAGCTGGGCTTCCGGAGAAGAACCCATCAGTT
>JBMSNP010000093.1:0-8321 GCA_049421765.1 Chitinophagaceae bacterium
CCAATAAACCCCGGGTATTGGCAGAATCAAAATACAATGAGCGGTTCACCGAATGCGGGGCTGCCCTGAAATTGCTAAGGCAGGAAGTCGATGCGACCCATCTCTGTGATATTGATCCCGCAAGTTTTGAAAAATACCAATACCTGCTCGGAAACCCTGTTCTTGAAAAAAGGGCCCGGCATGTGATCCGGGAAAATCAGCGGGTAAAGGATACGGTGATTGCCCTGCAGACAAAAGACCTGCCTGTATTGGGTAAACTCATGTTTGCATCTCATGATTCATTAAGAGATGATTACGGAGTAACTGGCAGGGAACTCGATACGATCGTGGAACTCTGCCGCACATTTAGCGGTTGCATCGGTGCCCGGATGACCGGCGCAGGTTTCGGTGGTTGTGCCATTGCGTTGGTACTGCGAAAAAAGCTGCCCGTATTCAGGGAACATATTAAGAGGGAGTACACACTTGCCATCGGTTATCCGCCGTCCTTTATCATTACCGGGGCGGAAGAAGGTGTACGTGTAGCGGAATAATGCCGATTCCGTATATTTATTCCATGGGTTATTTAGCGGACTTCATAATGACCATTTACCGGTTTAAAAATAAAATGACGGCCAGGGCCATCATGACAGCCTCTTTTTTGTTAGTCGTCGCAGGCGTTTTGAATGCCCAGTACAATGGCTGGAAAAAGAATCCCGATGGCAGTTTTGTGCTGGGGGGATGCTTTGATGGCTGGAAACAAAATCCCGACGGGAAGTATGTGCTGGGCGGAGGATATGATGGCTTTATGAAAAACCCCGACGGAAGCTACGTGACTGGCGGGGAATACAACGGTTATTTCCGGAACCCGGATGGCACCTATGTTTTGGGGGGAGCCTATAACGGGTACCAGCAAAACCCCGACGGACATTACGTGGTTGGAGGGGCTTATAACGGCTACCAGCGAAACCCGGACGGCACTTATGTACTGGGCGGGGCTTACAACGGAGCGCAACAAAACCCCAACGGGAGTTGGGTACTCGGCGGATGTTACAACGGCTACAAACAAAACCCGGATGGGACTTATGTTACCGGCGGGGCATACGAAGGTTTTTTCAAAAACCCGGATGGCAGTTTTGTACTGGGAGGTTCTTATAACGGATTCCAGCAAAACCCCAACGGAACATTCGTGGTTGGTGGCAACACCCAAACCGGGTGTAAAAAATGCAAGTAAGTCAGTTGGTGCAGGTTTACCGGCGCTTTAACATAAAAATAAAATCACCTCCTTCATCACCCGTTTCGGCGATCACGCCATCCTGGGGTACCACATTTGAGTTATTGATCACGGCCGTCCGGAAACTGTCGAACAGTTGCTGCGAGGAAATAAAGGGCACTTCGTTTTCCCCCAGACGCTTCAGGAAATACTGTAAAAAGATTGAATTGTCAGGTACAACGGTCATCGTGCCGCTGGTAATGGCCCGACGGCTGGGCATCCGGTATAAAACCTGTATATCCTTGGTGGCATTCATCAGGTCGTCGCCGCCCCTGGTCCGGAAGATGCCTCCACTGAAACAGGCATCGGAGATTAGCAGGGTATGGGCCGACCGGATACTGCGGATCTGTTCCCGCAGATCGCTGTTGGACAGCCAGGTGGAAGGGTCATCCCGGGCCGCATCCTTGGCCCACCAGTAACCTTGCTTGGCTTCTTTGTCCCAGAACCCGTGGCCCGCATAAAAGATGAGAAGATTATCGTTAGGGCCGATCACTTTGCGCAGACGGTACAACTCAGAAATAATCTTCTGACGGGTGGGATTAAGCAGTAAAAAAGTGGTGGAATCGTCAAAGGAATACTTGGTTAGAAAAATTTTCCGAACCATCATGGCGTCCTTCTCAGGATTTTCCAGGTACAGCTTCGGGTCGTTGTATTTGGAAACCCCGATGATGAGTGCAAAATAACGGCCGCCCGGCTGAATTCCTTTTTTGGCCTGTGCCTGGTTGTCCGTTTTTGTAATTGTGCGTTCAGCCTGATCATCATTTGCGTCCGCCAGCAAAGGATCTCCTTTACGCACATAGCTCACTTTCAGATCATCAACATTAATTTTGCCGGAAAAACCAACTTCCAGTTTTTTCGGGTTTTCAGGACGGATGCAAGCCGTTGAGCCAACATTCTTCTCATCAATGAAATAGTAGTACGTTGTTCCGGATTTTCGAATGGTGTACTTGTTGAGACGACCCTTCTCAGGCTGGATGCCTAATGATTTGATATGCGAGCCGCTCAGGTAAACGGATATACCCGTCCCAGCCGTAATTTCCAGCCAATAATTATTCCAGTGCACCTGGGCGGGGAGGAGAGAAGAAGTGGAGGCAACCGTAAATTCTATTTCGTAATCCACTGATTCGTTCACGGAGAGGGAAACGGATGTTTTGGGACGCTGCATATTCAGCCTGTCGGATATTACCAGCATGCCATTTTCCCAAAAACCCTGTGGCAAAAGCCATTGGTTGCCTTTGGCATCAAACGGCTCTGTGAGGATGGGTTCCCGTTGCATCCCGGAATATTCCTGTTGCGCGGCCGATGCCCATGCACAGAAAAGCAATGGCAACAGCCAGGCGATCTTGAAATATGCATGTCGGTCAGGCATGGAATGGGGTGGTTATCTTTTCAGGTGTCCTGCGAAAACATTCAGCCCTGACGGTTTCCCCAGGGCTGAATGAAAAATCAACCATTCCTTCCGGTTGGCAGGCCGGGGTTGATCATGTCGAAAAAACTAGTTTGCCAGTTTCGTGGTCAGTTCATCAATAAAGCCGTCGTATTTTTTAAGGATCCTGCCGAAAGGAGAATACTGTTCATCCGAGCTGAACGGAGTTCCTGCCCGGCGGGATTCTTCAGAAATGAATTTAATCTTAAATGCAAGCGGATCTTCGGATGATAACTTAATGATCACCCGTGTGCGGATGGTATTGTTCCCCTTTAAAAAGGTTTGACCCACCCAGGCGGTCCGCAGGTATCCTGATTTTTCGTCATTATTTTCCAGTACATCGAACTTGCTCAAAACCGTTGCCACGATGAGTTTCCAGGCATCTTCTCGGCTTTTGCCACGCTTTACACTGAGAAGAATCTCGTTATTGGCCACATCAGACTGGATCGAGGAAGTATACGATTCGTCGGCCTGCAGCTGGATGTAGTCGGAATTGGGCGGTTTGGACATCCCTTTTTTATCACAATAAGTACGTGTTTCCTGGATATATCCTTCGAGTTTAACTTCTACCCGGACACAGTCATTTTTTGGTACCGTTACGGTAACACTTCCGGTGCCCGTCAACACCCCGTTGATGTAGATACGGGCAGTCTGGGGGTCGGTGGTAACGGATACTTTTTCCGGACCGTTTTCATCCGCAGAGGGAGAGGCAAGCAACGGGGAAAATCCGGAAAGAACAAAGGCCAGTAATGCGCTTAACACAAATTTTGATCTTCTCATAATTAGGTGGTTTTGTTTGGTGTATGAATTTAGGCCTTCGACTTCGAAAAATCAAAAGAATAAGGTAAAAACAATCATTCCGCCTGTTTTTTTACAGGAATTGAAAAACCAAAACGCTGGTTCAGAAAATCTTCCAGGGATCGCAATAGTCCGAATTGGTTGATTGCACGGTCGAAATTCTGGGTGGGATACCGGGTCTGATAATAAACATCCCCGTTGTGATAATCGGCCAGGAACCGAAGCGCCTGCATGTAAATCATAAGCAATCCGGCGCTGTGTATGTTTTCCTTTTCAGTCTCTGTAAGCTGATCCCCGATAACACCTGTATATCCGTCTAAAATTGCCTCATAATATTCAGTCCGGATCTTTACCGGATCTGTATTGAGGCTGTCTTCAGCCTGGTCGCCAGCCATTGAACGAATCATATCGCCCAGGTCCGAAAAAAAATAACCGGGCATTACCGTGTCATAATCCACCGGGCAAATTACAAGCCCCGTATCTGCCCGAAACATGATGTTCCCGATCTTGGCATCATGATGCATGACACGTTTTGGGAAACCAGGCGAACGGGTAAATTCATCATAAAATCCGGCATAATGATTCCTGCTGATAAGTTCCCTGCTTAGTGAAGTGGTCTGTTCCAAACGACCCGGAAGACCCTTTTCGAGGGAGTCGAGGAACTGCTGATAACGAAGTCCCAGGTCGTGAAATCCGGGTATAACTTCATGAAGCAAAGCGGTATCAAACTTCTCGAAAGCAGTCGTAAACCGGGCAAAAGCCTGTGCGGTAGAGCGGGCCAGTGTAGGAGAACTTGCCAGGCTGAACGTGGATGCGTTCGGGATAAACTCGTATGCCCGCCAGCACCCCCCTCTGTTGTCATAACAAAGCGTCTCACCGGGCTCGCAAAACAATGGCGCAGGCATCCGGATCCCGCCGGCGCTCCGGAGTTGTAAATAGTTTTCCTGGATAGCCCGGGGATTTGGGAATACATGAAGATTGAGCTGCTGTAAAAAAAAATCAGCGGTCAAATCATAACGTACCCTGAAGGAACGATTGATCAGGCCCTGGCCGGTTTGATCGATGATAATTTTTTCGGGATCGATATTTTCGATCCTGAAGTGAGCGGAGAGAAAGGATTCCGGAATTCCGGCGGGTACCAGGGTATTAATACATGAATAAGCGACCGGTGCTTGTTGGCCGAAGTTGAAAATACTGCATAATTACCGGAAGGCCGGATTCAAACGATTGCGGAATTTCAATGTATCCTGTCCCCGCGGGTGGGCAGTTCCCGCATAACCCCCGCCTCATATTGGAGCCATTCGGCCCATCGGCTTCGAACCCGGGATTTTTCTATATAGTTTTCTGCCAGTTCGATAAAAAGGGTATAGTGCCCGGCTTCGCTTTCCATGAATCGCCGGTAAAATTTTTGCATGTAAGGGTCTTCCAGTCCTTCACTCAGTCTTTTAAATCGTTCACAGCTTCGGGCCTCGATCAGGGCCATGGTAAGCAGTTGGTCGAGAAGCCTTCCATCCGGGTCACCTCCTTTTTTCTGAAATTCAAGCAAAGCGTTTACATAAGCATCTTTCCGTTGACGGCCCAGTTTCAGTCCTCTTTTCTGAAGTTCCGCCAGCACAAGCCTGAAGTGCCCCCATTCTTCAGTTACAATGGGTGCCAGTTCAGAAACCAGGCGCTCGAGTGAAGGATAACGCTGGATCAGGGACATACAGGATGAAGCGGCTTTTTGTTCGCAGTAAGCGTGGTCGGTAAGGATCTCTTCGAGGGAAAGACCGGCCAGGTTCGCCCAGCGGGGATCAGTAGGCAGTTGCAGTCCCAGGATATTCCGGGTGTCGGAGGAAAGCTCCATGTGATTGAATTAGATTAAATGTTGATAACCAGGCTTTACGGGCAGTCCGAGGAGGCTAAAAAAGCCATCCCAAACCTTTGCTGTTCGCGGAAACTGCCTTACCTTTGCGCCTCAAATATCGGATGAAAAAAATCGGATGAAATTTAAAAATTAAAAAGATGCCTCTAACAAAAGAAAAAAAAGCCTCTGTTTTGAAAACCTACGCCGGTAATGAGAAGAACACCGGTTCCATCGAAGGCCAGATCGCCCTCCTCACAGAAAGGATCAGCCAGATCAGCGGACATTTGCAACAAAACAAAAAAGATTTCTCCACCCATCGCGGCCTGATGCAACTCGTTGGTAAGCGGAAACGCCTGCTGAACTACATGCAAAAGCATAACCTGACCGGTTACCGCCAGTTGATCGAGAAACTCGGACTCAGAAAATAATGATTTCCCGGATTCCGAAAAGGAGTAGGGAGCAGTCTTAAACACCGGGTTTCTTCGAAATAAGAAACAGTTGTTTTATATACTATTCCCAATTTCCTCGAGGATTTTGGGAATAAATGTTTTAAGACCGGGAGACGGGATCGTGTCCGCCAGAACCGGAAAAAGGGGTAAGCATTCTTTCTGAGAAAACATACCGGGAAAAAATGGACCGCGTTTTCATTACTCAATTCTAATTTAAACAAGCATGTTACAACAACCTATTCGTAAAACGTTTGATATCGGCGGAGGCCGCATGGTCACTATTGAGACCGGCCGCCTGGCCCGCCAGGCCGATGGAGCCGTTACGGTTTCCATGGGAAACTGTATGATACTTGCCACAGTGGTGGCTACACGGGAACCCAAGGAGGGACAAAGTTTTTTCCCCCTTTCGGTGGATTACCAGGAAAAATTTGCCTCAGCAGGCCGGATTCCGGGCTCTTTCTTTAAAAGGGAAGCCCGTCTGAATGACTATGAGATTCTAACCAGCCGCCTGATCGACCGGGCCCTTCGTCCCCTGTTCCCGGAGGATTATCTCTGTGAAGTACAGGTTTTGATTTCACTGATCTCAAGCGACCCCGAGATCATGCCGGATGCCATGGCCTGTCTGGCCGCTTCGGCAGCCCTTGCAGTTTCTGATATTCCCATCAAGGAGATCATTTCGGAGGTACGTGTTTCCCGGGTCAATGGCGAATTCGTGGTGAACCCCACCCGCAGCCAGATGGAAATTTCCGACCTGGATTTTATCATTGCAGCTACCGAAAAGAACCTGATGATGGTGGAAGGTGAGGCCAAGGAATGCAGCGAGGCCGACCTGTGCAAAGCCCTTGAAGTGGCCCACGATGCTATCCGGATTCAGGTAAAAGCTCAGGAAGAACTGCGTGATATGGTCGGTGTCAAGGGCAAAAGGGATTATCCCAAGCCCGCTACCGACGAGGCACTGAAGGATAAAGTGTACGCCTTTGCCAAAACCAAAGTTTACGAGATTGCCAAAGCACAACTCAGCAAGCATGAAAGAATTGACCGGTTTTCGGCTGTGCAGGATGAAGTAATCGAACATATCAAGTCCGGTCTGGAACTGAAAGAAGGTGAAGAAATGCCTTCCCTGACCAAAAAACTGGTGAACAATTACTACAGCGACCTCCAGTATGACGTGGTAAGGGATATGATCCTGGACGAAAAAATTCGCCTGGATGGCAGGAGCCTGGATACGGTAAGACCACTGGATATGGAAGTAGATGTGCTTCCTTCCCCGCACGGTGCAGCACTTTTCACTCGCGGTGAAACACAGTCGCTTACGACGGTTACCTTGGGTACTCCTTTAGATGAACTGCTGATCGAAAGTGCGGCGAAATCCTATGATTCTAAATTCTATCTCCACTACAATTTCCCTCCTTTTTCAACGGGTGAGGTAAAGATGATGCGGGGACAAAGCAGGCGTGAAGTGGGACATGGAAACCTGGCCATGCGTTCATTAAAGCAAATGATGCCGACAGGCGATTTTCCTTATACCGTACGGGTGGTAAGTGATATCCTCGAATCAAATGGTTCTTCATCGATGGCAACCGTTTGTGCCGGTTCACTGGCGCTGATGGATGCGGGTGTGGGTGTCCCGAAACACGTTTCCGGGGTGGCGATGGGATTGATTACAAAGGGCGACAAGTACGCGATCCTTACGGATATCCTGGGTGATGAAGATCACCTTGGCGATATGGACTTTAAGGTTACCGGCACCCGGGATGGAATTTGCGGTGTACAGATGGATATCAAGGTGGACGGATTGAAGATGGAGGTGATGCAGCAGGCGCTTGAGCAGGCACGTCGCGGCCGGATGCATATCCTGGATGCGATGTACAACTGCATACCCGCTTCCCGCGAAGATGTTAAGCCGCATGCACCCCGAATGGTGAAACTGTTTATAGATAAGGAATTCATCGGTGCCGTAATCGGGCCCGGCGGTAAAGTTATCCAGGAGATCCAGCGCGAGACAGGAACCACCATCAACCTGGAAGAGATCAACAACCGTGGTGAAGTGAGCATATTCAGCACCAATAAAGATGGAGTGGACAAGGCTGTTTCCTGGATCAAGGGAATTGTGGCCGTACCCCAGGTTGGTGATACCTACGAGGCTACGGTAAAATCAATCATGCCTTTTGGTGCCTTTGTTGAATTCCTCCCTGGCAAACAGGGTCTGGTTCACATCAGTGAGATCAGCTGGAAACGTCTTGAAACACTTGAAGGGATCGTGAAGGAAGGAGATGTTATGAAGGTAAAACTGATCGGCACCGATCCCAAATCCGGAAAATTCAAACTGTCCCGGAAAGTACTGATCCCGAAGCCCGAGCAAAAACCGAGGGAAGAGCGCATGCCGCCTCCCCCGCAACAGGGTTAATTGAAACTAATAACCAGGCCTTGCCCGAAAACGGCAAGGCCTTTTTTTTAAAGACCTGTTTTTACTCAGTTATGCCAGCATATTACCAGGTACAATTTCAGAATCTCAAACCCGGACAGCAGGAAATCCTCATTGCGGTCCTGGCC
>JBMSNP010000094.1:0-8249 GCA_049421765.1 Chitinophagaceae bacterium
TACTGGCCCATGCTGGGCCGGCAGAATGCACAGCTTTCACTCGCGTTCGGGGTGGATGATATCGACGGGACCATTGATGACACAACCCGGATCTACACCATGGCCGGTTCGGAAGAACAGTCCCCAACGATGACCACCGAGGAACTGGTGAACCTGATCCGGCAGGCACGTCGGGTTCCGGTTGAGCGGGACACCCTTTATAATGAGATCAAAGTTTATCCCGCACAGGCTGACATACCTGCGATGAATTAAGCCAGGCAAAAGTTTAGCGAATACAGGGAAAGGGAGAATCAGCATTCTGGCAGGCTGAGCGGAACATGCACGGCCAGTCCCCCGTCTGCAGTTTCCTTATACTTATGACTCATGTCAAGGGCCGTATCCCACATGGTCCGGATCACTGCATCCAGCGAAACCTTCGCAAAATCGGGCGTGCTTTGAAGGGCCAGCTGGGAAGCGGTGATCGCTTTGATCGCACCCATGGTATTCCTTTCAATACAGGGCACCTGTACCAAACCGGCGATTGGATCACAGGTCAATCCCAGGTGATGCTCCATCGCGATCTCAGCAGCCATCAGTACCTGGCGCTGCGTACCGCCGAGAGCTTCAGTAAGTCCGGCAGCCGCCATGGCGGATGAAACTCCTATCTCGGCCTGACAGCCTCCCATCGCGGCCGAAAGAGTCGCACCCTTTTTGAAAATACTTCCGATTTCCGCAGCTGTCAGAAGGAACTGGGTGATTTTTTCAACTTCATCACCCCCGCAAAAAGCAATAAAATACTGGAGCACCGAAGGAATTACGCCCGCAGCTCCATTGGTGGGAGCTGTAACCACACGCCCAAAAGATGCATTTTCCTCGTTTACCGCCAGCGCAAAACAGCTTACCCAGTCGAGCGTATATTTGAACGCATTTCCCCCGGAACGGATCGCTTCCAGCCAGGTATCATAATCCTGATATGATTTTCCCGAAAGCAATTTTTTATTCAGGTCGGCTCCCCGTCTTTTTACACCAAGACCTCCGGGAAGGATCCCCGGTGTATGACAGCCGCGGAAAATGCATTCCCGCATCACCCGCCAGATATTCATGACTTCGGCGCGGATTTCAGTTTCGCTCCGCCATGCGTGTTCGTTCTCCAGCACGATCTCGTGTATTGATAAACCCGTTTTTATACACCAGTGAAGCAGGTCATCCGCCGTATGGATCGGGAAAGGAAGCTGTACATGGGTTTTGGGCATACCCGTATCACCTTCCTGTACCACAAACCCTCCGCCTATTGAATAATATGTTTCAGAAACAGCATCCCGGTTCCGGAATTCCGCCAGAAAACTGAGCGCATTGGGATGAAAAGGAAGGGATTCGGTTATCAGAAACTCAATATCCTCCTGGGGATCGAAATCCACCTCATGCAGACCAAGCAATAACAATTTTTTCATGGCTGCGATATCCCGGATCCGGGCCCCGATCTGATCGACCGCAAAAGTCACCGGATCTTCCCCCATCAGACCAAGCTGAACAGCCACATCTGTACCATGTCCTTTCCCCGTTTTGGCCAGGGACCCATAGAGCAATACCTTGAGTGTGGTTACATCCTGTAACAATCCCTGCCGGGAAAGTTTCGCGGCGAATTGCCTGGCTGCCAGCCAGGGGCCCAGGGTATGAGAACTGGAGGGACCAATTCCAATTTTGAAAATATCAAATACGGAAATCGCTTCGTAAGACAAAGGATGTGATTTGTGGCAAAATTAGGCGGCGAAACGATACCGTCCTTGTTAAAGAAAGGGTTCCCATATCTATTGTACATCTACCAGTTCCACTTCAAAATACAGGATGGAATGCGCCGGGATGATCCCGGCCTGCTGGCAACCATAAGCCAGGGAGGAAGGGATGACGAGCTTGATAAAACCGCTTTCCCGGATCAGGGATAACCCGATTTGCCATCCCGCGATAAAGTTTGCCATCGGGAAAAGGGAGGTGGGTGAAGTGGCCTGATCAAAGATGGTTCCGTCTGCCAGCTTGCCTACATACCGAACAGAGACCGAGGAAGCAGGGTTTGGAGCGGCCCCGGAACCCTGGTTAATAATTTCGTAATACAAACCACTGCTGTGCCGTGTGGCATTGAGCCCAAAGGTCGTGATCATGTTTTGCAGGGCCCCCTCCTCACTTTGGATTGTTTTCGGCTGACAGGATTTGTCTTTTAAACAGGAATTTTCAGTAAAAAGTATAAAAACAAGGAAAACAGCAAGTAGATTTTTTTTCATTTGACTTCAGAATTAAGAGTAAGACTTTTATTGTGTTTAAACCGCTGCACCGGGATCTGAAATATGATCCCGTTCCCGACGGGAAAGCAGCTCGCGGTATCGCTGATCATTCATTTCCCATTTATGACGGGCTGAAAAACTCACTACAAAAGCCACGATTGCCATCAGCCCTGCAATGACCACCAACACCCCTGAGGCACTCCAGTTGATCATCATGACCGCCCGGGTATACCAGCGGGAAAAATACGTGACAAAAATACCACCGGCCAGCAAAACCGCAAGAGGAAGCCCGGCAGCTAATTGCCAGATCAGGCGCTTTTTACGGTCCCGGTTCTGTTCCCAATAGGTCATAAACCTTTTTTCTTCTTCGGTAAACATATCTGTCAAAGGTAAAATACAATCGGCTTCCCCGCTTGCAAGCCCGCATCAAATTATTTATCTTGTAATTCCTAATATCTTATCGAATTGAAAATCGAACCTCTTTTAGCAGAGTTTCTTGTTCGCAACAGACGCCTTGAATTGCCCGGAATCGGAAGCTTTATTCTTGAGCCGGGGGAACAGGCATACCCGGAAAGCGGGAAATCCACCCATGCCCCAGATCTTGAAGGAACACTTTTCGAAGGCAATCCCGGGATCAGGGATTCCCCGGACCTGGTTCGGTTTATTGCTGAAAAAACAGGAAAACAACAAACCCTTGCCGCTTCGGATCTTGAAAGTTTCCTGGAATCTGTAATACAGTTTCTGAATATCGGTAAACCCTATTATTTTGACCGGATCGGCAGCCTGACCAAACTTCAAACGGGTGGATTCCGTTTTACTCCAGGAGCAGCCCAGTTGGAAAAGGCGGCAGGACTCTCCGACAATGAAACAGAATTGGATGATCAGGACAGTACAGGCGGATTCAAATCCATATTCTATGCACCCAAAGTAAAACCTAGCGGTCGAAAAATATTATTTCTTTTTTTACTGGTTTCCGGGCTTGGTCTGGCCATTTGGGGCGGCTTCACGGTATACAAGAAAACACAGGCACGCCACAACGATATCAGCAATTTACCGGAAGGAATAGGGATCGAGCCGGCGGCACAACCGGTTCTTGACACCACGATTAATTTACTTCCGGCAGCAACGGATTCAACTGCAACAAAAAAAGACAGCATCTCCTACAATTCGGGCAAATCCATCCCCGGTGAATTTAAGTTTGTGGTGGAAACGACAGGCCGGACAAGGGGGCTGCAACGATTTGCGTTGCTGAAAGGATTTGGCCTTCCGGTTCTTTTGGAAACTCAGGACTCCACGGTTTTCAAAATTCTATTCCGCCTGCCGGCTTCCACATCAGACACTACCCGTCTCCGCGATTCACTCCAGCGGCTTTATACCCCCCAGGGGCAATTTGCTTACGTTGAGCAATAAAATATTCCTGATCTTTCTGCGATATGCTGCTCCTCAATAAAAATGATTTGTTCCAGGAATTAAGAAACCTCAAACTCAAAAAAACCTATTCGGACTATCCGGACTTAAAAGTAAAAGACCGTCAATTGACGGTCTTTTTAGAGGTCCCTAGCGGATTCGAACCGCTGTAGCAGCTTTTGCAGAGCTGAGCCTAGCCACTCGGCCAAAGGACCCTTTTTTATAAACAGCTGCGAAAATAAAGCATATTTTTGAATTGATTGTCTGTAATAAAAGAATTACCATGAGCCGTATTGCCGAATCAGAACTGATCATCAATGCCCGCGGGGCCGTGTATCACCTCGATTTGCGGCCCGAAGAACTCGCAGGCACGGTCGTGACCGTCGGGGATCCTGACCGGGTAAAAGAGATAAGCAAGTATTTCGACCGGGTGGAAATAAAACGCCAGCACCGGGAATTTGTTTCGCATACCGGATATATCGGAAAAAAACGGATCACGGTGCTTTCCTCCGGTATCGGACCCGACAACATCGATATCGTGCTGAATGAACTCGATGCACTGGTCAATATTGATTTCGAGACCCGGGAGATCCGCAAAGACCTCCGTTCTATCAACATCATCCGAGTAGGTACATCGGGGTCCCTCCAGGCGGATATCCCGGTTGATCATTTTGTCGCCTCCACACATGGTCTGGGAATCGACAACCTCCTGAATTTTTACCGGCTGGAGCAGAATGAACAGGATAAAGAGCTCATCCATTCCTTTATTACCCACACCCAGATACACGGGCAGATCGGGCACCCCTATGTAAGCAGCGGGGCAGCTTCCCTGATCAAGCATTTTGTAGACGGGTTTCACCAGGGAATCACAGTAACCTGCCCCGGGTTTTACGGCCCGCAGGGACGGGTCCTGCGGCTTGGTGTACGGAATCCCGACCTGATCAATCGGCTTACGGATTTCCGTTTTGGCCAGCACCGCATTACAAATTTCGAAATGGAAACTTCGGCCATCTATGGACTGGGCAAACTCCTGGGACACCATTGCCTGGCCCTGAATGCCATAGTGGCCAACCGGGTGGTCAGGGAATTTTCCCGTGACGGGCAGGCAGCCGTGGAAAAGCTGATCCAGAAATTTGTTCAGATATTCGCAGAAAAAATAGAATAAACTAATCCGGTAACCGGTCATTCCCGGTCCGGTCAGGGTACAAATCCAACCTTACCAAACGAACCTCCGCATACCATGTTACTCCAATTTCAGAAATACCAGGGAACCGGAAACGACTTCATTCTTGCAGACAACAGGAAAGGGCTGTATAACGGGCTGACCGACCTGGAAATCCATCGCCTCTGTGACCGGCGATTTGGCATCGGGGCCGACGGCCTGATGCTCCTGAATCAAAAGCCCGGGTTTGACTTTGAAATGAAATATTACAATGCCGATGGTAAGGAAGGCAGCATGTGCGGAAACGGCGGCCGGTGCATGGTCAAATTTGCCTATCATCTGGGGATCCACCGTGAAAGATACCGGTTCCTGGCTTCTGACGGCTCGCATGAAGCCGAGATCGATTCCGAAGGAATCATTTCCCTGAAAATGCGCGATGTAAAACATATTCGCAAATTCCTTAACGACTCTGTCCTCGATACCGGTTCTCCCCACTATGTCAAAATGGTGACCCATGTCATGGACCTGGATGTCTACAAAAAGGGATACGAAATCCGGCATAGCAGGGAATTTGAGGAAGATGGAATCAATGTAAATTTTGTTGAACAGCTCCCAGATGCAGACAAGATCATTGTCCGCACTTTTGAACGGGGTGTGGAAGACGAGACCTTTTCATGCGGTACCGGTGTAACCGCGGCCGCACTGGTCTGTTACCATAATGATAATGGCTATAACGATGTGGAAGTAAAAACCCTTGGCGGAACCCTCAACGTGAAATTTGACCGGGTCGATGACAACCGGTTTGAAAACATCTGGCTTTGCGGTCCGGCCGAAAAAGTCTTTGACGGCGCTATTGAAATTCCCGAAACGGGACATACCACATGAGCATTTACTGTCGTTCTCCCCTACCTTTACCACCGTGATACAGTATTTTAAAAATATCAACCAGCAGACCATCGCGATCGAAAAACCGGAAAACGGAGCCTGGGTCAATGTGCTGCCCCCGCTCAAACAGGAGGAGTTTTCCGAACTGTCCGCCTCGCTCGATATCCCGATCGACTTCCTCAAAGACTCACTCGATATCGATGAACGGAGCCGTTTTGAAGAAGACGACAATGTACGGCTCATCGTCATAAAAACACCCACAGAAAATAACTCATTCAACGAAAGCGATGCATATTATATCACGATCCCGATTTGCATCATCATGACGCACAACCAGATCGTGACCGTCAACTCCTTTGAGAATACTGCCATCAAAAAATTCCTGAACACATTTCAGAACAGGCATCCCGACAAACGGAACATGATGGTGCTGAAGATTTTTGAAAAAGTGGTGCAAACCTTTATGGAACACCTCAAGGAGATCAACCAGCGGCGGAACACCTTTGAGCAAAAACTTTATCACGCCAGCCGGAACGAATACCTCCTGGAACTGATGCGGATCCAGAAAAGCCTGGTGTATTTCGTCACTGCCCTGAGGTCGAATGAGATGCTGATGATGAAACTCGAGCGGACGAATTTTCTCGGCCTCACGGAAGAAGAAAATGAGATCCTCAACGACATGATCGTGGACAACTCGCAGGCCCTGGAAATGGCCAATATTTATACAAACATCCTCAGCAGCACGCTGGATGCCTTTGCAAGCATCATCGCCAACAACCAGAACCAGGTGCTGAAACGGCTCGCCGTAATTACCATTGTACTAACCTTTCCCGTACTGATCGCCAGCCTCTTTGGCATGAACGTACCCAGTGGTTTTGAGCATTCCCGGTATGCATTCTATATCGTTGCCTTCCTGTCGCTGGGAATTGCGCTTGTAATCGGCTGGTACTTCTTCAGGAAAAAAATATTCTGAACCCCATGTTTAACCTGCGCGTTTACGGTGTTCTGATCAACCCGGACCGTCAGGTGCTGGTCAGCGATGAGTTCATCCGCGGGGCTTATTACACCAAGTTTCCCGGTGGCGGGCTGGAGTTCGGGGAAGGTACCCGGGACTGCCTCAGGCGGGAATTCAAGGAAGAAATGGGGCTACATGTTGCGGTGGGTGACCACCTTTATACAACCGACTATTTTCAGATGTCGGCCTTTAACCCCGCGCACCAGATCATCTCCATTTACTACCGGGTGGAAGCGCTGGAACCGATCCGGGTTCCGCTCCGGGACAAACCGTTCGACTTCGACGCCCAACAATTGCAGGTCTACGAAAACACAAGTGAAACTGAAACCTTTCGCTTTATAAACTGGGATGATTTTTCTGTGGACTCGGTTACCCTTCCCATCGACAAGATCGTGGCTGCCCTCGTAAAAGCATCCGGTTAATGATCCTCCATAGCGGCTTTTTTCATCACAGCGGCCTGTTCGTGACCCAGGTAACGTTCAATCCAACCATGGACGCCGTAGATAACAGGCGTCAGCAGGATAGCCACAATGAATTTATAGATGTAATTCACCAGGCAGATAGCGATCAGCTGATCCAACGGCCAGGGCTGGCCCTGTCCTTTTACCAGCCGGGGATAAAAGTAAAAAGCAATCATCAGCACCACGAAACTGTCAATCAGCTGGGAGATCACGGTGGAGCCGGTTGCACGCAACCAGATCTTCTTCTCCCCCGTCAGCTTCTTGATGCGGTGAAATACAAACACATCCACCAGCTGCGCCAGCATAAAGGCGGTCATTGAAGCGATGATGATTCCCAGGCCTTGCCCGTAGATGCCGTTGAATGCCGTATTCATGTTTTCGATCCCAGCTGGCTGTTTGCTGGTGATCCACCACTCATTCGGAGCTGTCTGGATGGCACCAAAGACCACGAGAAAACCGAACCCGATGAGGATAATGGTAAGCCAGCTTAGAAACCGGACCCCTTTCACCCCGTAATACTCGTTGATAATATCGGTCATGACAAAAACAACCGGCCACATGATCACCCCGCAGGTTAGGTTGAAAGAATATACCCCGCCAAAGAGGTGAATCTCAGCCGGCTTCAACCCCAGTGTCGCTTCCAGGGAAAATATCTTTACCCCGATAAATTCGGCAATCAGCGCGTTGGTGATAAAGATGCCCGCGAGCACAAGGAACAAACGGGTGGGTTTATGATTGATGATGGCTTTGATCATAACATGGACTTTGCATAGAGATAATTGATATAAACGATATAGGCCAGCAGTAGCAGCATCACGATGATATTTCCAATAATCAGCCACCGGGGTACCGCTTTCCCTGGTTTTTTCCCGGACAGCCAAAGAACAAGATAACTAAGCAGGGTAACCGGCACGATCACCATGCCCATAAAAAACCCGATGGTGATGATGGTGGATACCAGGCTTTCATCCCGGATCCAGTCCTTGACCAGCAGCCACAACGACAGCAACAAAAACAGGCCGCATATAAAGGCCAGACGTGATAAAAATAAAAGCCAGCGCATC
>JBMSNP010000095.1:0-7911 GCA_049421765.1 Chitinophagaceae bacterium
GTAAACGACGACGAATCCAGGGCTTTCGCCATCATACCGGGGGTCGCGATGGATGAAAAAGGTAACCGACAGGCGTTTGTCCAGGTGCTTGACGGTAAAAGAAAAACCGCCGAATACCACCGGTTTGATTTTTCGGACTTTAAACCCGCTTCAAGGGCATTTGAACTCTCGATTGGCCCCAACCGGTTCTCCGGGAAACAGATCCGGCTTGATCTGCCCGGACTCCGGGGAGAGCTGCTTTTTTCGGGCAATATTCCCTGGCCCAAACCAATTTATTCTCCCGGGATCATGGGGCCCTATTCGTTTGCCCCTTTTATGGAATGCTATCATGGGATTGTCAGCATGGATCACACCGTGAAAGGCTCTCTTGAATACAACAAGGAACTTATTGGTTTCGGGAAGGGGAGGGGGTATATTGAAAAAGACTGGGGAAGGTCCTTTCCTTCAGCGTACTTCTGGTTACAGACCAACCATTTCAGCGAACCCGGCATTTCCTTAAAAGCTTCTGTCGCCAAAATTCCGTGGATACGCGGTTCGTTTACCGGTTTTATCGCCGGCTTGTGGTTGAAAGACCGGCTGATCCGTTTTACAACCTATAATGGCTCCGTTTTGAAACATTCATTTGCAAATGAAAACCGGGTGGAACTGGTCCTGGAAAACCGGGCGTTCAGGCTGGAGATCAATGCCAGGCGAGACCAGGCAACCACACTGGCCTCCCCGATATCAGGGTTGATGGATGGCCGTATCGAAGAAAGCATGACATCCCTGATACACACGCGGCTTCTGGACAAGAAAAAGCAAATCCTGTTATTGGATGATACGGGCCGCAATGGCGGACTGGAAGTGGCGGGCGCCATAAATGAGATCATGACCGGGTGATTATTCGCCTCCGGGTTTATAAAAGGAAAGCGTGATCCACCAAACCGAGATCTTGTCAAGCGCCTGTTGTACAACCGGCATATCCGTATCCAGGCCCACATCACCAAACAGGGAACGATCGCCGGAATACTCCGCATCCAGGTTGAGACGATACCCGATCACCGAATTCTGCAAAGCCCCGTCGTGATAGGAATCAACCAGCCCGCCACCATCCCAGCCAAAACCGTAGAAGGAGATCTTTTTCCCGTTCACTTTCAACAGGTCCTTAAGACCTGATCCAATCCGGATCCCGGAGGCACTATGCCAACGGGGACCCTCTCCAAAACATTCGATCAAACCGATCTCCAGGTGATAGGCCGAATCCTTCCAGATGATCGTGATTTCGTCGGGTTGGCCGGGATAGACCTTGGTGACATCAATCGAATCAATACATTCCGCATCGCATTCGCGTACATCCCGGATATTTTCCTCACCAAATATTGTTTTCAGCTTCTCAATGTTCGTCCCAGCATCGATCAGCCCCCAGGAGCTGTCTGTTATCAGGAAGCTGTCGATCGGCGCCGAGGACGCAACCACGGGAATTGAAGGGGCTTTCTTTTGTTCGTTTTTACACGAGGCGAGCAGGGATATTACACCAATCAGAAGAATCGATTTTTTCATTCTTAAAAAATTTATTCATTCTCAATGATTGCCGAGGCTTCTATCTCAACAAGATATTCCGGCGCGATCAGCCGGCTCACCTCTACCATGGTTGTGCAGGGCCGGACTTCCCGGAAGAACTCTCCGTGGGCCCGGCCAAATTCTTCCCACAGGGAGATATCCGTGACAAAAAGACGGGTTCGCACCACATCCTTTTTGGATGCCCCCGCACGAACCAGGAATGCCTCTATTTTTTGCAGGATAAAAAGGGTTTGTTCGTAGGGGTTGTTTTCTCCCACCAGCCGGCTGTTTTCATCAACCGACACCGTACCGGTGACTTCAACGATATTCCCGACCCGTACAGCCCTGCTGTACCCAACGATCTCTTCCCATTTGGCACCGGATGAAAAATTGGTTCTGGACATATGAACAAATGTTTGGTTATACAAAAGCGAAAACCCGAAAGAACAATAACGGCGACTCAGTTCTTTATCTCGATTTGATCTTCTTGCAACAACGCCTCCCCGTTCATGCGGAGCATGATCTGTGCCACGGTAACCACGTCTTTCTGACAATAAGCAACAATGCGGGGAAGGTTTTTTTCCTCCCAGTATACCCGCCAAACCATGCTCCCGTCAATATCATCTTTAGGGGTGGGGATGCCGAGGGTAAAGGCCAGCAGGTTCAGGGAGGTAAAACTTTTAAAATCCCCGAATTTCCACAATTCAAGCGTGTCAAAATGATTGACCTCCCATGGTTTTTTTCCGGAGATGTTTAGCAAGGAGGGGATGGGGATTCCGTTTACAATCATCCGGCGGCACAGATAGGGGAAGTCGAACTCTTTTCCATTGTGAGCGCAGAGATATTTGAGTTCACCGGAAGACCATTTCGCAAGCATCTCCGCGAATTGCCGAAGCAACAGCGTCTCGTCATCACCAGAAAAGCTTTTCAGGATCATTTTTCGCGATCCGGCAGGACCCTGCAGCACACCACAACTGATACATATTATTTTTCCGAATTCGGCGTAGATCCCGGCCCGGGGATAGAGTGATTCCCGTGTTTCTCCTTCATGGTATCGGGCCAGTGATGCGGACTTGATATCCCAAAGTCCCTTCCAGGCTTCGGGCAGCTCCGAATAACCGGGATACTGTGGAACCGTCTCGATGTCGAGAAACAGGATATTATGGACGGGAAACTGTGCCATCAGGTAACCGGCGTCTAAAAGTAAAGAAGTGCAGCAAATAACCCGCGGATAAAAACCGGTAAAATCAGAGGTATTTATCGCCTTTGTTTCGTTTTATCTCGGCTACATACTCCCGGATTTCCTGTTCCTTGTTTTTCTTGCAGATCATCAGGACGTCTTTGGCGTCCACAATGATGTAATCCTTAAGTCCCTGCAGCAAGACCAGTTTGTTGTCGGGTACATGCACCATGCAATTGTTGGCATCTACGACCATAACATTTTTTCCAACGACCGCATTACCGAAATAATCCTTTTCCATGTTTTCCCAGGCGCTGTTCCAGGTGCCAAGATCGCTCCATCCAAAAGATGCCGGGGTCAGGTAAACATTATCGGCCTTTTCCATGACTGCGAAGTCAATGGAGATGTTGGTACACTGCGGGTATATACTTTCGATGGCTTTCTTTTCCGCGGGAGTATTGAAACTTTCTTTCTCTGCGGCAAACAACTCAAAAAGTTCCGGGTCGTATTTTTCAAATGCCGAGATGATGTTTTTCACCTTCCAGGTAAAGATTCCGGCGTTCCATAAAAAGTCGCCGCTGGCAATGAATGTTTTCGCCAGTTCTTCATTCGGCTTTTCAGTAAACGTTTTCACCTTGTACATCCCCGGCGCGGCTTCCGCGGTTTCGTGCTGGATATATCCGTAACCCGTGTTGGGATAGGTGGGTTTTACCCCGATAGTGACCAGGGCATTGATATGATCAACAAAACTCAGGGCCCGCTTTGCCGTATGCACAAATTCCTCCGTTTCAAGGATCAGGTTATCCGCGGGTGCTGCGATCATCAGGGCCTTCGGGTCCTTGTTTATCAGCTTGAATGCCACATAGGCGATGCACGGGGCGGTATTTTTCCGGGACGGCTCGGCCAGGATATTTTCTTCCGGGAGATCGGGCAGTTGTTTTTTTACGATCGGAAGATATTCCGCGGCTGTGACCACGTAGATATTTTCCAGGGGCACCACTTTTGTATAACGGGCAAAGGTTTGCTGGATCAGGGTCTTGCCGGTGCCAAGGATATCCAGAAATTGTTTGGGAAAGTCAGTCCGGCTCATGGGCCAAAAACGACTTCCTATCCCGCCCGCCATTATCGCAACGTAGTGATGTTTGTTCATGTTTAATGATTTACCTGCCGGGCTTTCGCTGTGGAAGGTATTTTGATCCCGGTTTTTAAATCAACCCTTCTTTAACCAGGTCGTGTAAATGTATGATCCCTGCATACTTTCCGTTTTCCAGGACAACCAGCTGTGATATTTCAAATTCCCGGAGCCGTTCCAGCGCATTCACCGCCAGTTCATCCGGTCCGATGGTACGGGGTGTGGTGGTCATGATGTCGCCCGCGGTTACAGCATCGATCGCCACGGATTTCTCCAGCATTCTTCGCAGGTCTCCATCGGTTATGATACCAAGCAACCGGTTTTCCTCGTCAACCACCGCGGTGATTCCCAGCCGCTTGGCTGTCATTTCCACGATCACATCTTTCAGCGATTCCCCGGCCCTGACGCAGGGTTTTTCATTTTGCCCCGAAAGATCACTTACCCGCATATAAAGTCTTTTACCCAGGTTTCCGCCCGGATGAAGACGGGCAAAATCACCGGTCCGGAAATCCCTCAAATCCATCAGGCAAACCGCAAGCGCATCTCCCATCACCAACTGGGCAGTTGTGCTGGTTGTGGGCGCAAGGTTGTTGGGGCAGGCTTCCTGGTCAACCGAGGCATTGATTACAAAATCAGACTGACGCGCCAGAAAAGAGTCGGTGTTACCCACCATTCCTATCAGCACATTTCCAAAACCGCGAATCAGGGGAACCAACACTTTTATCTCGGGGCTTTCGCCGCTTTTACTGATAACAAGCACTACGTCCTGGGGTAAAACCATGCCGAGATCGCCATGTATGGCATCTGCGGCATGCATAAAAATTGAGGGGGTGCCGGTTGAATTAAACGTAGCAACGATTTTTTGGGCGATCACAGCACTCTTTCCGATCCCGCTTACAACCACCCGCCCCTTGCACCCGGCAATAGCCCGGACGGCATTTTCAAAATCGGCATTGATAAAAGAGGCGAGTTCGGCAATCGATTTCGCTTCTAAATCAATGGTAGTCAACGCTTTTTCTTGAATGGGGCTTGCCATGTAGTTAAGTCGTCTCGCCAATCCCGGAAACCAGAATGACGGACACGGCGGCAAAATTAGAGCTTTTACCCGCAAAACCCTTTTCCGTGATTGATCTGGTTCAATTTTAACGGTTTGGGCTTCCCGGGCACCCCGGTAATCTGTAAATTTGTAACCTTCTTTCGGTTAAGTACCCGGGAGAAAGCTTGCCCAGACCGGGGAAATATGTTGTACGGGCGTTATTCCGGAGGTTCTTCACGGAACCAGCCTGTTTTCGGTCAGACACAATGCTTCCCGATTTTTTAAAATGAAAATATCCCGGTATTCCGGGATCTCCTGTTTTCGGGACGGCCGGTGTAAAAATAGGTAACGACCAGCTGTCCGTTTCGGGCAAAAAGGAGTAACTTAAAGAAATCTGCTCGAGAAGCAGCCCGGATTTAATCAGGGGGTTCCGGCCGGTGTGGCCGGGTAACCTCTGCAATGTTCCGGGGAAAATCATAGAGTAATGGGAACATCATCAGTGAAGAAGCCAACTGCGAAATCCAGTCCGTCAAAAGTCGTTAAGACAACAAGGGTTAAGGAATCCACCTCTTCTTCAAAAAAAATTACGGCTGTAAAACGGTTCGACCTGCACCGGTCGCTGCAGGAGTATTTCGGTTTTGATAAATTTAAAGGGACCCAGGAAAAAGCGATCGAGTCCCTGCTGGCCGGACACGATACATTTGTCATCATGCCCACCGGGGGCGGAAAAAGCCTTTGTTACCAGCTCCCCGCCCTCGTAAGCGAGGGGGTGGCCATTATCGTATCGCCCCTGATTGCCCTGATGAAAAACCAGGTAGACCTGGTACGCGGGTACAGCAGCAATGATGAAGTGGCCCACTTTCTTAATTCCACCCTGAATAAGAAAGAAACCAAGGAGGTGCACGACGACCTCCTCACCGGACGCACCAAAATGCTGTACGTGGCTCCCGAAACCCTGACCAAACAGGAAAACCTGGAGTTTTTCTCAGACCTGCAGATCTCCTTTTTTGCTGTCGATGAAGCCCATTGTATTTCCGAATGGGGTCACGATTTCCGGCCGGAATACCGGCGGCTCCGGGAAATGATGATCCAGATAAATCCCGATGCGCCGGTAATTGCACTGACAGCTACGGCTACTCCCAAAGTCCAAAGCGACATCATCAAAAACCTGGATCTTCGGGAGCCTAATATATTTATCTCTTCTTTCAACCGGCCCAATCTGTATTATGAAGTGCTTCCCAAGATCAAAAAAGCCCAGACTGATGAGAACATTGTCCGCTTCATCAAGGGGATGAAGAACAAAAGCGGGATCATTTATACGCTCAACCGGAAAACCACCGAAGAGCTGGCCAGTATCCTGATGGCAAACGGCATCAAGGCCGTGGCCTATCATGCCGGGCTTGACAGCAAGCTCCGTTCCGACCGACAAGATCAATTCCTCAGCGAAGAGGTTCAGGTGATCTGTGCTACGATTGCATTTGGAATGGGGATCGATAAACCGGACATCCGTTTTGTGATCCATTATAATATCCCAAAATCGATTGAGAACTATTACCAGGAAACCGGCCGCGCCGGCCGGGACGGTCTCGAAGGAAAGTGCATCCTCTACTACTCCCACAAAGACGTCAGCAAACTCGAACACCTGATGCGCGACAAACCGCTCAGCGAACGGGAAGTGGGCGCGCAACTGATCAATGAAACGGTGGGGTTTGCGGAAACCGGGGTGTGCCGGAGGAAAGTGCTCATGAGTTATTTTGGAGAAACCTATGAACCGGATAGTTGCGGACAATGTGATAACTGCAAACACCCCAAGGAAAGGGTGGAGGCCAGGGAAGAAGTGGTGATTGCCCTGAAAGCCATTCGCGCACTCAACGAAAGGTTTGCCACAGACTATGTCGTTCAGATCATCGTGGGCAAGCTCACCCCGCAGATCCAGATGTTCCGGCACGACGGACTGGATGTTTTTGCCAGCGGCAACGACCGGGACGCCTTTTTCTGGAATTCCCTCATCCGGCAACTGATTCTGGAAGGGATGCTGATCAAAGACATTGAAGAGTACGGAGTGCTGAAGTTTACAAAAAAGGCTGAGGCGTTTTTGAAAAAGCCCAAGCCCTTCCAACTGGTGCTGAATAAACTCTATGACAATGCCGACGCCGACGACGAAGAAGGCGCGGAAAACACCCCGGGAGCGGCCACGGATGAGAAACTCATGGCCATGCTTCTTGACCTGCGTTTAAAAGAGGCCAAGAAAAAGAACCTTCCTCCTTTTGTCATTTTTCTTGAATCCTCTCTTCAGGATATGGCCACCTTTTACCCGATTACACTGGAAGGCCTTGAAAAATGCCAGGGGGTGAGCAAGGGCAAGGCCCTTAAATACGGAAGGCCCTTCGTGGACCTGATTGCCCGGTATGTGGAGGAAAACAATATCGAGCGGCCGGATGATTTTGTAATGAAAAGCGTGGTGAACAAAAGCGGAAACAAAGTCTATATCATACAGAACACCGACAAGAAGGTCTCTTTGGAAACAATCGCCAAAAACAAAGGATGGCGCATGGACGAGATGCTGGAGGAAATGGAAACCATTGCAGCCAGCGGCACCAAGCTGAATCTGGATTATGCGATTGACGAGATGCTGGACGAGAACGACCAGGATGAGATCATCGAGTATTTCAAGGGTTGCGAGACTTCATCCCTACAGGTGGCCCAGGAAGAACTTTCCGATTATAATTTCAACTGGGAGCAGTTAAAGATCATGCGGATCAAATTCCTGAGTGTGTATGGGATGTAGACCGGGAATAGCATCGAAATAATTTATTTCCAGACCTTTAAAGACGTTTTACAATTAGGTTTTTTGACCTATATTTGCTGCCCCGATACGGAGGGGTCCGGAGGCTTCCACTTCTGGCCCTGAAGTATCAGGAACCAGCCTACGCTAAAGCTTCGGCTGGTAAAGGTGCGGTAGCTCAGTTGGTAGAGCAAAGGACTGAAAATCCTTGTGTCGGCGGTTCGATCCCGCCCCACACC
>JBMSNP010000096.1:0-7877 GCA_049421765.1 Chitinophagaceae bacterium
CCTCCCAATCCGGTTGCTATAACTGCAATATCCACCTGTTCCCGTGAGAAATATTCAAAGGCCATGGCGACCGTGATCTCAAAAAAACTGGGCTCTAGTTCATCGATCAGGGGTTGGATTCTCTGGGTAAAATCAATGATGAATTTTTCGTCGGCCATCTTTCCGTTTACCCGTATTCGCTCCCGGAAATCACGGATATGCGGGGATGTATAAAGACCGGTTTTGTAACCTGCGGATTGCAGGATGGCTGCCAGCATATGACTGACAGATCCCTTTCCATTGGTACCGGCAATATGAATGCTTTTGAATTGCTGCTGCGGGTTACCCAGGGATGCACAAAGAGCCCGGGTATTGTGAAGGTCCTTTTTATAGGCTGCTATGCCCACCCGGCTGAACATGGGCAACCGTGTAAAGAGGTAATCGATGGTTTCCTGGTAATTCATCCAGGCAAATGTATAAAAAGAGATGCCATGGAAAAATCCATGGCATCCGGTATGCGGATATCTTCTTTTTAATTCACCCTGAAGTTGAACTGAACGGTAAGCATGGATTCATGATCGGCCTTGTCGAACTTGATATTCTGCAGGTATTGAATGATGGCTTCCTTGTAGGAGCCATTGCTGCTCGATGAACCCTTGGCGATGCTTACAAATTTGCCTGTGCCTTCCGGTGAAACCAGGACATTGGCATAAATCACGGCTTTATCAAGATCCCCTTCAAATGAATAATAGCGTACGATCTTCCGGTCGCCCCGGGTTACTTTGGGGCCATTTCCGCTGCCACTGCCGGTTCCGTTACCTCCGCCGGTTCCGTTACCTGTTCCGCCACCGGTTCCGTTGCCGTTACCTACCCCGAACCCGTTTCCGGATCCGCCAGCACGATCATAATTATCAACAGATCCACCGCCTTTTCCGGTTCCGGTAGTGGTTTTTCCCAAAACAGCCTTGGGTCTTGGCGGAGCGGGGGGTTCCACCGGCTTGGGTTCCGCTTTCGCGATCGACTTATTGGTGATCTTTGTGGCTTCGGGCTTTACTACCGGGGGTTTGGTAATAGGAGGAGCATCGCTTTTTTCATCCTCCTCGAGGTCTTTGGAATCGTCTGGATCGCCTGGAGCCGGGGGCACAAGAGGCGACACTCCGGCAGGCCCTGCAGCCTGAACCGGGTTTCCACCACCGCCACCGCCGTCGGCCAGGGTCTGCGGGATGGGTTCATCCGGGAGGTTAAGTTCCACTTCGATCCCGGGCGACTGGACGATTCTTTCCAGCGCGGGTAAATTCCACTTCAGCAGGAACATGAGTAATAACAGCAACACCGCGAATCCCGCAGTGATCAGGGAAGCCTGCTGCCTGTATTTAGCTTCAAGAGTTGCCGACATTACGTAATAGTTGTTCATACAAATGTAGTTTTCGGTGCTATGTAGCGGAACGCATTGTTTTACACACGTGTTAGTAACGATTCAAACACCATGCAACTTGCATTAACGGGACCCTAAAAAATGTTAAGATTTGATAAAAAGAGGAGCAGATTCAGCCAAGCCTCTTAAAAAGCCGGAACGGGGTCCATTTCATGATTTTCCCGATGATCCACCAGCGCCGGCTGATATAAGCTTTGCGTTTTCCCTTTTCGATGGCCCGGATGATCTGCCGGGCTGCTTTTTCCACCGGAACCACCCAAAACAGTAGCTCCGATTTTGCCATTTTTGTATCTACAAATCCGGGTTCAAGGCAGGTGATCCGGATGTTTTTTTTGGTCCGGTAGGCTTTGATGGAGAGCCCTTCGAGATAATGGCTCTGGAAAGATTTTGAAGCATTATAGGCAGGGGCCCAGCGACCGCCTCTTACGGCAGCAATGGAAGAAATACCTGCCAGTTGGCCGCCACCGTTTTTATCAAAATAATTATAAGCCCAGCCGGCGATCTCTGTAAAGCCGGTCACATTTGTATCGATGGTTGTTTTGTCGATCTGCCAGCTGATTTCCTCCGAGGGATCACCCGTGCCGGCACTGATCACCAGCAGATCCAATCCTCCCAGTGCCCGGACCAGGGATTCCAGTTGTGTGATGTTTTCAGTACCGGTTACATCGAAACAGGCTGTTTCAATCTGTTCAGGAAAAAGCAGACGGATCTCTTGTAACAGTTCAAGTCTTCTTCCGGTAATCCCCACCCGGTGCCCTTGCATGGCATATAATTCAGCCATTTTCCGGCCGATCCCTGAACTGGCACCAACGATAATGATCTTTTTTTTCATGTTCGCTACAGGATTATCTCGCTTCTTTCTGGTAAAACTAAATCAACTTGGGCAAATCCTCCATTCGGTCAGCGATTTCGGATCAGTCGGAGGGTACCGGGCAACCCGAATACCGCCCCGAGCCCGATAAGAGTAAGCGCGTTCTCCCCGGAAAAAAATCCGGTAGCTTGGAAAACACGGTCCATAACGACAAGACTGATGGTCGTGATCGCAAACCCGATTGCGTTATTTACCTTAAGCGCCGTGCCCCGCAGATGTTCAGGTGCATATACAGCCACCAGGGTAGAGTACTGCGGAGAATCCATTACCACTGTCAGGCCCCAGATAAAAAGATACAACAGGAAGAACGGATAGGGCAACAGGTAGGCGAAGGGTGAAAGAAAACAACAAATTCCGGAAACCGTCAGGGCGCCGGCAGCAACCACGGCGCTTCCTTTTTGCAGGGACCAGTAACCCCCGGCGATGCAACCGATGCTCCCGCATCCGATAACGAGGAAACTCAGCAAGGGTATATTCAGGGATAGATGATGAATCTCCGCATAGAGACCGAGGATCAGGGGCACGAATCCCCAGAAAGTATATACTTCCCACATATGTCCGAAATAACCAAAAGCTGCCTGTCGCCATTTTTTTATCCGAAACAAATCGGGAACAGCGGTCCATAGAAAGGATTCGGCTTTTTTCCGGTGGGGGCCGTCTCCAACCCAGCCCAACATAAGCAAGCCACCTGCCGCTGCAAACAATGAAGTGAAATAAAGAACGGTTTTCCAGGGGAGTTCGATGCTCCGGTTTTTAAGCAGGTGCGGAAATGCGGTGCCCAGCACCAGGGCTCCCACTAGATAGCCCAACGCTTTTCCCAGCCCCTTTTCATACCAGTCGGCAGCGATCTTCATCCCCACCGGGTAAATTCCAGCCAGGAAAAACCCCGTGAGAAAGCGAAGGATAAAAAGGGAGACGGATCCGGTTGCCAGCCAGGCCACAGATGCATTGGACAGGGCGCCCAGGATGCTGCATATGAAAAACAAGCGTACGGGGGAATACCGGTCGGCCAGTGAAAGAATTCCAAATAACGTGGATCCGGCAATAAAACCCAGCATCACGGCTGAAGTAACCTGGCTTAGTGCATACTGGGAAAGCCCCATTGCTTCTTTGAGTTCCGGTAGAACGGCATTCCCTGCAAACCAAAGGGATGTTCCGGCGAATTGGGAAACCACGATTACCGGAAGGACATATTTGTTCCGGGCAGAAGCGAATACCATTGGATGAATTTACTTCTTTAGATTGGCAATTACCAGTCCGGTTACCACAAGCCCGAAACTGATGAGATGAACGGGGGTGATTCGTTCCTGCAGCAGAATAACGGCCCCGATGCTGCTGAATACCGGGATCAGGTTTCCGAATAAAGCAGTACGACCGGCCCCCAGCCAGCCGATCGCGATATTCCAAATCCAGAAACAGATCACCGAAGCACCCAACCCAAGGTAAACAACGGCGAATATAGACTGGCCCGACCAGTGTATCGCTGGTACATTGCGTATTTCCCTTAAAAAAAACGGGAGTACGAGTACCGTGCCCAGCAAAAAAATGGTAAACAGGAAGGGTACCGGTGAGATACCCGAAGGTTTTTTCCTCACCATGGTATTATAAACCGCGAAGCAAAAGGCCGCCAGCAGTACCCAGAGATCCCCGGTACCGAACTGAAGCGTCCGGAGGTTGCCCCAGTCACCGCGTGATAGCAGGTACAGAACGCCCGCAAGACATAGGGCCATCCCTCCGACACGTAACCAACCCACGTGTTCTTTCAGGAAAATGCGGGCAAAGAGTACCGACATGACCGGGGAGGATGTGGTGCCGATCAGTGCGAGGTTGATGGCAGAAGTATAATGCGCGCCCACATACACAAAAGTGTTAAACAGGGAAATTCCAAAAAGAGAAATCCAGAACAGGTAATGCCAGGACCGGCGGATGATGGGCCATTCCGCTTTAAATGCTTTGATGGCAAATGGAAAGATGATCAGGGTGGCGAGGCCCCAGCGAAAAAAATTCAGGCTTACAGGGGGAATGTTTTGAAATACGGCCCTGGCCACAATAAAATTTCCCGACCAGATCATGGTGGCCAATACGGCGAGACCGGTTCCCTTGTATACGTTGGATGCGGTGTGGCGGGTCATTGGTTTAACGGTGTGCGAAATCCTTTTCAAATTGACCCCGGATCCTTTCGATGGGGGGATTGAAATAACCGTATTTCAAATTCGGGAACTCTTCGTGCAACAATTCCTGGAGTTGCTTTACCCCCATGCATTCGCCTGTATCTGTCACCCCGATCTTTCCGAGATACCAGTCGGGGTCTATGTTAAAATTGCGCCATTGTATCATGTTCAGCCCGGTGTCCACGATCAGTTTCCGCAGTGCCTCGTATTCAGCAACGGAGTCGGTCATTCCGGGAAAAACAAAATAATTGATGGAAGTCCACCCACCGTTTCTGTTTACAACTTTCAGGCTTTCTATGATATCGTCAAAGTCATAATTGTTGGGCCTGTAGTAGGGCATATAAATTTCCCGCCGGGCCGAATTGGTGCTAACCCGTATCGAATCCAGCCCTGCCCGGCACAAAGCTTCCACGGCATCCGGCCGGGAACCGTTGGTATTGATATTGATACTGCCTTTTGATGTATGTTTCCTGATCTCGAGTATCGCATCGCGGATTGTCTCCCACATAAGCAACGGCTCTCCTTCGCAACCCTGGCCAAAACTGATGATGGGGTAGGGGGCTGTTTCCAGGTGGGGTACTGTAAATTCGACGATCTCTTCCACACTGGGTTTGAATGTCAGCCTGTCCTGGGTGGAAACGATCGGTTCCTCGTCGGGTTGCAGTGATATACATCCCACACAATTGGCGTTACATCCCGAAGAAACGGGAACCGGGCATTCCCATCGGCCCAATGAAAAATTCCGCGCGGCCGGACACTGGTAAGTGAGGGCGCAATTATTCATCAAATGATCCACCAGGCGGTTATGCGGGTAATGATGCAAGAGGCGGCTGGCTCCTTCTTTTACTTTTTCGGCATCGTATCCCGAACAATCCTGCCGGATATCTGCTTCAATGCGGGTGGCGGGTACAAAAAAGCGGTTATCCTCCCAGCCCACCGCCGTATAGCAAAATAACGGAAGAGTGGGTGCTCCGGGTGCTGTTTCATAGGCGGACAGGTAATAGCCGGTATGAGCGGGCGGAATAAATGCGGCCACCGCCCAACCTTTTTCACAAAGCCGCATTTCGCCGGATTGAACATCTATGCCGATCCCCCGGCGTCCGGGCAATTCATAAAGCGAACCTCCTTCGGGCAGTTCGATCCATTCGTCAGCCGGAATGGGAAGCGCGTCCCAGCCGCTGCGACCGGTAACATAGAGGGAAGTGTCCTCGAAAATATTTCCCTGGCCGTCGGAGTAAAGTATGAATGGAGATCGGGATGGTATCATGTGCTTAAAAATAACAAGAACCAGGCGTCGGGTTGAGAAAGATCCGGAAGCTTAAAAACGTAAGGAAAATCTTTTACCGGACAGCTGATTGCAGTTGTACCCGGCAAAAATCGTTAAATTCTGTTTCATTTACAGAAGTTTTGATCTCGTCCACTTCCTGCTGGATCAGTTTGTTGTTTTTCAGATCCACCGTCAGCAGACCATCTTTCAGCCGAACGTTCTGAAGTTGTAGCCAGGTCCATCTTCTGGCAGGAAAGGAAGGGTATGACACACCCGTATCCGAGACGATTAATATGGGTTCCCTTACGGCCTGTATAAAAAAAAGCAGTACCGGCACCTGGGCCACCCCCCATCCATAATAACCAAGCAGTATGTACGTAATTGCAGCAATCCCTGCCGCAATATACAGGCAGTAATCTTTTTTAATTGAAGGGAATCGGGAATAAAGGATCAAACAGGTAATAATGAGCATTGCTGCCGCTGCGGCGATGTTGCGGAAAAAAACAGTTTCTGCAATCCAGATCAGGATCAGGAAGGCTGCGAGGTTGAGTCCTGTAAAAACTAGAAAAGAGGTTTTAAAAGCTTTCCTTTTTTCATTCCGTAATGTGATTGAGTATATCTGCATGATCTGGCCCTCAGGCATCGGGGGGATTACTGGTCGCCAGCAGATTGCACATCTTGAACAATACCCGGGCGCCCACATTCGCATCCCAGTCGGTATCTCCGCCAACTCCCACTTCATTCAGGTCAAAACCAACCAGGGTTCGACCACTTTCCACGACTTTCTGAAACAGGAAAAAAACCTGCTCCAGTTCAAACCCGCCAGGCACCGGGGTTCCGGTAAAGGGGCAGAGTTTCCTGTCCAGGCCATCTATGTCAAAACTGATAAAAACTTTTTCCGGCAATTTATTGACGATCTCTTCGGCGATATGTTTCCAGCTTTCCCCGTCGAAAAGGCGGCTCCTGATCTCGCGGTCGAAATAGGTAACAACACGGAAGTGACTGTTCCTGATATAGTCCCATTCGCTTTCGCTGTAGTCGCGAATTCCCACCTGGACCAGTCGCTTCAGTTCCGGGATCTCTTTCAGGGCATTGTACATGATGCTCGCATGTGAGTACGTAAATCCTTCATAGCTTTCCCGGAGATCGCAGTGTGCGTCCACCTGAAGGATCCCAAATTCACCGTGGCGTTCCGCAATAGCTTTCATGAAACCCAGTGGAGTACTGTGATCTCCGCCCAGGACAGCCACCAGTTTTCCTTTTTCGAGGAGGGCACGGGTCTGGTCATAAACCCAGGTGTTCATAAAGTGACTGCCTTCGTTAACTTCCTTCAGGGTCTTTGACATGAATTGATTGGCATTCACATCTTCTCCCTCTGATATATAATCGATATACAGTTCGGCTTCCTTCCGGAGATAATCGCTTTTCATCAGCACCTTCTTGTCGCTGGATCGCATGAAAAAGCCCTGTTTCCAGGCAGCAGGCATGTCGGGGTCGAATAGGTCAACCTGCAGGCTGGCTCGGAAGATGGCTTCCGGGGCCCGGGCGGTACTGGCGGTATTACTAACCGTCACTTCCCAGGGCACAGGGACAATCACCAGCCTTGAATTTTCTTCGGTGGTAGGGAGCCCGAAAATATTGTTGTTCGGGTTGCTTACGGCGTTGGGGTCATACTGTGAAAGGTCAACCATGAGTTTGCATAAAAGGGATGCAAATTACTCGGCTTTGCGTTAGTTCCAAAATGAATATTGAAAAAAAAACCTGCGTTGATGAATCTTTATTCAAAAAAGCTACAAATCAGGAAATTATCAACCGCCGGGTTCGGCCGATTATTTTTCCTGTATGACCGGAACAAATACCTTATTTCCGGCTAAGGCTTTTCAGGTGGTTTACGTGAGATGCTACGGCCAGTCTCATTTTCGGATATTCAATATAAGTGATACCGAAATCCTGACAGGCTTTGCGGACGATCCGGCTGATCTCGGGGTAATGCACATGGGAAATGCGGGGAAAAAGATGATGTTCGATCTGGAAATTCAGACCGCCCACCCACCATGAGATAAACCGGTTGCGGGTCGCGAAATTGGCCGTGGTACGGAGCTGGTGAATGGCCCACTCATCTTCCATCCGGTTGGTTTCGGGATTTGCTGCCGG
>JBMSNP010000097.1:0-7613 GCA_049421765.1 Chitinophagaceae bacterium
CTGGAAGTGGGTTTCTGTAATCCGTTGGTGAGTTGTTCCACTCTTTATTGAGGATTTATCTGCATTTTGAATTTTATTGGAGGTTATTGGGGGGACATATTAAAATACCGGTTATTAGTATTCAAATCATTTCACTATCCCTGCTACTTTTTCGGTGATCGCCGCCGCCAGTTCCTTCAGCTTATCCGTGGTTCCGCTGATTTCAAACCTGTGTTTGATCGTCTTGCTCTGCTTCACATTCACCTGCGCGGTGATCGTTGTTCCTTTCACGGTGTACCTCCCGCTCAGTGACCAGGCATCGGGAGCATTCGTAGCCATTACATAAACAATTTTACTGTCTGAACCCCTGGTGGCTAAATCACTAAGCTGTAGGTTGACCATTTTACTCAGCTCAAGGTCATCATCCGCGACGGCCTCATCGCTGTTCTGGAAATTACTCGCGGTAAACAAAGGCTTCTCCTGCGGCAGTACGATCTTTGCCATCACTTCCTCATCCACCAGCCCGATATTGAAATTGGTAGTGCTAACGATCTGCGGCTCCTGCCGGGTGCCTGTTTCTTTTGCCAGTTCATTCACGGTCTTCTCTGCCGCATTGAACCATCGGCTTACATTCAGGTATTTGCCGTCCTCCAGGATATCCGGTTGTTCCTTGATCGCTTTTAACAACGAATAGGTCAGCAATCCCTGCGAATATCTTCCCATCTCATAGGCGCTCTGGTCGCTGGCCGAGGCGGAAAGAATGAACAGTCCTGATTTTTCATTCAGCTTGTCTATCGCTTTTATCAATTGTGCCTTATCATCATTCCGGGCGGCCAGGTATTGCTGATCCGCGTCTCCCAACTTAACAAAATCCCTGATCGCTTGTCCGCTGTTGCAGGCATCGAAGATCAGGATCCGCTTTTGCGCTTTGATATGCTGGGGCTTCATCCACTCCGTCAGTTCAGCCGTGCTGATCCCCACGTCCTTTACTGCGGAAGTAGTGGAAAGCGTAGACGCATCAGCTGTCAGAAAGTAGAATTGCTTATTCGCGGCCTCGCCTGCCATCACACCATGACCGGCGAAAAAGATCAGCAGGATATCATTTGCTTTCGATATTTTACTTATTTCCTCCAGGGTCTGCTGAATCGATTTTTTCTCCGGGAATTTGTACCGTTTTTCCCCGGTGGTGAGGTTGTATGTAAATACATGTTCATTCCCGTCACTGTTTAATAGTTTGCGGGCAGCAGCCGCTACTGCCGACGATATGTCAGTGGCGTCCTTGGCAGCGAATTTCAGGTCGAGGCGGTCTCCCTTGTAATCGCTCACCCCCACTATCACCGCATAAAGATTGGGAGGGGAATACGCTTCACCGCTTTTTTCAACTGTCACTACTGCCCCGCGGGAGGAAATACCGTTATCCGAAGTATTGGCTTTCACCGTTACGGTATTTATGCCTCCTGAAATGAAAAAATTACTCAACTCACCCCGGGTAATCCGTAATTCAAAGACACCTGCTTTTTTCAGTAGTTCCCCGGGTTTATATTTTTTCGCCTCAATGCCATTCACGTACAGGACCGTTTCTCCGAGTCCCCCCCGACGCGGAGTAATCCTGAAAACAAAATTCCCCGGGGGGCCATCAAGTTGCTCCACTTGTGGCGTAAGACCGCAGATATTGAGTTCGTCAATGGTTCGACCCTGGATGGTTTCCCCGTTACACAGCCGGCTCGCCAGGTCAGGTACCCAGAGCTGGTCCTTCACCTGATCGAGTTCCACGATCTCATCGCCGCAAACAAAATACAAAAGCCTGCGCGCCGCTTCCGTTCCGTCAAACCGGTTATGCCTGTCAAGCAAGAGCAGGTCGGAGCTGTCGATGAACCAGTAATTGTACAACAAGTCTCCGGATTTCGTATCCCAGACGCGAAAGGTATTATCGCCCCAGAAGGTCACAAGCGAACGGCTGTCTGGGCTCAGCGCGGCGGAACAGGGATAAAAAGCACCGCTTAATTCTTTTAATTCAATGAGCTTTTTCCCCGATTCTGCATCCCAGGCACAAACGAGTCCCCCCTTGGGGGCGGTGATGATCTTTTTGCCGTCACCGGAGAATGAAATATTGACATCCCAGCCAAACAACCCGGAAAGGTCGGCCAGGGGTTTCCCTTCCACCGGGTCCCATAGCATCACCGAATCTTTTTTCGTAACGGTAACGATCCGGTCGCCGCGTGGGCTGAACTGGGCAATCCTTACCGTGGTATCAAGGGCAGGAAAACTATTTACCAGGGATCCGTCATCGGATTTCCAGAGGTTCACATTATTTCGGTTGGAAACGGTTAGCAATTGTTTCCCATCGGGGCTGAAACTGACCGGCGAGGTTTGCTGGCCAAAGATCAGTCGCCGTTTTTTTCCTCCCGCAACTTCAATGAGTTGAAGGGTGTCCCGGACAGAAACCGTCATCAGGGAGCCATCGGGACTGAAACGGACCTGGAAAGAATAATACCCTTTGGTTCCCGGAATTTCCCCCATTTTTTCCCCGGTGACCGCATCCCATAACATCATGTTGCTGCTATTCGAAAATGAAATGATCGTGGATCCATCGGCAGTGAGGTATCCTCCGTTGAAGGAAACCCCGGACGCATTGACCCTGGTGCGGATTTTTCCCGTAGCCGTTTCTGAAAGAAATAGTTGCTTGTGCTGGTCAACCATCAACATAAGTTCACCGTTCCCGCTGAGTTGCAGAATACCCCACGCCCCAATACCCCGCAGGTCGGCCAGGAACCTCCCCGTAAACGCATCCCGGATCTGGAAAATAGAATCATAGGTGTAGGTAAAGGCCCTTGTGCCGTCGGTACTGAACCGGCAATCGCTCGTGAGCATGGTATGACCCTTCAGCTCCGATAGCGATTTCCCGCTTTGGATATCACTGATCTTCACTTTCCCGTTCAGTTCGGTCGAGGCGATCGTTTTTCCGTCCGGGCTGATATAAAAATTCAGGATAACCGGAAGCCCGATCTGCAACAGGTACAAATCCTCAAAGGTCTTATTGGTGAAAAAATTTCTTACCTGGTATAATCCCCCTTTGGCCGATTGCAATGGAAAAGGGGTCGAATTACCGGACTGGAACCACCCGTATATTGCATCATTCGCCGGTTCAGCGGGTGCCGCCAGCAGGCGGCCCGAATTCGTTTCCCAGACCTGTACGATCCCCTTGCTGGAAATGAGCATGATCTTACTGCCTCCCGTAGGATCGCCGGGGCTCGCCGGGTTGAACAGTCCGCAAACCGAATCGGTCATTGCTCCATTTAATACCGCCAGTTGCCGACCGGTGTAAGCATCCCAGATCTTAGCACGACCCTGCCGTGTGATGGTAAACAACTTTTTCCCGTCCGGACTGAATCGCTCCAAAGTAAAAGTTTGGGAAGGCTCGCCGATTACCGCCCGAAGGCGGCCCGTCAACGCGTCCCATATTTTAGTTTCCCCGTCATGCAACACGGTCACCACGTTTCTCCCGTCTGTACTGAACCCGGCGTGAAAACAGACCCGGTTGATTTTTTTTAAATAGGCATTTAGTTCATTGGACGCTGAGGCAGGAAACAGCATATATCCGGATCGGCCCGAAGCCCACTGCAGGGATGCCCGTTTATTTCCCGTAGACCCATCCAATAACACTGAAAGACTGTCTGCTTCACTATGTCCGGGGTCATCGCCATATCTCTCGGCGACAACCCATTTCTCGTCGGAACTGAACCGGATAAATCCTCCGGGAGGCAGGTCCCGGAACAGGACCGGTAAAAATTTCCCGCCGGCCAGATCCCAGATTTTTGCTGAATCCCCATTGTATTGCATCAGTATCCTTTTTCCCCCCGAAGGATCGGCGGGGCTCGCCGGGCTGAAAATGGCAGACTGGATACGGGTAGCATTTCCTACAGAATCCAAAAGAAGTTTCCCGGACGACAATTCCCAAAGCTTGGAAGGTTCAAAATAGGATATTGTCAATATCCTTTTCGCATCCGGACTGAACTGGCAAAGAAAAGGCTGAATATGGCCGATGGGAAGAACCAGCCGAGGCTGCTGGGCGCTCAAGACTTCGAAAAAGAAAATCTGCATTGCCCATATAATCCCCAAGATTTTCCCGGACGGCTGCTTCATGATGAAAATTTACCACAATTATGGGACTGTTTTATACCCATTCCCGGGTATCCGGAGCCGTGATTTCCCTGAAAAACAGCAGTCGCATCCGGCCTTTTTCCTTTTTTTCCAAAAAATATTAGTTTTATATTGCTAAATATATTAGCTTTGGATGTTAATTAGTTTTTACAGGCCGGTAACACGAACCATTAACTTTGATTCATGGCAAAAACAGAAAAAACCACAGACATGTCAAACATAAACAGTGAAAAACTCAAAGCCCTCAAGCTTACCATGGATAAGCTCGAGAAGGACTATGGCAAGGGCAGTGTGATGATGCTGGGAGATAAAGCCGAAACCACCCAGGAAGTTATTTCCACCGGTTCCATCGGGCTCGATGTAGCCCTGGGTATCGGCGGTCTCCCCCGTGGACGGGTGGTCGAGATCTACGGACCCGAATCTTCGGGTAAAACAACCATCGCCACCCATGTGATCGCCGAAGCGCAGAAAAAAGGAGGCATGTGCGCCTTTATCGACGCGGAACATGCGTTTGACAGCAACTACGCCAAAAAACTGGGTGTGGATGTCGACAACCTGCTGATCTCCCAACCGGACTATGGTGAGCAGGCCCTGGAAATCGCCGATCGCCTGATTCTCTCCGGCGCTTTGGACGTGGTGGTGGTGGACTCCGTAGCCGCCCTGGTTCCGAAAAGTGAACTGGAGGGGGAGATGGGAGACAGCAAAATGGGTCTGCACGCGCGACTCATGAGCCAGGCCCTGCGCAAACTCACCGCGACGATCTCCAAAACAAATACGATCTGTATTTTCATCAACCAGCTTCGGGAGAAAATTGGCGTGATGTTCGGAAACCCCGAAACCACTACCGGTGGTAATGCCCTGAAATTTTATGCATCCGTCCGCCTGGATATCCGTCGTCAGACCCAGATCAAAGACGGGGATGAAGCGATCGGTAACCATGTAAAGGTGAAAGTGGTGAAGAACAAAGTAGCTCCCCCTTTCCGTGCCGCCGAATTCGACATCATCTTCGGGGAAGGTATTTCCAAGACCGGCGAGATCATTGATATGGGAACCGAATTGGGAATCGTACAGAAAAGCGGTTCCTGGTACAGCTATAATAACGACAAATTGGGTCAGGGAAGGGATGCCGTCAAACAACTGCTGGTGGATAACCCAGAGCTGGCCAAAGAAATTGAGGTCAAGATCCGTGAAAAGATTAAGGAAATACAAGCTGTATAGAGTACTTATTGTTAGGCACTTAAAATGGGTTAGTGCGTACACCCTCCCTTAAAACAGGGAGGGTTTTTTATTGTAATTAAAAAAATAGGAAATAAAAATAATTGATTCAATGTTTAAACATTGTATATTTGTTTCCCGGTTCCGCAACCAATTCAAGCCGGCACCCGTTATAAAGAGTTATATGACTGATTCCACGCCATCACAAACTACAGCCAACAGGATACACCTGGTTGCCGGCATTTTACTGCTGGTCACCTATTTCCTGCCCTGGGTGGCATGGAGGCAGTATAATGTGACGGGATATGACCTCCCCGCAGGAAATTTTTTCATGATCTCGGAGGAACATTTCAAACTAGGTAACCCGTTTCCAAAACTGGCTTTTACATTTTATGCTTTCTGGCTTATTCCCCTTTTTACTCTTTGGGGGCTGGCTCAGTCTTTTAACAAAAACAAATCTCCCCTGCCCGCCTTTATGGCAGGGGCCCTTGTCTTGTCACAGGCAACGGTATATTATCTTTTTTCCTCAACACTGGCAGACCTCGGAGTCGGAAAAAGTGCTGTACATATGTTGCAGCCCGGAATTATCGTAGCCACACTTTCGGCTGTTCTTTTTATCCTCAGCGCATTCCCTGTTCAGATTTGGTTAAAAAAGCTGGCCTGGATACTCCTGGGTCCGGTTATTGCATTTACATCCTATAAGATGGGTGAAAAAGCTGTGATGAGCGAAACTTTTACACATACCCGTGATATCCACGCAGATTATTCCATTTCGGCCACGGATCTGTTAAAAGAATTTGCTGCGAATGATTCGGCCGCCAATGCAAAATACCGGGAAAAGATCCTGGTGGTAAGCGGTAAGGCTACCCAGGTGGAACAAAGAAGCGATTCCACTACTACGATCCAGATGGCAGACACTACTGGGTCGTACGTAGTATTTTCGTTCGACAAGGATCAGCTTCAGTCGGTGAACCATATCAAAACCGGCGACGCGGTTTCGCTGAAAGGGGCCTGCAGCGGCAGTGTATATAGCGAAATACTCGGTATCACATTTATCAGCTTTAAACGTTCGGCAATTCATAAAAACTAAATCCCGAAAGAGCCTGACACATCAACACTTAAAAACTAAATAAGAAAATGAAGAAATCGACCCTCCTCCTGGCTTTGCTTTGTACCACCGGCGCTTTATTTGCCCAGAAGAAAACAACCACATCGGCCATTGTGATGATGGACGCTACCACTCCCAAAGACGCGCTCCCGAAAGCCGAAAACAAAACCGTGATTGGATCCATTGACATGCAAAGCGGGGCTGTTGCCTTTGAAGCAGCCGTTGCGAACTTTTCCTTCTCGAACCCGAGGATCCAGGAACATTTCAACGGAGCCAATTGGATGAACTCCGCAGAATTTCCCAAGTTTACCTATACCGGGAAGATTGAAAAACCTGAAAAGATCAACTGGAAAAAAAATGGCACCTATGATGCAAAAGTAGATGGCCAAATGACCATTAAAGGGGTTACCCAACCGGTCAAAGTAAAAGGAACCATAACCGTTACCGACGGGAAAATGAAGGTTAATGCCCTCTTTGATATAAAGCTAAAGGACTTTGGTATTTCCGGACAACCGATCCAAGCAGGGAAAGTGGCGGAAGAACCGAAGATCAGTGTGTCCGCAGAATTCTGATTATCATTCGTACACTATACCACCGTGTCACGGTTCGTGACACGGTTTTTTTATTTCGGGCCCTGCTTGATCAAGCGCATTCAGTAAATTGCATATCCTCTTATGGCTTTTACACTCCATACACCATATCCCCCGGCTGGTGATCAGCCCGAAGCCATCCGCCAGCTGACCGAGGGAGTGATAGAGGGAGAAAAATACCAGACCCTGCTGGGAGTTACAGGAAGCGGTAAAACTTTTACGATCGCCAATGTTATCCAAAACACCCAGCGACCGACTTTGGTGCTGACCCACAATAAGACACTTGTGGCACAGTTGTATGGTGAGTTCCGCCAGTTCTTCCCTGAAAACGCAGTAGAGTATTTTGTATCCTACTATGACTATTACCAGCCGGAAGCATATATCCCTGTCAGTGATGTATATATAGAAAAAGATCTCAGCATCAATGATGAACTTGATAAACTACGGCTTCGTGCCACCTCCAGTCTTTTGAGCGGACGGCGGGATATCATCGTGGTGGCTTCCGTCAGCTGCATCTATGGCATGGGCAATCCCACGGACTATGAGAACGGGATCATCCG
>JBMSNP010000098.1:0-7411 GCA_049421765.1 Chitinophagaceae bacterium
AGCTCCCCCTGTTGGACTTGAACCAACGACCCTCTGATTAACAGTCAGATGCTCTAACCAACTGAGCTAAGGAGGACTATGACCGTCGTAGCTTTAGCAAAGACGGTATTTTTTTACTCAATCTTTCGGTCACCTTCGCCAAGGCTTCGCTAAACGGGCAGCAAAAATAGGGATTTTGGGCTGTTTTCAAGGACTGATTGGACATTTTTTAGCGCGGCAAGGCATCTGGTGCGGGCTATCCCATGTAGACTCGGTAGCCTTAGTCCCGGTGCGGGGCTTTTCCCTTTTCATGATGTCGGCCCGGTTCAAACTCGATATTGATCCCTGCCAACAGAAACTGCTGGTTTTGATGGCCCCAGGTTAACAGGTATTCGACATGGGTCCCCAGTTTGCCCCTTTGCCAGAGGATACCAGTACCGGTATTAACCGACCAGAACCTTTCTGTCCTGGTTTCGGATTTAGCCAAATCACTTTCTTTTTCAGCGCTGTGGCTGATCCCGGTAATGGGGTAAAAACGCAAACTTCTACTTTTATTCAGGGGAACCAGGTATTGCAGGTTGAGATCCAGATCCCAGGCGGAAAGCCTGAAATCCCCGCCCACTTTTTGCCGGGTAACCGGGAAAAACCGGTTGACCTCCAGTCCGATCTTCACTTTTTCCGTGAGATGATAAAAGCCGCTCACATTCACTCCGTTCAACTCGTTTTCCACCTGGCGGATCGCTCCCAGATCGACGCTGAACACGGATTGCCCCGACAACAACTGGCTGGCACAAATCCCCCCCAGCAGCAGGAGCAGTTTGGCGGGGTGTATCTTTTTCATGCTGCAAAGAGAGCGGGGCCGCGGGCGCGAGGCAATGACCTTTGTGGGTAGGCTGGCTGATAAAAGTCAGCAGAATATCCCGAAGTGCCCGCCTCCATTTCCACAATAACCCCCTCATCCCGGATCTCCATGGGGCAAATTTTCAAGTAATTACACGACCCTATCCGCGGTGTAGGTTTATAGACATTTAATGTCGATGCAAGGCTTGTAAAAGTCGAATTCGGGATAAAAACCCCTGTGTAAAAAACACAGGCCCTTTTTTTACTGGCGCCGAAATATGCAGCCATGTATTCCTGTACATATTCGGCCAAGGGATCAGTCTGCAAAAAAATCGCCGTGAAAGCCGTAGACTACCGGTTCCGGCAGCACGGCCCTTGCTATTTCCTGCATGGTAGCCGCGTCCAGTATCAGTAAAAAGGAGTTGTTATTTTTTGCATCCAGTACAATGGAAATCAGAACACCTTCTTCGTCATTTTTACTTTCCGGTGAAGGCTGAAAACAAGGTTCTCCGGGATAACAGCCGGGCTCATACCAGTACGTGGCATCTCCTTTTTGCGTATGAATCTTTACCAGGGCATTATAAAAACCGGAGGGATTTGAAGGGTGCAGACTTACTCCGTAAGCATACCTGTAATCGCCCCGCATATTGAAACGGGTATAGTCAATCCGCGGAAGTTCAATGCAAGCCGTACTCACCGTTTCGGCCCTGTAACGTTTATGGCGAAGGTCGAAACGGTAACGGCGCAGTGTTCCTGCGGGCAGGAACGAATCTTCTTTTTCCAGCTCCCGGAGATAATATTTCTCAATGATGGATGAGTCATCATAGGCATTGATATCCATCACCAGTTCATCACCTTCCTCCCAGGCATTCACGTGATGAAAGCTGAAAAATGCTTCCGTCGTGAATTTTGCCCGGAGCCGGCCGGTGGCTTTTTCAATAATGTAAACAGACGAGCCTTCGCCAGGGTTCCACCGGTGATTTTCGATATAGGGCCGTTTCCAGAATAAAAGCTGGATAGGGACTACCGTCAGGGGGCCCGCGGCAATGATGAAATATTTTTGGCTCATCCCGAATCCATGCAGGTATGCGGGCTTTCGGACAGGTATACGAGCGAGGTGCTTGCCCCCCGGTTTTGCCACATCATAGATTTTATAATAACTCTGCATCCCGAACTTGACTACCAGGTTATAGGCATGCTCCCCTTCAAAATGCGGATGCGCGGTGGTTTTATAGGCAAATCCCCCGGGTACGGCTTCACTCACCCCGATGGTTTTCAACGTCTGCGGATCAAACTCCACCTGCATGGGAGTTTCTCCAAGCGCCATATATTTTCCGGCAATTCTGGCTACATGGATCTTGGGATTATCCGTCATATTGGGTAACGTGGGAAATACGTAGGACTGTACCTTCCTGAAAATGGATTTGCAGGGATCACTCGCAAATTCGGAAAACGCAAGATCTCCGGATTCAGTGGCTTTCCGGTATGACTGGCAATCGATCATGATATTTTGATATCGCACAGTTCCGGCTGAAATATCAAATTTGTGCAAGGCTCCCATGGCATCAAACCAGTGATTAAGCCGTTTATTCCCTAGCTGGAACATGCCCGGGCCGTTCCGGATATATGAGCCCCGGAGCCAATCGGGTATCTTGCCGGTCACCGGAACATGATCCAGGTGATAGATTTTCTGGTTTTGCCCGATACCGTATGGGAAAAATGAATTCATGATTCAATAGCGGTAGCCGCAATTTTTCCGGAGGCCATCACCGCGGGTACCCCGGCTCCGGGATGCACACCGGCTCCTACAAAATAAAGGTTGTTAAACCATTTTGATTTTACCTGCGGCCTGAAAAAACCGCTTTGCATCATCGATGGCTTTATCGAAAAGGCAGCTCCTTTATGACTGTTCAGGGTAGACTGGAAGTGCAGGGGGGTGACGACATGCCTGACAGCCAGGTTGGCTTTCAGATCGGGGAGGTAATTTGTTTCAAGGAAATCCATGATGCGGTCAACATATTCATCCTTCACATCATGCCAGGGAATCTTCCCGTCCAGGTTGGGCACCAGTGAAAGCACGTAAAATGAATCACATCCCGGCGGGGCGATGGTGTCGTCCGTCCGGGAAGGCATATGCAGGTATAAACCCAGTTCGCGAGGCAGCACTTTACGCTTGAAAATGTCACGCATAAGTGTACTGTATTCATTGCCCAGGATCAGGTTATGGTGTGAAAGTTTACAGGTATCATATTTCTTCCGGGTGCCAAAGTAAATCACCACCAGGGAATTGCTGTACTGGAGGTTGCTCAGCCAGAGGTCTACCGGTTTGGGCCTCACGGAGGAGGGAATATAGTTTTTATAGGCAAATGCGATATCGCCATTGCAAACAACCTCATCCGCTTCATAAACCGTTCCGTCGGTCAGTTCAATGCCTGCAGCTTTTTTATTATGGATAACGATTTCTTTTACCTCGGCGCTTACCCGGATTTTCCCGCCACAATCTTCAAAAAGTCGACACAAGGCGTTCACGATGGCTCCCGTTCCACCGATACAGTAGTGAACACCCCATTTTTTTTCAAATTGTATGATGAGCCCATAAATGGAGGGCGTGTCAAACGGGTTGCCGCCGACCAATAGGGGATGGAAAGAAGCCACTTTCCGGATAAACTGATTTTTAATATACTTCGCCGCGTAGGCGTACATGCTTCGCCAGGTCCCTGTTTTGATCACATGGGGGAATATGCGCAGAAAGCTCCATAGCGAGGAAAAACTTTTTTCTGTGAATGGATGAAACCAGTTGAAAATATCATGTACGCCTTTGATGAATTTCCGGTATCCGGGCAAATCTCCCGGGCTGTACTTCCGGATTTCCGCTTCGGTTTGTTCCTGGCTTCTCCAGTAATCGAAGTGCGCGCCGTTTCCGTCAAATATCCGGTAAAAGGGATCCAGGGGTACCAGGGTCATGTAGTCTTCTCTCTTTTTCCCGGCCAGCTCAAACAGTTCATCATATTGATGCGGGGCCGTAATGACTGTAGGACCTGCATCAAACCGGAATCCATTCATTTCATATTGATAGGCCCGGCCACCGGGTTTGTCCAGTTTTTCATATATCGTTACATCATGTCCTTTCGCGGCCAGGCGGATGGCGGCGGAGAGGCCGCCAAAGCCACTCCCGATTACAGCGATTTTCTTTTTGCGGTCTGGCATGGTTTCTAATAGCGCATGACAATGTCAATACGGGTTTCTCCCTGGTGCCGGAAAGCACATTGCTTGTATCCTGGCGCACTGAAGAGGTTCTTTATATTATTGCTTACCCCATAGCCTTCTTTGGGTATTCCCAGGAAATTGGTGTTTAGTTTCCCGTCATTGTTGGTGTCATGGAACAAGGCAATGGCATATGTACCGCCAGGTACCTGGCTGAATTCCAACAGGGCAGTTCCTTTTACCGGGGTTGCCCTCGCGATTTTATAAGCACCGGCTGCGTTTCCGGGAAACCCCTTCTCTGATGAATACAGGGCGGCGAGGACATCCCCTTTTTTCGGAGCAATATTGGTTACGATTACCTTGATGGAAGTCGGGCTGGGCGGTTGACAGGCTACGTGACTGCCCGGGCACAAAAGGCTTATTAACAGTAAAATAAAAATAGGCATGCTGAAATAAACAATCCGTTAAACGGTTTGTTCATTATTATCCCATCTTTATGATCAGTTGCGGAATGCATCCAGAATATATTATCATATGAAACTCATTGTAGTTACTTTCCTGTGCCTCCTCTGTCACGCATCCCTACACGCACAGTCCACAGGATCTATAAACGGATTCGTACGAAATGCACAAACCTTAATTCCATTGGAAGGCGCCACGGTGCGGATTGTCAATACCGACCTGGCCGTGACAACGGATAAGAACGGGTATTACCGGATCAACCGCATCCCCACCCAGACCTGGAATGTAATGGTAAGTTTCAGCGGATACCGCAGCCAGACCCGGTTCGATATTTCTCTGACTTCGGGTAATGAAATAGAGCTGAATTTCGATCTTGAACCGGAGTACAGGGAACTTGGAAATGTGACCATACGTCCGGCGTTTGTAAAACCGGCCGGATCTGTCAATTCCGTTCAATCGCTTGGCACAACAGAAATTGCCAAGTATCCCGGAGCTAATTTTGACATAGCCAAGGTGGTGCAGTCCTTACCGGGCGTTTCCGGCTCTGTCGGCTTCAGGAACGACATCATTATACGAGGGGGAGCTCCCAACGAAAACATATATTTCCTGGACGGTATTGAAGTTCCTACCATCAATCATTTTGCCACCCAGGGGGCCGCCGGTGGCCCGGTGGGTTTGCTGAATGTTTCCTTTATACAGGATGTTACTTTGCATACCTCGGCATTCCCGGCCCGGTATGATAACCCGCTCTCCGGCGTACTCCAGTTTAAACAGCGCAGCGGTAACGCTGAAAAATTCCAGGGCAATTTCCGGCTGAGTGCCAGCGAAGCATCCCTGACTACGGAAGGCCCGCTCGGTAAAAAACATGGAAAAACCACGTTTCTGGCTTCGGTCCGCCGTTCCTATCTGCAGTTTCTGTTCAAACTGATTGATTTACCTTTTTTACCGGATTACTGGGACTACCAGTACAAAGTCACTCACAAACTGAATGCAAACAATGAACTGAGCCTGCTCGGAATCGGCTCTATTGACAATTTCACCTTCCGCAGACCCAAAGATCCTACCCTCGAGCAACTGGCCATTCTGGAGCAGTTACCGCTGAATACCCAGCGGACCAACACTTTCGGAGTTACCTGGCGCCACACTATCCCCCATGGATATACGCTGCTCGCACTCAGCAATAACCGGCTGGTGAATACGGCGGACCAGTATCAGAATAATGAAAAGCCGGAAGAAACAGAACGCATTCTCCGCTACCGGTCGACTGAGAATGAAACCCGTCTGCGTTATGAGGTGAACTATAATACAGGCGGATGGCAACTGAGCGCCGGACTGTCGGGCATTTATACCCGGTATGATAATAACACCTTTCAGCGCCGGCCCGGATATGTGGCAAACTATTACACCGACATTGATTTTTTCCGATACGGCATGTTTATCAACGGTACCACGCGGTTTTTTGAAAGCCGGCTGTTGTTTTCAGCCGGGTTACGCATGGATGGCAATGGTTATACGAGCCGGGGGAACGAGATTCTCCGCACGGTTTCACCGAGGGTTTCAGCCAGTTACCAAATTGGTTCTGGGTTTAGAATCAACGCTTCCGCCGGACGTTATTACAAGATACCTCCATATACAATCCTGGGCTTCCGGTTCAACGGCGAGCTGGCCAATAAAGAGGTAGATTATATTCAAAGTGATCATCTCGTCACCGGGTTTGAATACAATCCCAAACCTTCCACCCGGATTACACTGGAAGGGTTTTATAAGTGGTATGACCGATACCCGGTATCTGTCGACAAGGGGATTTCCATGGCAAATTTAGGCGGCGATTTCGGGGTGCTGGGAAATGAGCGTGTCATCAGCAACGGACGTGGAAAAACATATGGATTCGAGTTTATGTACCAGGAACGGCTGACAAAAAATTTTTACGGGATCCTGGCCTATACCTATTATCACAGTTTGTTTACCGGGGTTGACCGAAACAGGTATATCCCTTCCGCCTGGGATAACCGTCACCTTGTTTCTTTCACCGGGGGATATAAGCTTAAACGAAACTGGGAGCTGGGAATGCGTTTCCGGTATCAGGGGAAGGCACCTTATACGCCCTATAATTTGTTCGAGAGCCTGGAAAATTATCCCTTTACAAATGCGGCAGTACTGGATTATGCCCGGGTGAACTCAAACCGGTTGCGTGGATTTAATGCCATGGATCTGCGGCTTGATAAAAAATGGAATTTCAAGAAATGGAGCCTTGATCTGTTCCTGGATATCCAAAATGCCTTTAATGTAAAAAATCCAACAGCCCCGGGATTTACCCTGCAACGAAATCCTGATGGAAGTATCGCCACCAGCACCGGTCAACCCTACAACCCGGGTGTGTTTGGCGACCCGTTTGCGTCAAACAACAGGCAATCGGCCCTGCCTGCCATCTTACCCAATGACAGTGGCTCCAGGTTGCCGAGTGTTGGATTTGTGGTCGAATTTTAAGTACCGGGTAGATTACGCATCCTGCGTTTTTCAATAGGATGTTCAAACAGGAGCGGTCGGTGCGGACCATGTAATTACTGCCTGTCTGCTCCCGGCGATGGTTCTGTTTAACGGAACAGACTGAATAATCCGCCCCCATCCTCCATCTCCACAAAAACTCCCTCTTCCCGGATCTCCACCGGCCAATGCTTGAGGTAATAACCCTCCCCGGTCACATTCCGCCCGTTCGACATGTCAAACTTATACCGGTGTAACGGGCAAACGACATGCCCGACCGCATCAATATATCCCCCGGCCAGGATCCCTCCGGCATGCGGGCATTTGTAAGCAAAGGCAAAAACCGATTCCTTAAAACGGGCAATGCAGATCTTCTTACCCTTCAGTTCGGCAACAGCGATATTGTTCTCCGCAAAATCCAGTTCGTTGATATGGTCGGCGA
>JBMSNP010000099.1:0-7367 GCA_049421765.1 Chitinophagaceae bacterium
CAGCATTCTCCGGTTTGAGGATCTCCTCGTCGTAGTACCCCATCACATCCGCCGCGGTATCATGCATGCTGCCGACAAACTGGGTCTGATCCGGTATTTTTATGCCCTTTGTTGCCAGGATCTCCCTTACTTTCCTGTGATTCAGGATAAAGGCCATAATCCGAGCATTGGTCGCACCCGGCCGGCCGCTGCATGCACCGCAATCATGCGCTCCATGATGGGGGTTGTTCGCGCTGCTGCTCCCATGCGCCACAAAATAAACGACCGGTGCAAAATTCCCCACAAGTCCTATACCCCTGAGAAATCCTTCAGCCCGGGTAGCCATTTCATCGGTCGTATATCCGATTTGCAGATCATTTTCCCTGTCAGTGAGCCGGATGTTCTCTATCGTGAGTACGGAATTCTTCGTCATATGACCATAGGCATTGCTGATCGCCGGACTCATACGTGGACGAAAAAGCATTTGAGCCTTTTTGGCAAGCGCCCAAAAACCGTATGTCATACTTAGAAAAAAGCCTGATAAAACATGATGAGTTAATTTGGAATACAATGGCTCTCCCTTGTGAGTCGAACGAGCTTCGATTTCCTTAATCAGGTATTTTGGGGTAACCGGGGCAGGGCACAGCTTATCATAAAACTTACTGCCTTTCTGCTGGAAATAAAACTCGACCCCGAAAAAACCGGGCGCGCCAAAGGTCTCACAATTCCTGTTGATAGCCTCAATATGCCTTCGAATGGAATCTTCGCGCTCATCAATGCAAAAGATCGCCTGGAAATCCTTCTCACCTGAATCATTTGTCGTAAGGCCGTATTGTTTCTCGACCACCTGCGTATTAGCCAGTTCTAATCCCTTTAATACCGAATCATAATAACTCCATTCAAAGGCATCCTGCCAGAGTTCAATCACTTCCTGAAACTCATTGACAGGCACTTCAGCAAATAAGTCAGCCGGGGACACCGTCACATGAATGGCAAGCGGCTGCCAGCTTTGTCCAAGTGTTGCATTCAGCACATCCAGTTCCAAAAGGAGCTCAAATTCAACAAGCTCCTTCAAGCTGATCAACTTCCGGTCTAATAATGTATGGGGATTATCCTCTACAGCCGACACGAATCCGCTCCAGCCGTGGTGCGCAAACTGCTGGTCAAACAGGTACTGCTCAAAGTACTCATCCCTTCCGACGATCCTGGTCAACAAACCCGTAATGGTGTAGTCTCCCGATTGAAACATCCGCCGGACCTCTTTCGTCCTGAAAAAACTGCTGATACTTTGTCGTTCCATCACCCGCAGACTTTCCACGAATGACAAATGATTTACCGGATATTCTTCCACGGCAATTCCCTGGTCAAGAAATGCGCACAGAATACGAAAAAGCAGCGGATGAACCCTGTTATCAAGATCCAGGGAATAGGATTGCTTCCAAAAGGCCCTCAACTGTCCGATCCGGGGATGATTTACCGTATCATATTCCTGCCGGAGCATCCGCTTTTCCCATTCATTTACAGCATCATCACCCCTTTTTCGGGCTATCACCATTCTTACAATATCCTTCCTAATCCGGCCGGAATGGCAAAGTTCCCTGTACTCCTCAAGTTGCAAATGTACCTGGAACCCGAAAATCCGGGAAGCCCGAAATATGGCCTCATAAAATTTGAAATGCTGAAAGGCATGAAGGGTATTATGATGAATAAAATCCTTTAATGCCTGTTGAGAAGGAAGGTAATGCTTCAATTCATGAAGCACATGCTCCTCGTCAAAAATCGGATGAGACTTGCCTTCCATGCCACGGCCATTATCCGGGGAAACTCCCCCGCTGTTATTTTTCTTATCCATTCGCGTCGGGTAGGGAATCCTTTTCAGAATGCACATGCACCGAATCCTTCATTTTATAGGCCGGCTTAAAGTTTTTCAGGATAACCTCAATCTCCTTGTCCTTTGATCCTGAATTTTGAAAATCACGGATTAAAGCCAATATATCATAATCGATGTATACGGTATGCTCAGCATTGATCACCACCCTGCTTTTTTCTGGCAAGTGTGCCAGGGTTTGCTTGACAGCCGCCTTATTCAAAAAGGACACCTCCTGTGCCAAATCAATATGAATGGTTTCCCCTTCGTGATGATTCTCCTTCCTGAAGAAATAAGCCAGTTTCATGTTGCCCCTGAGGATAAAGAAAACGCTTACCATTAATCCAATCCCCACCCCCTTCAGAAGATCTGTTAACACTACGGCAAACACGGTTACCAAAAAGGGAATGAACTGATATTTACCCGCTTTCCACATATGTATGAAGACTTTGGGATTGGCAAGTTTTAACCCGATCATAATCAAGATTGCGGCCAAAGAAGCCATAGGTAACAGGTTGAGCAATCTGGGAATGGCAATAACGGCTATCAGCAGGAAAATTCCATGAAAAATCGCCGACAACTTTGTTTTTGCCCCGGAATTCACGTTTGCAGTTGTCCGAACAATCACCGATGTCATTGGCAATCCCCCCAGTACCCCGGACAGCATATTACCGATTCCCTGTGCCCTTAATTCCGTATTCGCACTTGAAAAACGTTTACTGGGATCCATTTTATCCCCCGCTTCAAGGCAAAGAAGCGTTTCAATACTTGCAACTGCAGCAATGGTTACGCCAATGACCCAAACATCCGGATTGGCAAATCCCGAAAAATCCGGTGAGGTGAACTGCCCGAAAAACTCGTTCAATGATGACGCTGTGGGCAATTTTACCAGGTGTTCGCCGGAAATGACCAAAGAAGGGTCCATCACCTTAAACCCCTCATTCAGCAAAATGCCCGCCATAACGGCTACCAGGGCCCCCGGAATTACCTTTATCTTCCTAAGAACCGGTATCTTATTATACGCAATGAGGATCCCTATGGATACAACGGTTACAATGATTGCCCCGAGATGGGCATAATTGAGAGAATGAATAATCTCCCCGAAAAAACCAGCATCGGCTTTGTCCATCAGGTCATAAGAAAAAAAATCACCCTCATGCTCCTTATCATATCCAATGGCATGCGGGAGTTCTTTCTTGATGATGATAATTCCTATTGCGGTCAGCATCCCATCGATCACACTGGACGGAAAATAACTGGAAATAGTTCCCGCTTTTGCTAACCCCAGCGCAAGCTGAAAAACCCCGGCCAGGATTACGGCCACCAGGAAGGCTTCATAACCCAAATCGGTAATAGCTGCCAGAACAATCGCGATGAGACCGGCAGCTGGACCAGAAACGCTTACATGAGAACTGCTCAGATACCCAACAATGATACCTCCGATGATTCCTGTAATAATTCCCGCAAATGGAGGCGCTCCACTGGCCACAGCGATTCCAAGGCAAAGAGGAAGGGCAACCAGAAAAACCACCATCCCCGATAAGAGGTCCGCCTTAACATATTTCGTTTGTAACTTCATGGATTCAGTTGTTTATTGCTTTACGTCCTTGGCTGTTTTATTTTCACTTCTTTTCTTACGGGTCAGGTTCTTGAAAAAGTCGACCTGCCCATTTTCCACATTGTAAACGCCTCCGACAATACCGATCTCTCCTTTTTTGAACATGGCCTTAACAATCTCACTTCCGTTTAGGATTTCCTCCAGGCTGTTCTCCACGTTTGAATATGCCACCTCGTCCTGGAAGAGATGACCCGAAGAATCCCCCAGCATGGCCTTGCTGATGGAGGGCTTTATTCGACTCAACAGGTTTGTGATATGGCCGTCAGTGACTCCCTGCTTGGCACTCTTGATTGCCCCGCACTCGGTATGTCCTAGAACCATTAAAACCTTCGATCCAACATATTTAACCGCGTATTCAATGCTGCCCAGAATATCGCCATTAACTATATTCCCGGCTACACGGATACTGAACAAATCTCCCAGTCCCTGATCAAAGATCAGTTCAACGGAGGTCCTGGAATCCATGCAGCTCAGAATAACCGCAAACGGAAACTGGCCCTCGCGCGTTTCGTTGATCATTTCGAGATGATCATGATCCGAATTAAGATTTGCAACGAACCTTTGATTCCCCTCCACCAGAATTTCATAGCCCTGGTAAGGAGTCAGATTTTCTAAAAACTCTTTTGAATGTTTTCTCATAAATTTATTTATATGTATTACAATAATTGTGCAGGTGAATACTAAAATTTTTGCACAAAAAAGGCAGCTACAAGCCAATCACAACAGGTATCAATACTAGATAGTGCTATTGGGGGGTGGCACATGGAGTTCTCCGTGAAAAGCAGTATAAATACCGGTGTTTTCACAGGCGTTATATCGCAACGACAGTGTCATATAATGAGTCTGAGCATGATAATCATGCAAATATTCTTCAGAAAAAGAGGAAGATGAAGGTGCTTTTTCCTCTGTTGAATTACCCAAGGGATTAGCTAAATCATCCTCGCATAATAAGGGCCGGTTGTTTGCCGCTGAATGCATTGTCATCTTCGCGAGTTGCTGCCGGACAGATAACACAAAAGGCGCGTTAACCGTAAGCCAAACTATCGTAAGAATAAGATTGACGGCTGAAACCTTATTAAAAAATGTATATGAACCGGTCCTTTTTTGCATAAAGAGTGTTGCAAATTAAGGATTTAGCACCTCCCCTCCAAACCAAATAAATTGGTTGATTAACCTCATAATTACCCTCAACAAAAAAGCATAAATCCAGGGTCTGAGGGATCTGTCTTACTATAAAAATGCTGTATATCAACGATTTAAATAATCATTATTTGATAGATGTCAAAGAATGAGGACACATTCACCAGGAGTGACACGGGGAGCCGGCAATCTGCTTAATCCACCCTGCTTAAGTTCAAACGTACCGCTGTATCCGACTGAGCTGCTTAAATTATTGACCGTTTATGGATCTCAGGAAATAAAAAAAATCCGAGCACAGGGGAGCGCCTTTATTTTCTTTGAAGAAACTTTTCGGCAAGAAACAATCTTCCATATCAGCCTAACAGAATATACTGTATAAGGAATACCCCGGCACCGGCCAGATAACCGATCAGCGCCATCCACCCGATCTTTTTGAGGTACCAGAAGAATTCAATCTTTTCAATCCCCATCGCAGCAACCCCTGCTGCAGAGCCGATCACCAGGCAGCTTCCTCCAGTTCCCGCACAATAAGCCAGGAATTCCCAGAAGAAATGACCCGTGGGATATTGCTCAAGTCCGTACATGCCCTGCGCGGCAGCTACCAGGGGCACATTATCAACAATGGATGACATCAAACCGATCAAAATAGTTATAATACTTATATCCCCTATCGACTTGTCCATGGAGATGGCGAGGTCGGTCAGCACCCCAGTAACCTGAAGCGCAGCAATGGCGAGCAGGATCCCCAGGAAAAAAAGAATACTGGGTGTATCTATCTTCCGCAGTGCATGGTTGACGGAAAAAACGCCCTTTTCAGCTTCGTCTTTATCGCTGTGAATCATCTCCGTTACCACCCACATTACTCCCAATGCCAGAAGGATCCCCATGTACGGAGGGAGGTGGGTAACGGTCTTAAATACCGGAACAAATAACAGGCTGCACACACCGACCCAGAAAACCAGCTTTCTTTCGCGCGGTGTGGAAGTCAGCGTACTTTCCTCTTCCTTTACCCGAAACCGTTCAGCCTTTCCTGAAACCTGCCTGCTGATGATATACGCAGGAATGATAAAACAGACCAGGCTTGGAATAAAGGTCTGAATGATGATGCTGCCTGCTGTTATCTGGTTTCCGATCCAGAGCATGGTGGTGGTGACATCCCCGATCGGGCTCCAGGCTCCCCCGGCATTTGCCGCAATGATGGTAAGACCCGCAAAAAGAAGCCGGTCTTTTCGCTCGGGAAAAAGGATACGCAGTAAGGAAACAATCACGATCGTTGTGGTCAGGTTATCCAGAACAGCTGACAGGAAAAAAGTGACAAAACCGAGGATCCAAACCAGTTTTCTCTTGCTGGTCACCGAGATCCGGCTGATGATCACTTCAAACCCGTCATGCGCGTCGATCAGTTCCACGATGGTCATGGCTCCCATTAGAAAAAAAAGGATTCCCGCAACCTCCCCCAGGTATTCGCCTACCAGGTGACCCGGCGAAACGTCCCCGCCGGGAAATAGAGCCACTATGGTCCAACACAACACACCAGTGATCAGGGCTGAGGCGGCTTTATTGATGTTGAGCGGATGCTCCAACGTGATAGCAGCGTAACCAACGATAAAAATCAAAACAACTACCGTAACCATGGGGGTAAAAATACTGAAATACACTCAACAGCTTCCCCACGGATGATTTTCCCAATTTCCTGTAGGTTTGTATCATGTCGATTGAAGTCAAAAACCTCCTCAAGCAATACGGAGAACAAAAAGCCGTCAATGATATATCGTTCCGGGTCAACCAGGGAGAGATCGTCGGATTCCTGGGTCCCAACGGGGCGGGGAAATCAACCACCATGAAGATCATCACCGGATACTTGCAACAAACCGGGGGCGAAGCTTTTGTATGCGGTGTCAGTGTAGCCACAGACCCGATGGAAACCAAGAAAAAGATCGGCTATCTTCCGGAACTGAACGCGCTTTATTATGATATGTATGTGAAGGAATATCTTTCTTTCATCGCATCAGTGCATCAGGTGGAAAACCCCTCATCCCGGATAGATTCCGTCATCACAACCGTTGGGCTGACCACGGAATCAGGTAAAAAAATCGGTCAGCTTTCCAAAGGATATAAGCAACGTGTGGGGCTTGCAGCCGCCCTGATCCATGATCCGGAGGTGCTGATCCTTGACGAACCAACCACTGGCCTGGACCCCAACCAGATCGTTGAAATCAGGGAGGTGATCAAACAACAGGGAAAAAACAAGACCGTGCTGTTCTCTTCACATATTCTCCAGGAAGTGGAAGCGATCTGTGACCGGGTGATCATCATCAACAAGGGCGTGATAGTGGCAGATGACCGATTAAGCAACCTGCAACTAACCCGTGCCAAGAACCAATACGTGGAAGTGGTCTTCAAAGAATCCGTGTCGGCCGACTGGCTTCGGAGCTTACCGGGCGTAACAGCAGTGGAACAGGCTGCGGGAGCAGGTTACCGGGTACAATGTTCCGATTCGGAGCAAGTTAAAAAAGGGATCCTGCAACTGGCGATCGACCGGAATCTGAATATCGTTTCCCTGCAAAGTTCCGGTCGGAAGCTGGAAGATATTTTCAAAGCCCTGACCCGCTAAAGCAGACGGCCATAAAATTATTTAAGGATAAAACGGAATTTACCGTTTTAAAAAATTACAGGCAGGCAGATCCGGAGGTCAGCGAATTACTGTGATCGTACCTTTTTCCGTGACCAGTTTATCATTCCCGTCAAAAAATTCCAGCACCC
>JBMSNP010000100.1:0-7115 GCA_049421765.1 Chitinophagaceae bacterium
CAAGATCCAAAAAAATCCCAAGTTCCAATAACCATGCTCCATTCTCGCTTCCCAATGGCAGCCAGGTTTGAAGTTTGGATTTTGGTGTTTGAAATTTATTTGTCTCTTGGATCTTGGTACCTGGTTCTTAGCAACACTTACCCCAAATCGATACTCGTATTATCCCCGATATTCAGTGACCGGCTTTCTCCTCGGAGATGAGAATCGCTGCCGATGACTGACTCGTTGAGGACAATGTCAAACAGATCAGAGAAGGACCCGATGATGGAGTTTTTTATGATAGAATAGTCAATGGTGCTGTTATCCCCGATGGCCACATTGGGGCCGATGATGGAATTGCGGATATGACAACCTTCCCCGATGCTCACAGGGGGTATGATGACCGTATTCTCGAATTGAGCGGTGTCGGTTTGCGGAGCAAATTTTTTAAGCAGGGTCGCATTCGACTCCAGGAGGGTCTCTTTCCGGCCGCAGTCGAACCAGTTTTCCACCTTAAATGATTTAAACCGGCATCCCAGTTTGATCATACAATCAAGCGCATCGGTGAGACTATATTCCCCGTGAGTTCGCAAACCCTGCCGGATATTGCTTTCCAGGCACTGGAACATCTGCTCCGTTTCCCTGATCTTATAGATACCAACCATGGCCAGGTTGGACCGGGGGATCTGGGGCTTTTCGACCACATGGGTGATGTTTCCCTCATCATCCACATCCGCCACCCCGAATTCGCGAGGATCATCCACTTTGCGCAAACCGATCATTGAATCGGGACTGTTTACGACCGTCTTTACATCATATTCACAGATGGTATCGCCAAGCACCACGATGACTTCCTCTTCTCCAACGATTGTTTTGGTAAGCTTGATTGCATGACCCACTCCCTGGCGGTCCATCTGCCGTACATAATGAACCTTCAGGTCGGGGTATTTGCTTTTTACATAATCCTGGATCTTTTCCCCAAGGTACCCTACAATAAAAATAAATTCAGAAACCCCAGCATCCCGGAGCTGGTCGATGATGATGCTGAGTACCGTTTTGCCGGCCAGCGGGATCAAAGCCTTGGGTTGCGTATAACTGTGCGGGCGCAGTTTCGTCCCTGCCCCGGCAACTGGTATGATTGCCTTCATTGCCTTTTAGCCGCCTCAAGCGGCGTAATTTTTAAAGTCCTGCAGAGGACCGGTAAAAAGAGCCGGGCCGGACCTGCTCCGGTTCCCGGGAACCACCCGGTTTCTAACCCTGGCCGGGAGGCAAAAGCCAACGAATGTAAGACTTTTGAAATAAACAGAACCTGAAGGGTTTGCTACACAGATTGCCTCCGCTCCCGTAAATTTGCGCCATGCAAAAAGACTCCCTGGTATTCGACCTTATTAAAAAAGAACTGGAACGCCAACGCCAAGGCATTGAACTGATCGCTTCGGAAAATTTCACTTCCCTCCAGGTCATGCAGGCCATGGGCACTGTTCCCACCAATAAATACGCGGAAGGGTATCCTGGAAAAAGGTATTATGGCGGATGTGAAGTGGTCGACGAAATCGAGAACCTGGCCATCGACCGCCTCAAACAGGTTTTCAATTGCAGCTGGGCCAATGTACAACCTCATAGCGGCGCTTCTGCCAACGCGGCCGTATTCCTGGCAGTGATGAAACCGGGCGAAAAATTCCTCGGGCTTGACCTGAGCATGGGGGGCCACCTGACTCATGGCAGCCCGGCCAATTTCAGCGGCAAGACCTACCATGCCCTGCATTACGGCGTTACCAAAGACGGGATCGTGGACTATGACCAGCTGGAGGCTAAGGCCCGTGCAGAAAAACCCAAGATGATCATCTGCGGTGCTTCTGCCTATAGCCGCGACTGGGATTACAAACGTATCCGGGCCGTTGCCGATGAAATTGGCGCGGTTGTTTTTGCCGACATCGCACACCCGGCCGGTCTTATCGCAAAGAATTTGCTGAATGATCCGTTTGATCATTGCCATATCGTAAGTTCCACCACACACAAGACCCTGCGTGGGCCACGCGGCGGTATCATCATGCTGCGGCATGATTTTGAAAACCCCTGGGGAATCACTGATCCGAAAGGCAAGACACGAATGATGAGTAACCTGCTCGATCTCGCTGTTTTCCCCGGTTCGCAGGGTGGCCCGCTCGAGCATGTGATCGCCGCGAAGGCAGTGGCCTTTGGCGAAATATTACAGGATGATTTCACCTTTTATGGAAAACAGATCATTGCCAATGCCCAGGCAATGGCAGCCGCTTTTGTTAAAAGGGATTACCACCTGATCAGCGGAGGCACCGACAACCACCTGATGCTGATCGATCTTCGAAACAAGAATATCACAGGGAAAAAAGCCCAGGAAACACTCGACAAAGCCCATATCACGCTGAATAAAAACGCCGTTCCGTTCGACGATAAATCCCCTTTTGTAACTTCAGGTATCCGGGTGGGTGTACCCGCCGTTACAACCAGGGGGATGCGCGAAGAACATATGGAAACCGTGGTTGAATTAATCGACCGGGTATTGTGCGACCCGGATAATGAAACGCGGATCCGGTCCGTAAAGGAGGAAGTGAACTCCTTTATGAACCAGTTTCCACTTTATCCAGAACTTGGCTAAAAAAACTTCGATATGCTCCAGCGACAACAGACACTCTGGCTGATCCTGGCCACCGCAGCAGCGATCCTGAGTTTCACACTTCCTTTTGCGACGGGTAAGATCATGGTAAAAGGTGTAGAAACGGAGATGGTGCTCCAGGCCGACAGTACTTTCCTGTTGATGATCCTGACCGGATGCTCGATCCTGCTTTCTGCCGGAATAATATTCCTGTACAAAGACCGGAAACTCCAGATCAAACTCTGTCTGCTGGGTCTTCTCCTGGCCGCGGGGATCATCGTACTTTATATTCTCAGGCTCAAAGACATGACCCGGAGTACGCTCGCACTTTATTCCGTTCTCCCCTTCCTGGTACTGGTCAGTTACTACCTGGCATTCCGAAATATCCGGAAAGATGAGAAACTGATTAAGTCATTGGAAAAAATAAGATAAGATTCAACCTCAACAGTATTTTCTGCTAATAATCTTCAATTAAAGCAAGAACAGGGCAATTCAGGATTATCTATCCTCGTAGTATCGGGAACAAAATAGCGTTAAATGCAATCTTTCAAGAACGCGTATTGCCTGGCAAAATTCTTGATCCCCCTAAATGCCGCAGCACTGTCCTTTAAAACTTTCAGTTTTGGTGGAAAATGTTTTTTGCAGAAAAAATCAAGGCACCAAATTCATTCCCGGATATCTCGGTGGATCATCTTCCAGCGGGTACATATGGATTAATTATATGCGATAACTACGGTATTATTTCAGGGTCCGGATTTATCGCAAGTATTCAATACTCAGGCTAAGTATTTCCCGGTAAAACTTCTTTTTTCCTGTTTTAATCCTGAAGGTGTACCTGCATAAACAAGTTCCCCGCCCATATCCCCTGCCTCCGGCCCAAGGTCGATGACCCAGTCGGCCGAGCGGATCACATCCATGTTATGTTCAATCACCAGGATCGAATGCCCCTGCTCAATTAAGGCGTTAAAGGAATCCAGTAGTTTCCGGATATCATGAAAATGTAACCCTGTGGTCGGTTCATCAAAAATGAAAAGGATCTTATTGCCTGCCCGGCCCTTACCCAGGAAGGAAGCGAGCTTGACCCGCTGGGCTTCCCCGCCGGATAAAGTGGAAGAAGACTGACCCAGTTTCACATATCCTAAACCTACATCACTTAATGGTTGCAGGGCCCTGGCGAGTCCTCTTTCCTCCGTGAAAAAACCGATAGCCTCGTCCACACTCAGTTCCAATACATCAAAAATGCTCTTATCCTTAACCTTAACCTCCAATATTTCCTCTTTAAACCGCTTCCCCCCGCAGGACTCGCAAACCAGGTGCACATCGGCCAGGAACTGCATCTCCACCACCTGCTCCCCCTCCCCTTTACAGGTATCGCACCGGCCACCATCCACATTGAACGAAAAATGCTTGGGCTGAAAGCCTCTCATCTTGCTGAGCGGCTGACGGGCAAAAAGTTCCCGGATCTCATCGTAGGCCTTGATATAGGTTACCGGATTGCTGCGGGAGGATTTCCCGATCGGGTTCTGATCCACCATCTCGATCTGGGCAATACTGTCAATATCACCCGTTACCTGCTTATGCATACCGATTTTCTCCCCGAATTCGCCCTTGATCTTTTGCAGGGCCGGGTACAGGATCTGCTTTACCAGGGTGGTCTTGCCGCTTCCACTGACCCCGCTCACCACACAAAGTACATTCAGGGGAAATTCAACCGTTATGTTTTTCAGGTTATGCTGTCGGGCGCCTTCCACTTTGATGGACCGGTTCCACTTCCGTACGGTCTTGGGAGGGTCGATCCGGAGCTCATGATTGAGATATTTACCGGTCAGGCTCACCGGGTTTGATACGATGGCATCATAATCCCCCTCAGCCACCACTTCACCGCCCAGGTGTGAGGCCAGCGGTCCCATGTCAATGATATGATCCGCTTCCCGCATCATCATCTCGTCATGTTCCACCACCACTACCGTATTTTCCAGGTCACGCAGTTCTTTTAGCACCTTGATCAGGTTGGCCGTATCACGGGAATGAAGCCCGATCGAGGGTTCGTCGAGGATATAGAGTGAGTTGCTTAAATTGCTGCCCAGGCTACGGGTCAGCTGGATCCGCTGGCTTTCGCCTCCGCTGAGGCTGTTGGCCAGCCGGCTCAGGGTGAGATATCCCAACCCTACTTTTATCAGCACATCGAGGCGGTTATGCAACTCCAGGAGAATCCTCTTTCCAACCGATTTCTCATATTCGCTCAACTTGCCATCGAGTGCATCGAACCATTTTTTCAGCTCTCTAACCGGCATGGCGCTGAGCTCCCCGATATGCCGCCCGCCCACTTTTACAAAAAGTGCTTCTTTGCGTAACCGGAACCCGTTACAATCGGGACATTCGGTTCGCCCCCTGTACCGGCTCAGCAGTACGCGGTATTGCACCTTGTACAACTGGGATTCGACATCCTTGAAAAAATCGTTGATCCCGTAAACGCCGTCACTGCCTTCCCACAGCTGGTTATTTTGCTTTTCAGTGAGATCAGCAACGGGTTTATGTACCGGAAAATTGAATTTCTTGGCGCCCTTGATGAAATTCTGACGCCACCAGTCCAGTTTCTCCCCCTTCCAGGGTGCCACTGCCCCGTCATATACGCTCAGCCTCCGGTCGGGAATCACCAGGTCAGCATCGATCCCAAGCACCTGGGAAAACCCTTCACAGGTAGGACATGCCCCAAACGGGTTGTTGAATGAGAACAGGTTGGGCTGCGGTTCTTCGAATGTCATTCCATCCAAATCAAAGCGGTTGTTGAAATGGAGGAGATCCGGGGATTTTATCCGGGATTTGGGATTTGATTTTTGTTTGGATCTTGGAGCTTGTAGCTTGGAGTTTGTTGTCAATCCATTTTCGCCTGTAGAAATCTTCAGATAAACATCTCCCTCCCCTTCATAAAAAGCCGTACCCACGGAATCTGCCAGCCGGTGAATATCATCTTCATCAAATTCCCTGACCACGATCCTGTCGATCAGGATATGGGAGATCTTTTTAGCCTTTAATTTTTTTTCATCCAACTCAAGTAACTCCTCGATTCTATAAACCTCACCCTCCTCCCGCCTATCGCTACCAGACTCTGAACTCCGAAATTCTGACTCCTGGCTATAAACCCTTGAAAATCCTTTCTGTATCAGAATATTCAATTCCTCACGGATTTCCCGGTTTGCATGAAGCTTAAAACGGGCCAGAATAAAAACACGGTCGCCATTCTCAAGTTGCTTAATTGCCTCCAGGACATCCTTTACATCATCCTTTTTTACCTGCTTTCCCGAAACAGGGGAAAAAGTCCGGCCGATCCTTGCGTAAAGGAGCCGGAGATAATCATAAATCTCAGTCATGCTCCCCACTGTACTCCGGGGAGTGCGTGTGATCACTTTCTGCTCAATGGCTATGGCCGGGCAAAGCCCCTTGATATAGTCTACATCCGGTTTGTTCATCCGGTTCAGGAACTGGCGGGCATAGGCACTGAGGCTTTCCGCATAACGGCGCTGCCCTTCTGCGTAGAGCGTGTCGATGGTCAGGGAAGATTTACCCGACCCGGACACACCGGTGACCACGATCAGCCGGTTCCGGGGTATTTCCACATCCACATTCTTCAGATTATGCACCCGGGCGCCCCGGATCAGGATATTTTCTGCGGAAATTACGGTCTTCCGCGGGGCGGGGTTTTTCTCTTTTATGATGGGTTCCATTTTAAGTCAGGCAAATGTAACCCCTTGTCAGGCTACGGTTTCAGACGATATCATTAACATTTCTTTGGCAAATAAAGTTACACCAGGGGGTTACAATTGTTTGGATTTTTCACAGAATATTCTATTTTTAAACTCCAATATCCAAAACACATGAAAAACTTAAAACACATCCCGCCTATAGCCTGACTACTACACGTTTACTTTTTACTGTTTTTTACTGACTGACCAATATCCATTGAACCATCTGTTATGGCCATGCCTTGACAGAGCAACCTAAACCTGTAGGAGTTATGAAAGCTTTTGTAAAAAAAACCGATCACGAACTAATCCACCTGTTCCAGGACGGTGAGATCGATGCCCTGGAAGCCCTCGTATTGAGGCACAAGGATAAACTCTATACTTCAATCCTGTTCCTGGTGAAGGACAAATACCTCGCCGAGGACATTTTCCAGGATGTTTTCATTCGCATTATTGATACCATGCGTGGAGGCCGCTATACCGAGGAAGGTAAATTCCTGCCCTGGGCCATGCGGATCGCCCACAACCTTTGCGTGGACCATTTCCGGAAAGTGAAACGTTCCCCCACGATCCGCAACAGCGAGGATAAAGATATTTTTGACGTACTCAATTTCTCGGATGACAATGCCGAATCCGGCATGATCCGGCGCCAGAGCCACGACCGGGTTCGGGATATGCTCCAGCGGCTGCCTGAAGACCAGCGCGAAGTGATCATTCTCCGTCATTATGCCGATATGAGCTTTAAGGAAATCGCCGCCGCC
>JBMSNP010000101.1:0-7046 GCA_049421765.1 Chitinophagaceae bacterium
TGAACGTTTGTCCGAAAGTATAAAGCGTTTTATCTTCCTCCACCTGGAATTTATCTCCCGCTCCGAACTTGAGTTTGAGTGAAAACCCATAGGCTGAATCCTTCATATTCACTGCCTCGATGTAAAAGGGACAAACCCCGTAGATATTCGCCGTTTTGATCTTACCCTTAACATAGTAGCCGTACTGCAGGCTTTTTTTCTGTACAACTCTTGTCATCAAACCCTTGGATTTGAGCACTTCGATCTCGCTCTGAATATTCTGGATCTTGCCTCCGCTGAAGATATCATCATATTTATCACTTCCCTTTCCACCCTGCTGTTCTGTTTTGATAACAAGGGTTCCGAAAGTGCTGTAAATAGGCGTGGCATAGCGGAGATATGCATAGGCGCCCAGGAGCGCCAGGGCAACGGATAATACGAACCAGGGCAGGAATCGGACGTATTTGTAAAAGAGATCCCGCAAACTCAGGCTCCAGAGTTCACTTTTCTGTAAGTTGTTATTTTGTGGGGTTTCTTGCATGGTCGCGCTTTGTATACCCGGATCCTTAGTTCCGGATGAAAATGCTTGTCAGCGTTGCAATAATGGTAACAAAAGAAAAAGCAAAAGAGATCTTTTGCATTGACCTCATCTGTTCCTGGTCCTTATATTTTTGATTCGACCCTTCAACCACGATCAAATCGTTTTGAGCCAGGTAATAATATGGTGATTGGAATATATCCTTCGATGCGAGGTCAATATATCCTGTCTCTCTCTTTCCATTTTGTTCGCGAACAACTTTTACCTTGGTTTTTTTCCCATAGTCATCAATCCCCCCCGCCATGGCTATTGCTTCGAGAATATTCATTTTTTCTCCGGCAACCGGTATAGGCCCCTGTTTTTCGACCTGTCCCAAAACCATCACCTTGAAATTCTCCAGTTGAACGACCACCGTAGGATCTTTTAGTAATTCCACGGGAACTGTGAGCCGTTTTTTTATCTCATCCGCCAACTGATGGCGGGTAAGCCCTTCGGCATGGATCACACCCAGCCGGTGATGAATGATATTGCCGTTGTTATCCACGAGATATCCTGCAGCTGTATTTCCGGCTCCTGCAGCCGCGGGCTGGTTATAAATAGCATCGGATACCTCGGGTTTGGTGCTGAGGCTGTAGATCTGGATGGAAAGCCTGTCACTTTTCTGGATGACCAGTTCCGGGTATTTTACTTCTCCTTTGCCTGTAGAATCATTCACATATTCCAGGTAATTGACTAATTTTTGTTGAGGCTTGCAGGAGATGAAGTACAGGGGAAAAACAAGCAGGAAAATGAATCGGCTGAATTTCATTGAGAGGACTTTAATTCAGGTTTGGGTTTTTCGGAGGCGATCCGGTCAGGGTTGGCTTTTATTTGACTGTGCCGAAGTTAATTTAGTTCGGTCAATATAGGCGATTAAAATATACCCCAGGCTGTCGATCGCCACTTTGGCCACTTTATGCCGGAGATCCAACACTTCGCCTTCGTGGTCCATCAGTGTGCCGGAGGTTACACGCACCCGCTCGTTCATTTTCAGTTCGGCCGGCCGGGCCTCTACATTTTCATATTCATCCAGAAATTTCCGGATGGCTACAATCTCTTTTTCCCTGATAACCGCGGGCTTCCCGTTCCAGTAAACGAAATTGATGGCGCCGTTCGTGAGTCGTACCGCGGATCTTTCCTGCTCGCTTATCCGAACAAACACATATGATTTAAACAGGGGCTCCTCCACGATCTTGATCCTGTCGCTCCATTTTCTGCGGACCTTGTTCAGGGGGCAATAACTCTCCACTCCTTTCTCCGTAAGAAGTTGGTTAACCTTTTTCTCCCAGCGTGGCCGGGTATAAATAGCCAGCCATTTTTTTACATGATTTGAATTTTTCATCGCAGGGCTTCGCCAGGTCAGTCCCATGAACAAGTCATAAATGACTGATTATCAATCAATAATTTATTCACCGAAATTTTACGCCCGGTAATCTTATGATTTGGAAGCAAATATAAGTGAAGACTGTGAGTGGAAGTAAGATAAAATACGCTAATTATGAGTGAATTATTCCCATAAGTTGATAACTATTTATGCGGGGAAATACGATTCCCGGCTATATTATACATTTCTCCCGTTTCCGGGCAGGAAGCCTGCCCTTTCTCATTGAATTTCAAGGTATGCCCCGCCCGGCTAACCCAGCCGGACTGGCGGGCCGGATTCCCCCTAACAAGCGCATAATCAGGCACATGCCCGGTTACAACCGAACCTGCACCGACCATGGCATAGGTACCGATCTCCACACCGCATAATATAGTGGCATTTGCCCCGATGCTGGCACCTTTTTTAACCTGTGTAGGTTTGAATTCCGATTTTCTTTCAATAAAACTCCGGGGATTGATCACATTGGTAAAAACTACTGACGGACCCAAAAAGACATCATCCTCCACCACCACCCCATTGTAAACCGACACATTGTTCTGGATCTTGACCCGGTTTCCAACCACTGCCTTATTGTCGATAAATACATTTTGCCCGAGAATGCAGTTTTCCCCCACTTTACTTTGGGACATCAGATGACAGAAATGCCAGATCCGGGTTCCTGCACCGATCTGGGCTCCCTCGTCGATGACGGCAGTGGGGTGTATAAATATGCGGGAGTCTTCCATCAGGATAAAGTTAGGGTGAAGATACAAGACACAAAATACAAGACGCAATATCCAGTGAAATTCCAATTTCCAATACAGGCGGTGGCAGGAATCATTTGTTCTTTGAGTTTTCCTGTCAATCATCAAATTCGTTACATTTATTAAAACAACTGCTTTTTGAAAGAAAGATTTTACTCCCTCGATGTATTCCGCGGTGCCACGGTTTGCCTGATGATACTGGTGAACAATCCCGGTACCTGGTCGCATATCTATGATCCACTGGAACATGCGCCCTGGCATGGTCTTACGCCAACGGACCTGGTGTTTCCATTCTTTTTATTCGCGGTAGGCAACGCCCTGGCTTTTGTGATGCCCCGGCTGGAATCGGGTGGTGATGCGATATTCTGGAGAAAAGTAATCAGGCGGAGTCTGCTCATATTTGCTATCGGGCTTTTCCTGGCCTGGTGGCCCTTTTTCAAATGGTCGGGAAATGAGCTGGTCTTTAAACCCTGGTCATATACAGACGACCAGGGCAATCCGCAAGGTATCCGCATCCTGGGAGTTCTCCCCCGGATCGCGCTTTGTTACTTTTTTGCGGCCGTCCTGATATATTACCTGAAACTCCGTAAAGCGGTTTATGCCGGGATGGTAATGCTGCTTGTATACTGGCTGCTGTGCTACCTGCTGGGTGATCCGGCAGACCCCTACAGCATGACAGGATATTTTGGCAACGACGTGGACAAGGCTGTACTGGGTGCGGCCCATATGTACAAGGGTGAGGGAATGCTTTTTGATCCCGAGGGACTGACCAGTACCCTGCCTGCGATCGTGCAGGTGATCTTCGGCTATATGGCCGGCGACTATATCATCAAAAAAGGAAAAACCCATGAAATGGTCACCGGTCTTTTCGTGGCAGGCACGGGGATGCTGGTCGCCGGGTTTTGCTGGGATATGGTTTTCCCGATCAACAAAAAAATCTGGACCAGTTCTTACGTGGTGTATACAACCGGCCTGGCGATGATCACCATTGCCACGATGATTTATATGATTGAATTCCGGAATATCAAGGGCGGACTCGCCCGGTTCTTTGATGTGTTCGGGAAAAACGCCCTTTTTGTTTTTGCACTGAGCGCCTTTTTACCCAAGGGATTTGCCTTGTTGCGTTTGGGCGAGGGAGTGAATCCCTGGAACTGGCTGTATAAAAAACTGCTTATTCATACCCCGGGGAGACCGGAGAACGGATCCCTTCTATATGCACTTTGCGTGATCCTGTTCATGTGGGCGATCTGCTGGTGGATGGATAAGAAAAAAATTTATATCAAGGTGTGAAAAACCCATCGCAGGTTAACAAAATATTCAGAAATTAGCGGCCAAGCAGCTATGCACTTATCACCCGGTTCGCATCTGTATCTTATAACAAAAAAGAAAAAATATGAGAACAGTCATTTTTGTCATCGCCATTTCCCTGGGTCTTTTTGCCTGCTCGGCTTCCCAAAAAAGCAAAAACTTTAGCGGCCCCATCCCCGAAACCAAATGGATCCTGAAAAAAATTCAAATAGGAGCTGACTGGAAAACCGTCAACACCAAGGCCTTTATCCGGATTGAAGAAGCAAAGAACCATGCGGGAGGAAACGGCAGCTGTAATAATTTTAGTGGCAATTTTTCCCGCGATGGCGGAAAGGTTAGCTTTTCCCAGATCCTATCCACAAAAATGTTTTGCCAGGAATCCCAGTGGGCCGAGGATGCTTATTTCCAGAACCTGGAAAAAGTGAACCGGATCCAGATCAGCGGAAAAACCATGAAACTTTTGCAGGATGAAAAGGTGCTGCTCGAATTCGAGACCGAATAAGTAATTTGAATTTCTCCCGTTTCAAAAACCCCTCCTGCACTCCGGTGACATGAGGGGTTCCCGGTGAAACTGCGAATGCTACTCAGAATAACTTCCCCTGTTCGCCGGGTCTGCGGAACCGGCTCCTTTCCAGGCTCCACTCTTCGGCGTTCATTCCATAGAGTTTTCCATACTTTTTATATTGCTGGGCCACGATCTGGGCGATATTCCCTTCCCCCCGCATCCGGATTCCCCAGCGGCTGTCATTGACTTTGCCATTATGACTTTGCTCGACCAGGTGCCAAACCTTGTCGGCCCGATCGGGGAAATTCCGGTACAACCAGTCATGAAAAAGCAATTTGATGGACCCGTTTAGCCGGATAAATGTGTAAGCTGTGAACGTGGCGCCGTGATCCCTCGCTGCTTTCATGATACGCTGCATTTCATGTTCATTCAACCCGGGTATCATCGGCCCCATCATAATCCCCATGCGCACCCCGGCCTCACTTAATTCGCGGATGACCTTCAATTTCTGTGCAGTGGTGGTGGTCCGTGGTTCCATCACCCGCCGCAGGTCTTCATTGAACGAAGTGATCGATACCATGGCTGAAACGATCTTCTTGCGGGCCATCTCCTGCAGGACATCCTTGTCACGCAGGATCCATGCATTCTTGGTAAGGATACCCACGGGCTGGTTGAATTCATTGCACACTTCCAGCAAACCGCGGGTAAGCCGGTATTTCTGTTCGGCGGGCTGGTAGCAATCGGTGTTCCCGCTGAGCATGATGGGAGTGGCATCCCAATTTTTATGCATCAGGAATTTTCGAAGGAGCTGCGGGGCGTTCTTCTTGACGATGATCCTGCTTTCAAAATCCAGGCCGGCGCTGTAGCCCCAGTATTCATGCACATTCCGGGCATAACAGTAGATACAACCATGTTCGCAGCCCGCATAAGGATTCATGCTGTATCCCATCCCGACATCGGGACTTTCCACTTTGTTGACAATGGTCTTTGATTGTTGCTCGAGGTAAACGGTGCGAAGACCAGATGTCTCCCAGTCATCGATCCCCTCGACATGCTCCCGGGTGTTTTCATTTTTATGGAACCGGTTCTTTGTGTTGAACTGCGCACCCCTGCCGTTGAGGTAGCGACCATTTTTTTCTTCCTCCTTTTGGGGAGAAAGTTTAACCGGATCTTGTTTCAGGTGATTCTTCATGTTTCTGTATTAAACCTCCGGGTCATAATGAACCGGGTGACCAGGTGTTGCATATCCGCTAAAAAAGCTCCCCCTGCCTGGTAATCACCGGCAGGTGCAGAAATTCAAACTGCCCCGCTGCGTGAAACCTTATATCATTTTCTTTTTTCCGTAACAGGGTCATCCCGCCGGCGATGAACCGGCCCGAAAAATGTTTATGACTCAAGGCCAGCCATCCTTTTTCATATTGTCCGGGTTTTAACCGGGCAGCAAACGTAACATGTGGTTCGAGGATGAAATGCGGTTTGTTGTCTTCGTTCATTTTCATTAGTCGCTGGGCGGCGGAACGAACCGATTTTACCAGGTGCTGTACGGGCAGTTTGCTGGTGACCTGTATGAATATTGTATGAGCGGGGAAACTGCCAAAGTCCTTTAATTCCACCCGGAATGGCGGGAATCCCATCGCCAGTTCCCTCAAACGGGCCACGATCTTTTCCTCCATCATGGCATATTGCCTGAACCGGACCAGGGAGATCCGGGGGGTACCCACCACCGGCCCGGTCCCGAATTCCGCTGCAAATTCTTCCTTTAACCGGGTGATCCTGTTCCGCAGATCCTCATGCGGATTGAGTACCAGTGCATATTCACAGACCCTGTATCCCGGGATCGTGTTTACAATCGTTTTCATTTGTCGGTTTTTGATCTGTCAAAAAATAATTCCTCAATTATTTAGCACTAATTTACTAAATTATTTAGCTTTACAAAAACTATTTTATGGAAGGCGAAGAATTCTACGGGGCTGCGTATAAAGGTTCAAAACAATTCACCCAGCAAGAGGTCAAAACGGCAAATGCCACGGGGTTTGGCGCGGCGGCCGACGATTACATGGAACGGGGCATCGACCTGAACGAGCAACTGATCCGGAATAAACCGGCCACTTTTTTTTTCCGGATGAAGGGCGATGCCATGCAGGAGGCCGGGGTCTTTGACGGCGATATCCTCATCGTGGACCGGTCGGTAAAACTGGTAAACGGCAAAGTGATCGTCGCCATCCTGAACGGTGAACTGCTGGTCCGCCGGTTTCATAAAAATTTTTCTTCCGCCTTTCTCATTGCCGAGAACCCCCGTTATAAGAATATCAATCTCGCCGAGTTCAGCAATTTCTCGGTATGGGGGGTGGTGACCTATACCATTCATACGATGGGTTAATTTTTAACCCGGGTTAAAATTCCCGAAGGGGGATGATATCTTTTGCCCCGGGTTTAAACCCGGGGCAAAAAGGGGAAAATCAAAAAAGACACCTGGTTTAAACCCGGGGCAAAAAGGGAAATCGAAGAGACAACAAAACGAGGCGTATGGGATATACAAAGATGTGGGTG
>JBMSNP010000102.1:0-6912 GCA_049421765.1 Chitinophagaceae bacterium
CGGATGGTGTAGACGTCCATCTGGCGCTGCGTGCCGGCCTTGACCGTCCAGATCTCCTCGCCGTTCTGCGCGCGGTGCATCAGCACGCCCGGGCGCGGATGGTCGTGGTAGACCCACTGGCCGTAGTTCTTGCGCATGATGATGGTGATCTTCGGCACCACGGAATTGGCTACGGCATTTACCATTTTGGCCCCGTCCTTGATGATTCCGGCATGTTCACTTCGGCTTCCAACCATAAACCCGGTTACATCCTGCAGGAATACAAGTGGTATCTTTTTCTGGTTACAGTTGAGGATGAACCGCGCGGCTTTATCCGCGCTGTCGTTATATATCACACCACCCATCTGCATTTCCCCTTTCTTGCTTTTTACAATCATGCGTTGATTGGCTACAATGCCCACAGCCCAGCCGTCGATCCTCCCATACCCGCACACAATGGTCTTTCCGTAATCTTCCTTGAACTGTTCAAAACCAGGTTCATCTACAATTCTTTCGATGACTTCCAGTACGTCATATGGTTTGCCATCATGCGGGAAGATCCCGTACAATTCTTCCGGGTTTTTCAAAGGAGGTCTGGCCGGGATCCTGTCAAAACCGGCCCGGGGTTTAGCGCCCAGCATCTTAATCATCCGCTTGATATGATCCAGGCAGGCCTGCTCGGTACTGAATTTATAATCCGCGATTCCCGAAATCTCGGTGTGGGTAACCGCTCCGCCAAGGGTTTCGTTATCCACTTCTTCACCAATGGCCGCCTTTACCAGGTAAGGACCGGCCAGGTAAATTGAGCCGTTGCCCTCCACCATCAGGGTTTCATCGCTCATGATGGGGAGATAAGCTCCTCCTGCCACACAGGGGCCCATCACGGCGGCGATCTGGGTAATTCCCATGCCGCTCATTCGGGCATTATTCCGGAAGATGCGGCCAAAATGTTCTTTGTCCGGAAAAATTTCATCCTGCATCGGAAGGAATACCCCGGCACTGTCGACCAGGTAGATGACCGGCAGGTGGTTTTCCATCGCGATCTCCTGGAGCCGGAGATTCTTTTTTCCTGTAATCGGGAACCATGCCCCGGCCTTCACAGTCTGGTCGTTGGCTAGGATTACACATTGCCGGCCGCTGACATAACCGACACCTGCCACCGTGCCGCCGGCGGGGCATCCGCCCTGCTCGGCATACATGTCATACCCCGCATAAGCGCCGATCTCCACAAATGGTTTGTCCTCATCCACCAGGTAGGCGATCCGCTCACGCGGAGTGAGTTTATTCTTCTGCCGTTGTTTTTCGATGGCTTTTTTTCCGCCGCCTTCAGCGATCTTTTCAAGCCTGCGGCGCATATCGCTCAGCGACTGCTTCATCACATCCTCGTTGCGGTTGAATTCAAGGTTCATAATGCAAAGCGTTATCCGGCAAAGATAGGGGGTCGTGCCGAGTGGCGAACTAAGCACAACAGCCGGATCCTTAACCAGGAACCGGCTGTCGCGGCATGATGGCCAAATTCGCGGCCGATTAAAACAGTTTTTCCTGCGGAGGGCGAATATCATTGAGGCGGATATAGATCGTGGTCTGTCCGCGGTGATGGGTCTGGTGTTCAAAAGCTTTGAGCAGGAGGGCAAACTTGGTCGTTTCAAATCCGAACATGGTTTTCTTTTCTTTCCATTTGCCCGGGTCGCAGTTTTTTACGGCATTGATACAGTAGTCGTAACTGGCACCTACAAAATAATTCACCGAATCACTGCTCTGGGCAGATGTCCTGCCCTCCAGGGAGAAAGAGGCCCAGGAAGCAGGTGGCTGATCGGTAGCAGCCGACATCAGGAACACATTCGCAGAGGCCAGGTGAAGCATTTGCTGGGCAAAACTGCGGAGGCTGTCCATTGCCTTGTAGGAGTATTTATCCCCCGGCATGGTATTGAGGTATTCCTGGGTATAGGCCTTGGCCCGGACCCAGTCATCTGCCATTATTTTTTTGATTTCTTCGTTGCTGAGTGCCTGCGATGCAGCAGACTGGAAAATGAAACATCCTGTTATCAGGATGATCAGACCGGGGATAAGGGAATGCTTTCTCATTGAATGGTTTTTGTTCTTTAAGATAGACCAATTATTGGAATAGGGGAATAAATTTATACGAAAGGATATCAGCTTTGCAAAGCATTGATTCATATCACTGTCTTAAAAATTTTGATATGCCGTAAATATTATTTTCTGGCCAGATAATAAATCTTTCGTCACATTATAAGCTAATTTTACAGGTGGTTGGTAATAAATAAAACAAAATGACAGAACCGGAAAAAAGGTCGGACGACACGGAAATAACACCGGAAGAAAAAGAGCTGCTCGACAATGCAAGCGGTGTGATTGACCCGGATGACCAGCGGCTGAGACTGGCCCGGCTTGATACGGTCGACATGGACGGCACGGCGCTCGAGGAAGTATCGGGTGCCACAGATCTGAGCGGATCGGATCTGGATATACCGGGAAGTGAATTGGATGATGAAAATGAAGCAATCGGGGAGGAGGATGAAGAAAACAATTATTACAGCGAATCCGATACCGAATAGTCCCGGAACCTGGCCAAGCAGTATCTTATTTTTTGACAACGTTTCTAAGCGTGCCGGCCGGCTGTAAACTCTTCATGCCATTTTTCAAGAAAATGCAGCACTTCCTCATCGCTTACCTGGGAAAAATCTTCATAGAAAGCGCCTACACCGTAAAAGAATTCCGGGATATGTATTGCTACCACGGCGTCCGCCACTTCTGCCAGTTTTTCCGCGGCCTGTTCGGAGGCTACGGGCACGGCAATGATGATTTTGGCGGGATTTGCTTTTTTCAGCACCTGGATAGTAGCCAGGAGGGTGTTCCCGGTTGCAATCCCGTCATCTACAACGATGAGTGTTTTACCCGTCAGTTTTTCCGGTTCCCGGTTGCCCATGAATTTTGACTGCATGCTTCGCAAGGTCTGGCGGATCCGTTCCACTTCTCCTGTAATATAGCGGGGGCTTACCTGTTCGTGGGGTACTACAAAATAATCTTCCAGGCTGGCAGCCCCGATTGCATATTCTGGATTCATCGGGTGCCCGATTTTTTTGGTCAGGATAAGTTCCAGGGGTAGTTCGAGAACCCGTGCCACTTCATATGCCACAGGCACGCCTCCACGGGGTACTGCGAGTACAACACCTGGCTTACCCTTGTACGATATTAATTTCCTGGCCAGTATCTGGCCGGCCTCGGTTCGGTTCCGGAAGTACATAACCCAAGGTTTAGTCGATCAGTGTGACCGGTATAAGAAATTTTTCAAACCATTCAGTGGCAAGGTTACAAACGATTTCCATCCGCCCGGGTTCTTCGAATAAATGGCCAGCGCCTTCGACCACTTTCAGCACTTTACGGCCGGGCAGAACCTGGAGCGCCTGTTTGTTCATAATCAATACTTCGGGATCCAACGACCCTACGATCAGCAGGGTGGGGGCACTTACTTTATGAAGGGCATTCCCCGCGAGGTCGGGGCGTCCGCCCCTTGAAACCACCGCGCTGATCGTCGGGTTCTCAGCCGCTGCCTGTAAGGCTGATGCGGCTCCCGTACTGGCACCAAAATAACCGATTCGGCAGTCCTTGGCTTCCGGAAGTTTTTCCAGCCAGCGGGTTACTTCAACCAGCCTTTTTGTCAACAAGGGGATATCAAACCGGTTGTAATAATGCATGTCTTCGTCCTCCGTCAGCAGATCGAACAACAAAGTGCCGAAATGATGCTCTTGAAGGAAGGTTGCCACCTGCCTGTTCCGGCTGCTGTGCCGGCTGCTTCCGCTGCCATGCGAGAAAACGACGATCGCCCGTGCATCTGAAGGGATAAAGAGATCACCTTTTAGCAGAACGTTACCGGCAGGAATATCTGTTTCAGCATTAAATCTGGTTTCCATATTATTTCTCCAGCACGATCGGTGACCGGGCACTCAGGTTTACTTCGTATTTAGCCAGCTGGGAAAGCCGGTCGTCGATCTGTTTTTCATTTACTTCGGCATCATGGAAGATTTTGGCAAATTCATCCATTCCCAGGGTTTTGGCAAAGGCAGCCGCGGTGCCGTACAGGCTTATTTTATAATGATTAACACGTTGGATGCCGGCCAGTAAACAGGCGTCTTTTACTTCGTTGTCTGTGCAACGGGCCAGTTTTTCATGCAGTTCCTCGATAAAAGCGTACATGACACGATCGCGGGTGACAAGTGAATTGATCTCTTCCGCTTCAATGAATTTGTCAAGGACTGTCAGGTGCTGAACGATCTGATCCGTGTATTTCAACAGAACCTCTTTAAGCTTGATCGAAGTGGCGCGGTTGGTCCAGGACGGAATGTTGTTCTTAAGCAGGATCTCTGCATTGACAAACCGGGCAACATCGTAGTCGAGCAGGTCGTGGAGGGTGGTGATGGAGGGCGCAAGTGCTTCTTTCATAGCTGTAATTTTTGTAAGCTACAATATAGGGGTTACACCTGCCCGGTTCCTTTGACCAATATCATTGAAAATGATGAGTGTTCTCATTCATTTTCACTGTAAAATAAAATTACTTTCAGTGATTGAATACCCATGCGTCGTTATTTCACAAAAGAACCACGGCTTGATGAAACCGAAGCTGTACAGCGGATTCGTCAGTGGGCATTTCCGCTCAGCAGTTTCGGGGACCTTGCTCCTTTGTACAGGCGAATCGGTGATGCCAGGATCGTGATGTTGGGGGAAGCTTCACATGGTACCCATGAATATTATACGTGGAGGGCACATATCACTAAAAAACTGATTGAAGAAAAGGGTTTTAATCTGGTGGCTGTGGAAGGCGACTGGCCCGACTGTTATCGCCTGAATCGTTATATAAAGAATTATCCCGATTCCGGGATGAATGCATTTGATGTATTACAGGCATTCAATCGCTGGCCTACCTGGATGTGGGCCAACTGGGAGATCATCGCCCTTGCGGAATGGATGCGCCGTCGCAATGCGAACCTGCCCTTACGTCAGCAAGCAGGTTTCTACGGGCTGGATGTATACAGCCTTTGGGAAAGCATGGAATCCATCATGCACTACCTCCGGAAAACAGATCCCGGCGCCCTCCGGATTGCCGAAGAAGCATTCCATTGTTTTGAACCATACCAGCGTGACGAAGGACATTCCTATGCAAATGCTTCCCGGTTTGTACCCGAACTCTGCCAGCAGGAAGTGGTGCACCTGTTGAATGAGATCCGGTCCCGACTGCCTCTTTATAACAGCGACCCTGAAAATGTATTCAGCCTGGAACAGAATGCACTGGTCATGGTAAATGCAGAAAAATATTACCGCGCGATGTTGCAGGGGGGAGCGCATAGCTGGAATCTGCGGGATCACCACATGGCGGAGACCCTCGATCGACTGATGGATTTTCATGGTGAATATTCCAAAATAATCGTTTGGGAGCATAATACACATATCGGGGATGCACGCGCCACGGATATGAGCGATGAAGGTCTCTACAACCTCGGGGAACTTGCCCGTGTTGAACATCATGAAAAAGGTGTGGTGCTTGTGGGTTTCGGTTCAAACCAGGGAAGCGTGCTGGCGGGTCGGAGCTGGGGCGCCCCGATGCGCAGGATGAATTTGCCCCCTGCCCGGCCGGGCAGCTGGGAGTCAATCCTGCATACAGCGGGGAGCGGGGATAAATTACTGCTCATGGATGACTTCAGACAGGATGTATTTATGGAACATCGGATCGGTCACCGTGCGATAGGGGTGGTGTATAATCCGGAGTATGAAAAATACGGAAACTATGTACCCAGTATAATGCCCTTGCGCTATGATGCATTCATTTATCTGGATGAAACAAGTGCGCTGAAGCCGTTGCATATAAAACCTGACGGGCACCAGGTACCCGAGACATACCCGTTTGGCGTATAAGAGGATAATCAATGGATATAAAAACCAGGAACATGTCAACCCCGAAAAAACCAGTAACCGCTCCAGAAGTACCGTATCCGGGAAAAAGACCAGAGATCGATCCCGATCAGATCCCTGAATTACCGGAAGTGCCGGAAGAGGATCCGGAAATTATCCCGGATGAAGATCCATTTGAAAATCCTCCCGATGAGATCCCCCCACCGGGAGAAAAACCGTAATCAGGCCTGAAAAATTTTATATGAAACAGATGGCTCGGGCGATCGACTACAAACGACTTGACATTTCAAGCGATGCCTTCACACACAACGGGCGGATACCCGAACAATACAGTTGCCTGGGAAAGGATATTAGTCCTTCGTTGGAGATTGAAGGAATTCCCGGGGAAGCAGTCAGCCTTGCTGTCATCATGCACGACCCTGATGCACCGGCAGGGGATTGGGTACACTGGCTGGTCTGGAATATTCCGGTGACGCATCATATACGTGAAAATCATGTTCATGGCATCGAGGGACTCAATGATTTTCATAAAACCTGTTATAAAGGACCCTGCCCGCCGGAGGGTACGCACCGGTACATCTTCAAAGTTTATGCCCTGGATGCCATTCTTGATTTGGCAGGAGGCTCTTCCCGGAGCCAATTGGAAAAAGCCATGAGCGAACATATTGTCGGCTATGGGGAAATTACAGGTCTTTTCAACCGCACAGGACATTGAACAGGATTCCCTGATTTTACCATGGAGCAGCTAACTTGTCCTCGGGGTGATTCAAAGTGATTATTTTTACTCTATGTCTGCTCCGCCATCCAGGAAGATCGCTTTGCTATGCAATCCCCTTGCCGGGTCGGGTCGTGCTGTTGAAGTAGCCCGGAAACTGGAAACGGTTTTGCTGGAACGGAACATCAGGCCTGATTTTCTTACGAAGGAATGGCCGGCATCATTGGAAGATTATACCGATGCATGGATCATCGGGGGCGATGGAACCCTGAACTTTTTTGTCAATCATTATA
>JBMSNP010000103.1:0-6865 GCA_049421765.1 Chitinophagaceae bacterium
CGTCCATTCAGGCTGAGTACCGAAGCCTACTACAAAGACATGTGGAATGTGGTGACGCTGATCGTCAAGGAGCGGAAAAAAAGGGAGTTGGAGCCGATGCTACAGTTGCTCGACAGGCTGGAAGCCGTGGAGGGCGACAAAAGGGAAAAAGAAGTCAAGACATTTGTAGAAACCATCGGCAGTATTAAAAAACTCGGTAACCAGGCAAACAAGACCCTGGATACCCTGATCCGGGCGGAAGAAAGCTGGTTTGTGGGCAACCTGCTCAAATTGTTTAAATAATAACCCTGCCCGGGCCCAGCAAAGAAATATCGCTCCTTCCGTAGCTTTACGGGATGGAACTGAAGAAAACACTTGTACTCGGGGCTTCTGACAATCCCTCCCGTTACAGCTATCTGGCGATCCGGCGGCTTCGGAGCCAGGGACATCCCGTGGTGGCCATCGGGCGGAGGAATACAAGCGTGGAAGACGTGATCATCGGCACCCACCCCGAACCTTTCCCGGATGTGGATACGATCACTCTTTATCTCAACCCCGCTCACCAGCGCGAATACTATAATTATATCCTTTCTCTCAAGCCTCGCAGGATCATCTTCAACCCAGGGGCCGAAAACGAAGACCTGGCCACCCTTGCGCGTGCTAACGATATCAAAACGCTCGAAGCCTGTACGCTTGTACTCCTGAGCACCCACCAGTACTGATAGTAGAACACCGACCACGGATTCGAAGATTTACGATTCCTCCCGGGTACTAGCACTCAATCTTTCATAAATCCGGGTGCCTGTTCTTGCATCTTACCGGATCTTTCACAAATCTTGCATCACCGTCCCCACTGAAAACTGCAGTCGTCCTTTTGACTGCTACACAATATCCTGTTGACTTTAAAAAGTTCAAAAATGAAAAACCTTCGTACGTCCGTACTATGCGTATGCATGACCCTGGTCAGCCTGAATTTGATGGCGCAGGACCCGAATGTTCCCCTGAACGAACCGGATTACAACAAACCCCGGTTATTTTCCAGTCTCCCCGAACTGATAAAAGTAAATCCCGATGAACTGGGCGGTCTCTTCGCGAAAGGCGTGGGCACCCCGACCAGTTTACGGCTGGGTGATGGTGCTTCCCTGCAGTTTGACGGGCAAGTGATCTCCTCAGGCAGCAAATTTGAAAATACGCTGCAGAGCATGGTCATCCGCTCTTCCAATTTCCAGGGCGCCAGCTTCACAATCAGCCGGATCGTCAATGCCGATGGTTCCCTGACCTTCCGGGGCCGCATCATCAGTTTCACGCATGGTGATCTCCTGGAATTGGAAAACCGTGAAGGAGCATATTTTCTTGTCAAACGAAATTTTTATGACCTGGTCAATGAATAAGATCCCCTCATCCAGGATCTGTTGACTGTCCCGTTTTTATCCGTGTCCAATTGTACCTATTGAAAAAAAAAATCCTCCTTGTATGAAAAACCTATTTACAAAACTCCTGTCGGCCTGGGTGCTGACCTTCGCCCTCGCCTTATCGGTACAGGCGCAGGTGCCCAAGATGAGCAGTTTCCCTTCGGCCACTGCGGTGATTTTCCTGGATTTCGATGGTCAGACCGTGCAGAACACTTCCTGGAACTATGCTGGCCCGATCTTTTGCGCACCCGCCGGGCTCGACAGCACAAAGATCGTGTCAATCTTTAACCGGGTATCCGAAGACTACCGCCCCTTTAACATCAACGTAACAACCGATTCGACCAAATATCTCGCCGCTCCGATCAATCGACGGATGCGGGTGATACTGACGGTGACCTATGAGTGGTATGGCCAGGCTGGAGGCGTTGCCTTTATTAATTCCTTTACCTGGAGCGACGATACCCCATGCTTTGTATTCACCGGGCTGTTGGGATATAGCACTAAGTTTATTGCTGAGGCTGCCGCCCACGAGGCGGGGCATACCTTAGGACTATACCACCAGTCCTCTTATGATGCCAATTGTGTCAAGACCTCAGAATACAATTCCGGAACAGGGTCAGGTGAAATCGGCTGGGCGCCCATTATGGGTGTCGGGTATTACCGGAATTTCACTCTTTGGAATAATGGTCCGAATCCCTATGGATGCAACAACCTGCAGAGCGACCTTTCGGTCATCACTTCCGCCAACGGCTTTACCTTCCGGACCGATGATCATTCCTCCAGCTGGAACCAGGCAACAGCCCTGACTTTTACCAACAACCAGTTTATTGCAAACGGAGTGATAACGCAAAGCACTGACGTGGATCTTTTCAAATTCACCCAGCCCGCCAGCGGACACTTCATTCTGAATGCGATCCCCTACAACGTGGGGACCGGAAATGAAGGTTCGAACCTCGATCTGCAAGTAACCCTTTATGATAATTCGCATAACCAGCTCAATATATTCAACCCCGGGACCCTGCTCAGTTCCATCGTGGATACCGTGCTCAATCCCGGTAACTATTTCCTGAGAATCGAAGGCAGGGGGAATGTAAATGCCCCGAACTATGCCAGCCTGGGTTCCTTTTCTCTACAGGGCAACTTCAGCACTGCCTCCACCCTGCCCCTGCGCAGGCTGGAACTACAGGGCTCACTCCTGAATGAAAGGCATAAACTGAGCTGGATCATCGATGCGGATGAACAAGTGGTGGAACAGATCCTGGAATACACTACCGACGGACGCAAATTCAACGCCCTGGTTCATCCCGTGGAAACCGACCGCCAGTACCTGTATACACCGGCTTATTCGAATGCCGTGCAATACCGTCTTAAAGTAACTTTTGACAATGGACGTACATATTATTCTAATATCGTCACCCTCCGGAATACAGCCAACGACACCCGCCCCAAACTGCTCGGCAACATAGTAAGCGGTATGGTCACGGTAACCAGCCCGGGCAATTACAGCTATGCCATTTACGACCTGAACGGCCGGACAGCGGCACGTGGCCAGCTGACACAGGGAATGAACCTGGTTTCCTCATCCAACCTGAGCGGAGGGATGTATGTGATCCGGTTTAGCGATAACAACAATACCTGGACCGAAAAATTCGTACGACAGTAAGATTTTTTGTTTGGTTCCGCTTCGTGCGGAGCGTTGATCCGTTCCCCTCTCTTTTTGTAGTTAAGAGGTTTTCCTGTAACTTAGGAAAACCTCTTTTCATATGAGATGGAGAAAATTCAATGGCGACACGATCGAAATGCCCATCATCGAAGCCGTCGAAAATGCCATTCGCCGGGAAACCGAAAACGGTTACCGGCTGAAGGTCTGCATCGGCACCGACTCCCAGGTAAAAGGCCGGGAAACTGAATTTGCCACCGTGATCGTTTTCCTCCGGGAAGGTCACGGTGGTTTCATGTTTATCCACAACGACAAGACCCGGCAGCAGTTCAGCATCAAGGAGCGGATGCTGATGGAAGTGGCCAAGAGCATCGAGATCGCTTATGAACTCTGCAACCTGTTCACCGTGTACGATGTGGACATGGAAGTGCATGCCGACATCAACACCAACCCCCATTTTAAGAGCAATGACGCGCTCAAGGAAGCAATGGGGTACATCCTGGGCATGGGCTTTGCTTTCAAGGCCAAACCCGAGGCATTCGCCAGCAGCAGTTGCGCCAATAAGGTCGTAAACTGATCCCTCTTTATCCCTTTGTTTTTTGGCGGGTCTCCCCGCCGAAGGACTTGCTGCCCCCCATCCTTTCCGAAATACAGATTGCAAACTCCATAACGGGCAAAACCGTACACGGGCAAAGCAAAACTGAAAGACTCCCGGTCTTTTAGTCAAATGCCATTGAATTCATGCCTTTATTGTGAAATATCCGGTGAAAGACCGGGTTCATTGATCTTATCCTTGACCAGGACAAGTATTCGGGGAGCAGGTTGAGAAACCATGCCTGAATATATCTGGGGAATCTTTTTTTTGCTGTCCTCCTGTGCAAATGCAAAAGTGACCAGAACCATTACAAACAAGATCACGACTATGTTTCTTTCGGATAAGATAGGTTTCATAACAGGCTCGTAATTAGGGTGCAAATTAGGCTAAATAATCCAATAATAAATACTACAAACCGGGTATTTATCCTATTAAAGCCTTGTAAAACTGTTATTTAACCCCTTGATATAGGCCAGGATCTCGTCCCGCCCGGTCTTTTTAACAGCCGAGGAAAGGTAATAAGGGGGCGCTTCCTCCCACTGTTCGGACAAAGCCTCCAGGAAAGCCTTTACATTCCGTACGGTGGCGCCGGGTTTGTTTTTGTCTGTTTTTGTGAATACGAGCACAAAAGGCACTTCCCATTCACCCAGACTGGCTATAAATTCCAGGTCGATCGCCTGCGGTCCATGGCGACTGTCAATCAGCACGAACAGGCAAACCAGGTTCTCCCGCTTACGGATATAGGACTCGATCATGTTTTCCCAGTTTTTCCGTGCCCTTTGGGAGATGCTGGCATACCCGTAGCCGGGGAGGTCAACCAGGTACCATTTCTTACCGTCTGCCATCACTTCAAAATGGTTGATGAGTTGTGTCTTTCCTGGTGTGGCGGAGATCTTGGCCAGCTGGCGTTGACCGGTAAGCATATTGATAAGCGATGATTTGCCCACATTGCTCCGGCCGATAAAAGCATACTCAGGACGATCAGCTGGCGGACATTGCTTGTAGGTGGCGCTGCTGATGAGATATTTTGCGGAGGCAATTTTCATTGGGATGCAAGATACTTGAAGAGCGAGTAACTGGAAAAATTACAGGGTCCAAGTTCAATAAGACGGATCATAACATTGAACGATATTGAAAATAGTGTTCTCATGCAACAATACGATGGAACCTGGATCTTGTAATTTAAAGTTTATCGCTCCATTCCCTTCAAAAGCCTGTTTCTACTAACTTTGCACCCCATGTCAAACCCACTCCCGCACGACCATATCACCCCATTCAAGGACTCGCTTAAGAATAAGAAAACTCAGGTTGCGGAGATGTTTGACAATATCGCAGGCCAGTATGATATGCTCAACAGGTTTCTTTCGGCCCGGGTAGACCTGACCTGGAGAAAAAAAGCCATTCGCAAGCTTAAAAAAGACAATCCCCGGCTGATCCTCGATGTGGCTACGGGTACGGCCGACATGGCGCTGCTGGCAAACCGAATTCTTCGACCGGATAAGATCATTGGGATAGACATTTCCACAAAAATGCTTGATCTTGGTAGAAAAAAGATTGAAAAAGAAGGGCTTACTGATAAAATCCAGTTACATACCGGGGATTCTGAAACAATAAATTTTGCAGAAAATACGTTTGATGCCGTAATGGTGGCATTTGGTGTGCGGAACTTTGAAAACCTGGAAAAAGGACTGGCCGAGATGTTGCGGGTGCTGAAACCGGGTGGCCGGCTCATGGTACTTGAATTTTCAAGACCCCGACGCAAGGCGGTCAGAAGTTTATATAATCTGTACATGGGCATCGTAGCCCCGCAGGTTGCCCGTTGGTTCAGGCAGAACAAAGAGGCCTATCAATACCTTAACGAATCGGCCAATGCCTTTCCGGACCGCCAGTTATTCACCGATATTTTAAACAAACTGGGTTATACCGATACCGGTTTTCAACCCCTTACCTTAGGAATATGCTGCATCTACACCGGACAAAAAGCCCGCTGATCTTCCTGGTAACCCTGGTTCTGCTGACCGGTACCGGCTTTTTTTCCAATCCGGCCCGGGCGCAGTATTCCTATGTGGAGCAGAACCAACCCGACCATGATGCCAAACCTTATTATTTTGGTTTGACCGTGGGCGTAAACCTGGCACGTTTTCATACGCACCTCGATCCCCGATTCCTGCAATACGACAGTGTCTATGTGGCCGAACCCAATAACGCGGGTGGTCTTGCCCTTGGTCTGCTTGCCACGGCCAGGATATCGGACCGCTTCCAGCTCCGGTTCAACCCGCAACTTATGTTTCTGGAACGAAATATCTTTTACAAACTCAAATTCCCCGATATCGACAACCAGACCGAGGTCGTGAAAAAAGTGGAGTCGATCATCATGACCTTTCCGTTGCAGGTGAAATTCCAGAGCGACCGGATCGGGAATTTCCGGGTCTACACCCTCGCCGGCTACAAGGCCGATATCGATATGGCGAGCAATGCCCGCGCCAAGAAGGCGGAAGACCTTGTAAAGATCGAGAAATTTGATTTCGGCCCGGAATTCGGAATCGGGTTCAATTTCTTTTTCGACAGCTTTATCTTCTCCCCCGAAATAAAGATCAGCAACGGGCAGCGTAATCTCCATGCCCGCGACCGGAACCTCATTTACTCCAATGTGCTGGACAAGATCCAGTCGAGGATGATTATTTTCAGTATTCATCTCGAAGGGTAATTTGACCGAATTGAAGTTGATGATTGTTAATAGGTAGTTGAACAGTTGCTAAACCAGGTTCAACCATTATCAACCACATATCAACAAGCTTCTCCCCGGCCCAATTTTCCAATTTAGCAATATAGTATCTTAGCTCCCCATGCTCTTCAACTCACTCGACTTCGCCATTTTTCTGCCAATAGTGTTCGCGCTCTACTGGCTGCTGCGGAAACAGCTGAAGGTGCAGAACGCCTTTATCGTATCGGCGAGTTACCTTTTCTATGGCTGGTGGGACTGGCGTTTTCTATCCCTGCTCCTCTTCGTTCCCTGGTTGATTACCTCGCAGGAAGAGGGATGATGAACGAACAGCGGGCCGGGAGAAGAAAGGTACTCCTGGCCTTCAGCTTGCTTGCCAATCTCGGCCTGCTGGGCTTTTTCAAATACTATAATTTCTTTATCGAGAATTTCACGGAGGTCTTCCGTTTCCTGGGCATGTCCTTTCATCCCCGCAGCCTGCAGATCATCCTGCCGGT
>JBMSNP010000104.1:0-6860 GCA_049421765.1 Chitinophagaceae bacterium
TTATTTGCTTATACCCGTGATAATGGTCTTGCTCCTGCCGTTCCGACTGATAGTATCGGGATCATCCAGTTTACTCCCAACTTTGCGAATCCCGGAAGTTCTACTGTAAGCCCGGCGAATAACATGCCGAGTCTTCCATTTAATCTGGGAGCCGGTTCAGCTCCGACACCGGGTGGTGGTACCATTGGTACATTGGCGGGTAAAACCATGTTTAAGACCACGTACCGGAATTTTGGTGCATACGAATCTATTGTTATGTGTGTGACCGCCAGTGATGCCGGCCGTGCTGCCATCAAATGGTGGGAACTGAGAAGAAACGGAGGTGCCGGTAGCTGGAGTATATTCCAGGATGGATTATATTCACCTGCCGATGCCCTTCATCGCTTTATGCCCGCTATTACGATCAGCTCTACGGGTAGTATCGGTCTGTTGTTCAACGCCAGTAGTTCCACTGTTCAGGGCTCACTCCGGTTTACCGGCAGAAATCCCTGCGATCCTCCCGGTCAAATGACCCTGCCCGAACAAATCGTGGTGAACGGTTCAGCCAATAACACTTCAGGCAACCGTTACGGGGATTATAATTCATTACAACTCGACCCGGTTACTCCCAACTCATTCTGGGGTACTGGTCAATATTCTACTTCCGCATTTGGTACCTTCCAAAACTGGGGTACCCGGATAGTAAACTTCTCTCTTTCTGATGGTTGTGCTCCTTCACCAAGTATCGTGGCTGACGGGTACACGCTTTTAACCGAAAGCTGCGTTCCTGCGAATGGTGTAATCGATCCGGGTGAAACTGTGACTGTTCGCTTTTGCCTGAAAAATGTGGGAACAGCCAATACCATCAATGCAGTTGCTTCGCTTCAAGCTACTGGGGGAGTGGTTTCTCCTTCTGGTCCTCAAAGCTATGGAGTACTCATTGCCAACGGCCCCAATGGGTGTGCAGACTTTACATTTACAAATAATTCTTCTACTTGCGGTGGCACAATTACAGCTACGTTTGATATTAATGATTTGGCAATACCCATTGGTATAGTCAGTTTCCCCATTACTCTGGGTACCACCGCTGTTACTTATACAGAAAACTTTGACGCTGTTGTAGCTCCCGCATTACCTGCCGGATGGGTGGCAACAAACCTTGCCGGTGCTGCTCCGTTGTGGGTAACATCCACATCGGGTACACCCGCTCCTCCAGTAGTATCCGCTCCGAATGCGGCATTTGTAAATGATCCTTCAGCAATTTCAGACAAAGTACTTGAAACTTCTCAGTTTACTCCTGGATTCGGTGCGACACTGACATTCCAGAATAACTGGCTGCTTGAGAACGGATTCGATGGAGGTGTCCTCGAAATCTCAATAAATGGCGGCCCTTATGTAGACATTATCACCGCGGGAGGTAGTTTCCTCGCCGGTGGCTATAATGGATCAATTAGCAACTCTTTTGGTAACCCGCTTGGTGGCCGTTCTGCCTGGACTGGTAGCAGCGCCGGATTTACTACGACTACCGTTAGACTTCCCAACTCAGCTGCCGGACAGAACGTGAAACTCCGTTTCCGTATGGGTTCAGATAGTAGTGTTGCAGGCACAGGCTGGAGAATTGATGATCTCTCCATGTCACAGCCTGTTTGTTGCGGTGCGGTTTGTACAATAACCTGCCCGGCCAACGTTACGGTTAACGCAACACCCGGCCAGTGCGGTGCCATAGTTACTTATCCGGCCGCCGTTACCTCTGGTCTTTGTGGTCCTGTGACATACACAAATCCTTCCGGGTCATTCTTCCCGGTTGGTACTACAACCGTTACTGCCAGCACGGCTGCAGGTCCTTCCTGTACATTCACTGTAACGGTGGTTGATAACGTTCCTCCCACCATCGCCTGCCCGGCTCCGATCGTTAGAAATAATGATCCCGGTATCTGCGGCGCCGTGGTGACCTTCGCTACTCCGGGTGTAACGGACAACTGTCCGCTGCCAGGTGAAATCAACCTTACGCAGTCAGTGGCCCGGAATATTCTTCCGATTTCAATCGGATGCCAGTCTGGTGGTCTGACAACCCCCAACAGCTGGTGGAGAGCTTATGATCTGGCTCCGCTGGCGCTGCCTGCTCCGCTGACAATTACCAAAGTAACATTTGGTATTGAGCGGGTAACCATTGCTTCCGGTTCAGTTCCTCTGACCATCAGAGTGTATACAAGTGCCGGTCCTTTCCCGGCTTCTACTCGCACCCAGGTAGCTTCCCAGAATTTTGCGGCGACATCAGCAATGACAGGTACCATACAGACCGTAACATTCGCAACACCGGCAACCGTTCCGGCCAACTCGATCCTGGCTGTGGAAGTGTCTGCACCTGACGGACGCGCTCCTGCTAACTTCGCATTCTTTATGGGCAGCAATGCCGGTGGTCAGACAGGACCCAGCTATATTCTGGCTCCGGATTGTGGTGCAACAGTACCGACTAACCTGGCAAGCCTTGGTTTCCCGAATGACCACATCATCCTGGATATCGGCGGCACCATTCCTGTAGTACCCCCTGTGATTTCGCAAACAGGCGGACCTGCTTCCGGAAGCGTATTCCCGGTTGGTACAACTCCGGTTACCTTTACGGCTCGTGATGCTGCCGGAAATACATCGACCTGCACATTCAATGTAACTGTCAATGATAACCAGCAGCCGAATATCGCTTGCCCGACCAGCGTGATAAGGAATACGGATGCAGGCCAGTGTTATGCTACATACACACCGCCTCAGCCGACAATTTCCGACAACTGTGCGGTGACCAAGCTGACCTGGACAATGACAGGCGCTACATCAGCGACTTCGCCTGCTACCGGTATCAACTATGTACCGTCGACTCAGTTCCTGCTGACCGGTACTACCGGTGTAGGGGTAACGACCATTACATATACAGCATCCGATGCGGCTGGCAATACCCGGACCTGCACGTTCACAGTAACAGTTAACGATGCTTCGATTCCTGTAATTACAACCCAACCTGCAACCAAGTTCTTCTGCGTAGGCAGCAACGGTGTATTCACCGTAGTAGCCAGTGCCGGCGCCGGCAACCCGCTGACTTATCAGTGGCAACAGTGGAACGGAAGTGCATGGGTAAATATGAGTGGCGCTACAGCGGCCACCCTGACAATCCCGAACGTTACATTCGCGATGAACTCCAATTCATATCGTTGTATACTTACCGGCAGATGTTCAGTGGTGATCACCAACTTCGCTACCCTGTATGTTAACCCGCTGCCTTCGGTGAGCGTGTCCACATCCATCCCGCCGATTCTGGTTCCGGGTCAGGTATTGGATCTGATCTCTTCCGTAAGTCCGGGAGGTGGTTCTTATGCATGGTTCAAGAACGGTCAGCTCCTGACCAGCCCGCTCCAGCAAGGTCCCGTACTTTCCGGTCTGACCGTGAATGATATCGGAACATACAGACTGGTCTATACTGATCTCAATGGTTGCTCGAACACATCCGCTGATATCGTGGTATCCGGACAGGCCTCCGAAAAACTGTGGGTCTACCCGGTACCGAACAACGGTCAGTTCCAGGTTCGGTTCTTCAACCAGGCTGGTGAACAGGCTACTGTACGCGTGTTTGATGCGAAAGGCGCAAAAGTTTACGAGCGCTCGATCGTAACAAACATTGCCTATACCCAGATCGATATCAACCTCGGAGCTTCAATTCCGGACGGCACTTACATCGTTGAACTTGTCAATGGTGCCGGCAACCGTGTAGGAGCGAAGAAGATTATCGTTCGCAGGAAGCCTTAACAGAATCTTATAGCACATTTCATATTACATCCCGGCTGCAAAGCCGGGATGTTTTTTTTTGACTGTGATGAACATCTGCCTTAGTCGAATAACTAGTTCGGATCGAATATTAAGGGCTATGGCATTTGATGATTAAAAATATCAGGCTGAAATAAGTGACGTTGAATGAATGACTGCCCGGATTATTCACATGATACCATGCCATCAATCAATTCTTTTGCCGGGCATGAAACTTTTGTGCATTTCGGGAACAGCAACTTACTGGAAAAGTAGCCGGTAAATTTTACTCATTTATCCGCATAAGATGTTGGCATGGAGCTTTCATTTCAACTTTTATTTTAAAACCCCGGATACTATGTCAGCGGCAGTGAAACGATCTGTCGGGACCCGGTAAGATACTTTGATGCATGGTCTGATACCAAACTCACATCAATTTGCAGTGGAAGACAATCCCCCTGCGACTAAAAGGGGGGGCGGAATTAGAATGAGCTGCCCTGGACTGGGATACAGGTAAATATGTCAAATTAAAATGAGACTCTCTCATTCCTGGATCAGGGAAAGCTGCGGATAGTAGCAGGAGGCAACTTGATTTGTTACAGGTATGGTGTCAGGAAAAATCTCGATTAGAGGATTAAGCGTCAGTTTTCGATAAGATCAGCATCACTGACTGATTATTGTATCCTCATGGGAAATGATTTTTTTGACTTCCGTCTGCTTTATTCTCTTAACCTGTTTCCGGGTTTGCGGATCAACCTTATTGAGTCTGTATGTATACAGCAGGGAGGATTGGTGCCTGTTCAAATCATCAGTGATTTTTTTATGTAACAGGTAAAGCCAGGCTATTTTTGAATCGCTCATATCCGGTTCTGGCTAATTAAAAACAGGTATGCCTAGTATTTTAGGGGCATGTTTTACCGGGCTTTTCAGGTACTTTACCAGCAGATACTTTTTGAAGATAAACAGGTATTTGTCCCTTCGAAACTGTAAGGGATATTAATTCTTAATCGGGTGATTATTCCCGGGATTTCGTGAACTGATTTAATCGCGGATATGTAACGAACCGGTGTATAGGGCCCGCCTAAAAACAATAATCCCACCTTTTGTGAAAGACGGGATTATTAATATCCGTAATAAAATACCGGGAGTTTTGTTGTTATTATTTTACCGGTTTGGCCCGTATGTTTTTTGTAAAAATATAGGTGTCGCTTTCCAGGAAATCATTAACCTGGACTTCTACGCTATCCGGTCTGCCGTTTTTCAGTTTAAAACGGGTTGGAAAGATCCCGTACCCGGCGTTGGAATATTTCATCCGGAATTCATGATTGTCCATATATTCCATATAGCCGATCAATTCGGGGTGATGCTCGAACCGGCACAACAAATAGGGCTCATTTTTCGTAATGGTGATCCGGCCATACACCGGGTTTACAAAAGTGCCGGTATAATCATCCAGCCGCAGCGGAACCTTGTTCTTTTTGTCAACCCTGGCCTGCAATGCGGCCACCGAGTCGGCTGTAACCTTCATGCCGGACGCGAAAAAACCGTACATAAAAGCGCTCCGGTCCGTATAGGGAACATTCAGGTAGGCATCCAGGATCTGGTAGCGAAGTGCCTCAAAAAAGCTCTGGTTGTCATTGTTGGAAAGGATCGTGATCCCCAGTTTTTCCTCAGGAACAAAACAGACATTGGTGACATGGCCGAAAGCTCCGCCAGTATGCCAGTATATCTGCCTGCCGTTATAATCCGTGGTATTTACGCCAAGCCCGTACCCCCGGATATGCGTGGGGTAATACGAGGACCGGCGGCTGTTGGTTGTTATATTTATGTCACGTGTTTTCTGAAGCACTTCCCAGGGCAGTATCCTTTTTCCTTCATACCTGCCGCTGTCCAGTTGAAATAACAGCCATTTGCTCAGGTCTTTCACATTGCTGACCATGCTGGTGGCAGGGCCCAGGTTATCCACTTTATCAAACGGGAGCGTGGTGATCGGGCCATACAGGTTATTATGGGGTTGGGCCACATTGGGTCTGATAACCAGCCCCGCTGTATTCATATAAGTATTATTCATCCCAAGCGGGGACAGGATATTCTCCTGTACATAGGATTCCCAGCTTTTACCGGTAACTTTTTCAAGCACCCGCCCGGCCACCAGGAAGGCGGAATTACAATATCCATAGTCCTGGCGAAATTCCCCGTGAGGTTTCAGGTAACGCATTTTCCATATGATCGAATCCTTGGGCAGGGATGAGTCCCAGAAGGTAAAGTCTCCCTGGAATGTCTTCAGCCCGATCCGGTGGCAAAGCATATCCCGGATATTGGCCAGCTGGGTGGAATTGTTATCATAGAGCTTAAACCAGGGGAGGTACTTGGTTACCTTGTCATTCAGTGATATTTGCTTGTCGTTTTCCAGCTTTGCCATCGCCGTTCCTGTAAACAGCTTGGTATTGGAGGCAATGATAAAAAGTGTGTTTTCATCCACTTTGTCGGTCTGGTTCACTTCCCTGACCCCGTATCCTTTCCTGAAAACGACCTTTCCATCCTTTACGATTGCGATCGCCAGTCCAGGAATATTCCATAATGACATTCCCCTTTCAATGTATTTGTCAATGCTGTCCGTGATAAAGGAAGGTGTGCCGCCAGGCAAATCTTTAACGGCGGGACTGGTAAGCAAACCTTTGGCTGCTTCTTGTTCCAGCCTGGCCTTTTCCATTTTTTCCTTGTAAGCCGGATTTTTCTCATTTTCTTCTTTATCCTTTATTTCTTTTTCCGTTATTTCCCGGGTTCCGTCAGCAGTTTCCACTATCAGGGTAGAGTCTTTACGGGGTGCCGGGGTAAAAGTGGGCCGCTGTGCGGCAACCAACCCATCTGAAAGCCACAGAATGCCAAAAAACAGGAAGAACCTGGCCACTACGAGTCTGTTATTAGATTTCAACATATGTTTCATTTTGGAGGATGAAAATAGGAATAAAATCGCGAATGAAAGACCGGGCTTTAGATCAGCAAAAGCAATCTATTAAGACCCGCATATCGTTATTATGGATTTTCAGATAAGCAACTCTTCGTTCATTGCTTGTATTCCCCAAATACTT
>JBMSNP010000105.1:0-6532 GCA_049421765.1 Chitinophagaceae bacterium
GGCTTTTTCAAACTGCCCCAGCCCGGCCAGGTAGCCGGCATAGGAAAATCTGTAATTGATCGTGTAAACAGGGTCGATCGCAAAAGCCTGTTCAAAGTAGTTCACGCTGTTCTGGTAGTTTTTCAGCGTTCCGAATACACTGCCCAGGGCGAGATAGGCGTCCACGTAATTTTTATCCAGTGAAATAGCCTGCTGCAACAGACCTGCGGCACTGGCATAATTCTCCCCTTCGGCTCTTTCCCGGGCCTGGGTGTACAGGGCCACGGCTTTTGGATTGACTTTGGCGGGGTCGTACGACTGGGCCTGTAAACATGAATGATATGAAAAAGCACACAAGAGGAAAAAAAGGATGTATGGGATTTTCATCGACCGGATGTTGTTTGATTACGAAACTAATTCAAATTTGGTCCGGGAGAAAGAGGAAATTGACTGCCGGGGAGATGCTTAAGGAACGTTAATATACTTGTGAATCTGAAGACTCAGTTCCCAGGCCGGATGAGATTTAATGTACTCGATGATCAGCGGGGTCATCTCAGCGGCTTTTTCCCATTCAGGTTGAAGAAAAAGACGGCAGGACGGAGATACCTGTGTCGCGAATTTTTCAGCCCATTCAAAATCCGATTTGTGGTAAACGACGATCTTGAGTTCATTGGCGAGCGGAAGGATTTCCGGCAGGGGGGGCTTGAATTTTTTGGGTGAAACACAGATCCAGTTCCATGTTCCGCTCAGGGGGTAAGCCCCGGAGGTCTCGATATGGGTGCGCAGACCAGCTTCCTGCAAGAGACGGGTAAGTACTGAAAGGTCGTACATCAGGGGTTCTCCACCCGTTATTACAGCGATTTCGGAGGGGGTTTTCGACACTGTTTCAATCAGGCTTTGCAAATCGATGACCGGGTGTAATGATGCGTCCCAGCTTGCTTTCACGTCGCACCAGACACAACCCACATCACATCCGCCCAACCGGATAAAGTAAGCAGCTCTGCCCTGGTGATATCCCTCACCCTGCAACGTATAAAAATGCTCCATCACAGGAAGCGCCACCTTCGGGTTCATCTCCTCGCTCATCTCATCCGTTTTTTTGCATACAGGATGTGTAGGTGTTTTTCATCAGAGCGGCAATTGTCATGGGGCCCACTCCGCCCGGTACCGGTGTGATCCAGGAACAGCGCGGGGCCACTTCCTCAAAACGGACATCTCCTTTCAACCGGAACCCGCTTTTGCGGGTCGGGTCCGATACCCGGGTGATTCCCACGTCGACGACAACGGCTCCTTCCCTGACCATATCAGCCGTGACAAATTCTGCCCGTCCGAGAGCGGCTACGATAATATCGGCCTGGAGACAGAGTTCTTTGAGGTTATGGGTCTGGGAATGACAAAGTGTAACGGTGCAGTTGCCCGGGTTGCTGTTCGCACTGAGCAGGATGCTCATGGGTCGCCCCACGATATTGCTTCGCCCGATTACAACGGCATGTTTTCCTTTTGTTTCCACTTTGAAATGTTCCAGCAGGAGCATGATGCCATGTGGTGTGGCGGATACAAAGGATGGAAGTCCCTGTACCATTTTACCCACGTTGACGGGGTGGAAACCATCCACGTCCTTTTCGGGATCAATGGTATTGATCACATCACTCTCCGCAATATGTTTTGGGAGCGGGAGCTGCACAAGGATTCCGTCGACATCCGGGTCGTTATTGAGTTCTTCCACTTTTTCCAGGAGCCGGATGGCGGGAACATTTTCTTCAAACCTGACGAGGGTGGATTTAAATCCCACTTCCTCGCAGGCTTTTACTTTGGCTGCCACATAGGTTTCACTTGCGCCGTTATTGCCGACAAGGATGGCGGCCAGGTGCGGGATCTTTTTGCCTTCAGCAGCCAGTTGGGCCACCTCCATTTTCAATTCTTCCTTGATTGCCTGCGCGGCTTTTTTTCCATCGAGTATTTCCATCCCGCAAATGTAGCTTTTGAAGAGGTTTAAAATCCTGAAAAATTCCCGTGTTTTCCTGATTGCGGTCAAAAGTGGTGGTTTTATTTTTCCGTTTCAATTCTGGATACGTGCGCGGTTGGTTGGTCTGTGGTGTGTTGTGGGTGACGGGCTTGGTTTGTTCCGCCCAGTCCCCGGGGCTTCCTGATCTGGAGGAGGGGACCGGACTGGGAGCTTACAGCCGGAGTCATTTCACGCTTTTATCCACCCGGACCAACCTGGCCGCCATGTCGTGCCTGAAAAATCCTTCGCTTGGCTTTTATGGTGAAAGACAGTACCTGCTTGGAGAGTTGAACCAATTCATTCTGCTGGCAGGAATTCCTTCAGGTCCCGGTTCTTTCGGGTTAAATTTTCTTTTTTCCGGATTCAGCGGGTACCAGGAAACAAACCTGGGATTGATCTATGCACGTTCACTGGGTAACAAGATTGATGCGGGTAGCAGATTGAGTTACCACAGAAAGAAATTGAGCGGAGGGTATGGCCGGGTTTTCTCGATGCAGGCGGATTTTGGTTTGCGTCTTCATTTTTCAGAATCGCTTGTTGCCGGTATACAATTTTTCAATCCCGCAAGGGGCCTGAACCGGAAAAGAAAACCCGAAACCACCCCCTTTGCCTGTACGTTTGGACTTGGATTTGAGCCGTCTCCGAAATTTTATGGCAGCCTGGAAATCAAAAAAGCAGAAGGGCAGCCGGCTCATGTGATCGGTGCCATCCGTTATTCTTTTATTCCGGCACTGGCTGTTCAGGGTGGTTTTTCTACAGCTCAGGCATCAGGCTGGGTGGGAGCAGACCTAAAAATTTCAGATTTCCGGGTGGGTTTGATTACCCGGTTTCATCCCAGCCTGGGGATGACTCCGGGAATCATGCTGCTTTATGAATTCAAAAGGGGAGAGAAATGATTATGAGGGGGGCGGTTTTGCTAATTCTGGTAGGTCTTATTTGTTATGGCGAGGTAAATGGACAGGAAACCCCGGCGAGCCAGGAACAAATGCTTGAGAACCTGGCTGACTCGGAGTCTGAACTTATGGAAGACGATGGCTGGATACAGGACCTGGAGCAGTTCCGAAAAAACCCTGTACCCATTAACCGGGCCGGTGAAAGGGAACTCCGGGCATTGCGGTTGCTGAATGACCTTCAGATAAGCCGGTTACTTTCCTACCGGAAAATATTCGGGGATTTGGCTGACCTGTATGAACTCCAGGCCATACCCGGCTGGGATATTGCAACCATCCGGAAACTGCTTCCATTTATTACGATTCGTGAAGAAGAAGGGGCAGGGAAATCCCTTTTCCGGCGGTTTCGGTCAGGTACGCATAGCCTGTTGCTCCGTGTTTCGAGGATTTGGGAGCACGGAGAAAATTCGGTTGCTGGTAAACGTTATAATGGCAGTGACTGGCGTATCCTGGCCAGGTACCGGTATGAATACAGGGACCTGCTTCGTTTTGGATGGCTGGGCGATAAAGACGCGGGGGAGTCATTCTTCCGGGGGGTACAACGGATTGGTTTTGATTTTAATTCAGTTCATTTTTTTGCCAGGAAAATAGGAGTGGTTGAGACCCTGGCACTGGGAGATTTTACTGTTAATATGGGGCAGGGGCTTATACAATGGCAAACCCTTGCATTTGGTAAAAGCTCGGGCATGGCGGGATTGAAGCGGCAATCCCCGGTGCTGGCCCCTCACCGATCTGCCGGGGAATATTTTTTTTACCGCGGGGCCGGAATCACTTTTCGGAAGGGCAGGATAGAGGCGACCACTTTTATCTCCGTACGAAGGCTCAGTGCACATATTGAAACCGACACTTTGAGCGGTCTTGAATACGCAAGATCCATCAATAAGTCGGGTTATCACCGGACTGGCAGTGAGCAGGCTGATCGGTATAAATTGGGTCAGGTTGTCATGGGTTTGGCTGGGGTATATTCATCGAAACGGGTTAAGATCGGACTGAACGGAATCAGGCATGTTTTTTCTTTGCCTGTTAAAAAAAGCGATGAACCTTATAACCGGTATGCCTGGCATGGGAGAAACCAGATCAACGGGAGTGTTGATTACAGTTATACCGGTCAGAATTTTCATTTTTTCGGCGAAGCGGCGGCCGACCGTGACCTTCATGGAGCCATTCTGAATGGCTTGCTGGTCAGTGTTGATCCAAGGGTTGATATCGGGTTAGTGCATCGGGTGATCCCGGCTTCTTACCAGACGGTTTCCGGGAATGCATTTACTGAAAACAGTTCTCCTTCAAATGAAAGGGGTTTATTTACAGGTATTTGCCTTCGTCCCGCGGATGGGTGGGTGATTGACATCAACACCGATTTATTTCAGTTCCCCTGGTTGAAATACCGGGTAGATGCCCCTAGCGGAGGATTTGATTATCAATTCGATATAACTTATTTTTTGGGTAAGCAGACTGAAATACAAACTCGATTTCAGTTCCGAAATAATATTACAAACTCAAGGGCAAATCAAGGGTCCGTAAGTGATTTACAGCCTCTCAACAGGAAAAACTGGAGAATGAATGTCAGTTTGAAACTGAGTCCTGCATTTACCCTACGAGCCAGGAGTGAAATGGTTTGGGTGAGCCAGGCGAGAATCATAAACGAGAAGGGGTCATCTTTTTATACTGAATTGATATACAAGCCATTGAGAAATTCGATTTCCGGAAGCTTCAGGTACCAGTATTTTGAAACGGACGGGTATGACTCCAGGGTATATTCCTTTGAAAATGATGTTCTTTACAGTTATTCGGTGCCCTCAGTTTATGGACACGGTGCCCGGATTTACCTGAATATTATTTATAAGACATCCCCTGGGTTCAAGATATGGCTCCGCTGGGCTCAAACAGTTAAACCTTCAGGGACCTGGGGGTTGAGTAATCCTGCCGGACTTAGCGGAACCAGGGAGTCTGAATTCAAAATTCAGGCATACATGGAGTTATAGTAAAGTAACAAGTGTTCGGATTTTTTTGTGATCAATTAACTAAATGTTAAAAAAAGTTTTACATTGCGGCAGCATTTTCAGAGGGTAATGTGTCTTTGTATTCGATCCTTACCCTGGGAATTGACGGATTTCCCTGATTATCAATGCTTTTAAATTTTAAAAATTAACGTTAACATGAGAAAATTCGCATCACTGTTTACGATGCTGATGCTTCTAACTGCATTGGCATTCGGTCAGAATCGGACGATCACCGGTACTGTAACCGACGAAACAGGTGCCCCTGTGCAGGGTGCATCAGTCATTATTAAGAATACCCGGACCGGGGTTGCCACGGACAACAGCGGTAACTTCAAAATCTCAGCCAAGACCGGCGATGTGCTGGTTATTACCGGTGGTATTGAGCCTCTAGAGGTGACCATCGGTTCTGAAAGCAACTATGCGGTCAAGGCAAAGAGAACGGCTGTAGTCGGAACTGAAGTTGTAGTGACCAGTGCCTACGGCATGAAGCGGACACTGCGGAACTCTACGATTAACGCCCAGGTTGTTACCGGGGAGCAGCTGAACACCATCCGCTCCACCAACGTAAACAACGCCCTGGCAGGTAAAGTTTCCGGTATGCAGGTTAGAAGCCAGTCGGCTGCCAAACTGGGTAACGCCGGAACTGGTAGCATACGTCTTCGTGGTGAAACCGGATTCGGTGGCGGTGGAGAGCCTATCTATGTTGTAGACGGTACGATCCTCCCCAACATCAACGACGTAAATAATGATGATATCGAAGACATCACTGTACTCCAGGGACCGGCCGCTTCTGCGATCTTTGGTCCCCAGGGTTCCCGCGGTGCCATCGTTATCACCCTGAAGAAAGCCAAGAAAGGTGCAAAGGGAATGGGTGTAGACGTGAACCTCGGTGTTCAGGTTGACCGGGTATATGTACTCCCGAACTACCAAAATTCATATGGCGGTGGTAACACCTCCGATATGTTCAAGTATACCTGGAAGCCGGGAGATCCCGAACTCTGGAAAAAACTGGATGGAAAATACTACCTGGATTATTCCGATGATGCCAGCTGGGGTTCCCGGATGGTGGGTCAGGAATATATTCCCTGGTATTCCTGGTATGGCGGCCACCGCTATGAAGGAACCACTGCCAAGCTGCTTCCCCAGCCTGACAACGCCAGAGATTATTATAATACTGGTATCACATTCAATAACTCAATCGCCTTCTCCAAAGCCACTGAAAACGTCTCTTTCCGGGTGGCCTACAACAATGTGGAAGCCCAGGGTCTGATTCCCACCACATATATGAAGAAGAACGTATTGAATCTTGCCGGTTCCATTGAAGTTACTCCCAAGCTGACAGCTACATTGAACTTCAACTACGCCACTTCTATCCTGAACGGTGAATTCGACGATGCATATTCCAACCAAACCACCGGTTCTTTCAACCAGTGGTTTCACCGGAACCTGGATATGAAAATAATGAGAGAACTGAAGGACCTGCGGACACCCCAGGGTATCTGGGCCAGCTGGAACCACCTGAACCCGACAGTGTATAACCCGGCAAATGAGAGACCGTTCTATGCCGGTAACTACTGGTACAACTTTTACAAATGGTT
>JBMSNP010000106.1:0-6501 GCA_049421765.1 Chitinophagaceae bacterium
TGTACAGCGTCACGATTATAAATCTCTGTTTGGTTCAGAACTCGCCAGGCGAAAGGAGTTTTCTTACCCGCCCTTTACCCGCCTGATCCAGATCACTTTCAAACATAAAATGAAAGAAGTGGTGGACAGGGCAGCACAGGTTTATGCTGCCTCTCTTGCTTCCCGGTACGGAAAGTACATGGTCGGCCCGGCCGAACCGGTGATCGGAAGGATCCGGAATCAATACCTGGCTGAATTAATGCTAAAACTCCCGCGTGACGGGAAAACCCTTGCCCGTTGCAAAAAGGATTTGCTCGAAGAAGCTGCCATCCTTCATCAGCAGAAAAGTTTCCGGAGCGTCACCGTTATTCCGGATGTGGATCCAGTGTAAAAGGATTTACAGTCATCTTTTTGAATCCCGCCACAAAAAAGATCAGGAAACCGGAAGACTGTCAGACTTTGCCAGTCTTTTCATATCCCGGTAATGATGTATATGCAAACCCTCGTTCCCCAGTTTGGATGCGGCTACCATGGCGGCGGCCACTGTGTCGGCCCGGATGGGTTTGTATTTTCCGGGCAGCAGGAAAGAGAGGGCCGGGATAATTTTTTGGGCCCTTTGTTCCCGGATACGTTCTTCCGTTCTTTCTCCAAGCAACAGGGAAGGACGCATGATATGGATCGATTCGATTGCAGTTCGCCGAACCCCTTCTTCCGTTTCCCCTTTCAGCTTCTGGTAGAAGTTTCGTTTTTTTTGATTCGCGCCGACCGAACTGACCAGGATGAATCTTTTACAACCGCCCTGCCGGCCCAGGTGGGCGGCGTCGACCGCGATGTCAAAATCCACTTTACGGTAAGCCTCTTTATCTCCTCCGACTTTTTCCATCGTGGTGCCAATGGCGCAAAAAATGATCGGGATGTCCTCGGTCACGGTGCGAAATGTTTTCATGTCCCGGAAATCCATCTGGATCTTTTCCAGTTTAGGATGCTCCATGGCAAAGGGTTTACGGGTCAGGATGCGTACACTATCGAAAAAAGGGTCTTTCAGCAGCCGTTCAAGAACCAGGCCGCCGATCAGACCCGATGCGCCGATCAATGTTGCTTTCATGTTTACTTATTGTGTTTTGAATCAGGATATTCATATACTTCATACCCCCAGGGGTTTATTTTTCGGACTTCACCGTCCAGGTATTCCGTTGCTCCGGAAAAAACATTCACCGCGTTTCCAAACAGTGTTTTATCCGGCAGCTGAACATATTGTTCTGACCCAGACAGGTTCAGGATGACCAGTACTTTGCGGGTATCCTTTTCCCGGACATAGGCATAAATGGCGTTTGCATCTCCCGCTTCCAGTTTGCGGAATGAAGCGTCTGCCGCCAGCGCCGGGTTCCGGAACCGCAGGGCAAGTAATGTTTTATAAAACGGGGCCCGTTCAAATTTTGAAAAAACGATCGGGTCCTTTTCAAAAAACTCGATTCTTCTCAGCACCGGTTCTTCCTGACCGCTGTAAATTAATGGAACTGTTTGGCCCATCGTTTGGGAAAAAACGGCAAATGGACCGTGAATTTCCCCGGGAAATGTGGCATAATCTGATTTATTCCAGCTGTTTTCATCGTGGTTGCTGGTAAAATACATGGGGATGGCGGCAGCGGGGTAGCTCGTGTCGTATTTGTTTTTTATGCTGTCAAGTGCAAAAGCGGGTCTTTTCCCTGCAGCCACTTTAACCATCATATGAAACATTTCCCAGGGATAATAGGCATCAAAGCCGCTGGTCAGCAGGTAAGGCTTGTCGCCTTCCGCAAGAAAAAACAGGTCCGGGTCCAGTTGTTTTAACTCAGGAATGCATTTTTTCCAGAACGACTCCGGAACATTCCAGGCCACATCCACGCGATACCCGTCGATCCCGGTTTTTGTGATCCAGTATTTCATCGCTGCGATCATGCTGTCCTGCATTTCTGAATTGCGGTAATCCAGTTGCCTTGTATCGGTCCAGTCAAAGGGAATGGCAGGTTTCCCGGTACTGTCCTGTACAAAAAATCCCGGTTTGGCAGTCACCCACGGATGATCCGCCCCTGTATGATTGGGCACCCAGTCGATGATCACTTTCATTCCTTTTCCATGTATCCGGGTAACTAGATTCTTCCAGTCGTCCATGGACCCGAATTCGGGGTTGATCGCCGTATAATCCGCGACCGCATAATAACTGCCCATCGTACCCTTCCGGTCCAGCTTGCTGATCGGGTTGATCGGCATGAACCAGAGGGTTTGAACCCCCATGTCCTTTAATCGGTCAAGGTGGGCCGAAAATGCGTTGAATGTACCCTCCGGGGTATATTGCCTGATATTTACCTCGTAAATATTGCCCTGCATGATCCAGTCCGGGTGTTCATGGGTATTATTCCCTGTTTCGGCATCTGTTTTTTTAGCGGAAGGTTTGCAGGAAAAGATAAATAGCATGAAGATCAGCAGAAGTCGTGTTGTGGGTTTCATGATCGAAATTTTATGGCACATTCACTAAATAAGGGGGGTTTGAAATTACTTCTTTCGATGTACCGGGAAAAATCGGGATTTTTGCAATATGCGATTACAGGAAAATATTTCACTTAAACCATTCAACACATTTGGGATTGATGCCAAGGCCCGTTATTTCGCCCGGTTCAGCGATGTCGCAGAACTGGAGGAGAGTTTGAATTCCGATACTTCCGGCCCGCGCCTTGTACTTGGGGGTGGCAGCAATATACTTCTGACAAGGGATTTTGATGGCCTTGTTCTTAAAAATGAAATTCCCGGGATCACGCAGTTGCATGAAGACAACGAATTCGTATATGTGAAAGCGGGAGCGGGGGAGAACTGGCATCAGTTTGTGAAATATTGTATCGAGCGGAACTGGGCAGGAGTGGAGAACCTGTCCCTGATCCCGGGGAATGTGGGGGCTGCACCGATGCAGAATATCGGGGCCTATGGCGTGGAGATCGGGGATCTTTTCTGGGACCTGGAAGCCTATCATATTGAGGACAACCGGGTCGTTACCTTTACCCGTACCGATTGTGAGTTTGGCTATCGCAACAGCATCTTCAAGAACCGGTTCCGGGAACAGTTTATAATACTGAATGTGACATTTCAGCTTAGAAAACATCCCCGGTTTCATACCCGGTACGGGGCCATTGAACAGGAACTGCAAAAAATGGGGGTTAAGGAACTCTCAATCCGGACCATCTCCGAAGCAGTGATCCGGATCCGGTCATCCAAACTCCCGGATCCCCGGGTAACAGGCAATGCCGGAAGTTTTTTTAAAAATCCAACTGTGTCCAAAAAGCAATATGAGACACTCCGGTCGGTCTTCAGCAACATCGTGGGTCATGAGAACCTGGATGGAACGATCAAAATAGCCGCAGGCTGGCTCATTGAACATTGTGGTCCGGATGAAGGGACCAGTTGGAAAGGTTATATCCGTGGACATGCGGGGTGTTACGAGAAACAGGCCCTGGTCCTGGTGAATTACGGAGGAGCCATGGGTTCAGACATACTGGCGCTCAGCGAAGATATCAGGCAAAGCGTGGAGAGCAAATTCGGGATCAGGCTCGAGCGCGAGGTCAACATATATTGAGAACCGTCCGGTCAGGCTTCTTCATCAAATTCAAAGTCCTTATTGCCAAAATCCATCATACTTCCCACCAGGTCTTTAAACTCCACTTTGCTTTCAAACATTTTCTTACTGATCATTGAGTAGGCTGCCAGCCCGTGTAACACGAATTCCATCCACAAAGCGGACTGTGCTTCACTTGCTTTCGGAAAATATTTTTTCACAAGGGCAAAGAGTCCGTCGACCTGGTACAGCAGGGTGATTTTATCCTTGTCTGCCGTGTTGAATGAAATATTTAGCAGGTTCCCGCTGTCAAACCACTGGGTGATGGGGCGGTATGGGTTATCATCCTTGATTCCTTCCTGAGATGGCTTGCCGGTATTCCGCCTTTTTTTAAGCTGGTCGGGGTTGGGGAAGTACTGGATGAACTGGGTCCGGATGGCTTTGTCGACCAGGTTCATCGCTACCTGGAAGGGACCTTCCTGTTCGCCTTCGTAAACCAGTTCCACTTTTCCTGTGATCGAAGGAATGATTCCCGCCAGGTCGCTGATCCAAACCTGGGTTTTCTTTTCCCGGTGGATAATGGCCCTGCGTTCGGCAGAACTGACGGCATTTTCCAGGGCGGAGATTGTAAGGCGGGCACTCACCCCGCTTTTCTTATCTACCAGTTCACTGTTCCTTGCTTCAAACGCGACCTGTTCGATCAACCTGCGGATCAGATCGCTGACGGAGACCCGATCCGTTTGCGCGGGATCAATCTCTGCTTCCTGGGCAGTAATCTCCAATGCGTCTTCCAGTGATTTCGGGTAATGTGTCAGTATCTGGCTTTCGATCCGGTCCTTGAGCGGGGTAACGATGGATCCCCGGTTTGTATAGTCTTCGGGATTGGCAGTGAAAACAAAGAGAATATCAAGTGGCAAACGGAGTTTAAAACCCCTGATCTGCACATCTCCTTCTTCTAAAATATTAAACAAGGCAACTTGTATTCTGGCCTGAAGATCAGGCAGTTCATTGATTACAAAAATGCCCCGGTTGCTTCTTGGTATGATGCCATAATGGATCACCCGTTCATCTGCAAAGCTGAGTTTAAGATTGGCGGCCTTGATGGGGTCAATATCCCCGATCAGGTCGGCCACACTGACATCCGGGGTGGCCAGTTTCTCTCCATACCGTTCGCTTCGATGGATCCAGTGTATGGGTGTTTCATCCCCGTGTGTGGCGATTTCTTCCTGCGCATATCTGGAAACCGGTTGCAGGGGGTCATCGTTGATCTCACTTCCCCTGATAGCCGGGATATATTCGTCCAGGAGTTCTGTCATTTGTCGGGCCATCCGGGTTTTTGCCTGCCCCCGAAGCCCGAGAAAAAGGATATTGTGCCGACTCAGCAGGGCCCGCTCTACATCTGGTATCACTGTTTCCTCATATCCCACGATTCCGCTGAATGTGGTGTCCCCGGTACCGAGCCTGGCGATGAGGTTTTCGCGGATCTCTTCCTTGATACTTCTGGGACGGTAGCCGGAGGCTTTTAGTTCGCCGAGTGTCTTTATTGATTGGATATTCATTTTAGATTTATTTTTTTCCTGACAAGAAAGCTAAACACAAAATGGGTGTTCCTTGAATAATTTCTTTGTATAATCTGGTTATTTTTTTGTCATTTGACTTTCATTTTCAATATGCCTGTATTTGTATGCTAATTGATATGATTTGTACCTCCCGGGACGATCCGGCTATTCCGCGTACTTTTCTTGAATAAAGTCAATACACTGTTTTCTTTTTGCCACTTTCAAAATCCTTGAATATAAATGCTCCCAGGTTATCCAGTGAGGCGAAAAAAGCCTTGCCCTGGTTCATCTCCGTAAACTCCTGTACAAACCGCTGGAGGTAGGGATCCGTAGCGATCATGAATGTCGTGATCGGGATCTTGAGTTTCTTGCATTGCGCCGCCAGGTTCAGGCATCGGTTCACCACTTTGCGGTCGAGCCCGAAACTGTTTTTATAATAACGTTTCCCGATCTTCAGGCAGGTGGGTTTGCCATCGGTGATCATAAAGATCTGTTTATTGGGATTCTTTCTTCTGCGCAGGATATCCATAGCCAGTTCCAGACCTGCCACCGTATTGGTATGATAGGGCCCTACCTGGAGGTAAGGCAGGTCCTTTACCTCGATCGGCCAGGCATCATTGCCAAACACCACGATGTCCAGCGTATCCTTGGGATAACGGGTCTGGATCAGCTCGCTGAGCGCCATGGCTACTTTTTTGGCGGGTGTGATCCGGTCTTCGCCATAGAGGATCATGGAATGTGAAATATCGATCATCAGCACCGTGGAGGTCTGTGCCTTGAAATCCGTTTCCCGTATGCTGAGATCTTCCTCGCGCATCCGGAAACTCTCGATTCCATGGTTGATCTGTGCGTTTCTGATGCTCTCTGTAAAATCGATCTGCTCCAGCATGTCGCCAAACTGGAATTGACGGGTTTCGGGGTTTAGTTCATCTCCCTGGCCGGGTTTGAAACTATGGTGATCACCTTTGCGGGTCTTTTTGAGTTTGCCGAAGATTTCTTCAAGACTGCGTTTGCGGATTCCCTGTTCCGTTTTTGGGGTGATACGGATCTGGCCCTGTTCGGCATCTTCCGAGAGGTAGCCTTTTTCTTTGAGGTCCTCGATAAAATCCCCGATTCCGTATTCTTCGTCGGTCAATTCAAATTTTTTGTCCAGTTCATTCAGCCACTGGATCGCCTCGCTTACATCTCCGCTGGTATAAGTGAGCAGTTGCATGAATAGGTCCAGCAATTGCTCAAACCGGCTTTTGCCGTCCTCATTCGGGTCAAATCGGGAAAAATGAAATCCACGCATACACTCCGGTTTACTTTTTATTCGCTTGAATTGAAAGCCGGTTGCTTTCCGCTACAATTTACAACAAATAGACGGTGACGGTAATACCG
>JBMSNP010000107.1:0-6423 GCA_049421765.1 Chitinophagaceae bacterium
GGGAGCGGGGTTTTCAAACCTTTTCAGCCGGGAAGTGGCCATTCCGGCGGACACCCGCGATTTCAATAATTTATTTCCACCACTTTTTTCTGGCTCAGCTTTCGCATCGTGGCGGGGATGACTCCCAGGATCTCTTCCCGCAGGGCCCTGATGAGTTTGGTTTTGATGTGATCCCGGTGGGTAACCAGGCTGACTTCCCGGGCGGGGCTTGGTTGCTTCAGCCGCTTCACCAGTAGCCGCTGTTTTCTATCCATCTCCATTACCGCCAGTTCGGGCAGGATCGTGAGCCCGTCGCTTTTCGCCACCATCCGCTTCAATGTTTCAATATTTCCGGTTTCGTACTGGAAATGAAAATCGGTGTTCTTCCTGAGTTCACAAAGATTGAGGACCTGGGACCTGAAGCAGTGCCCCTCTTCAAGCAACCAGAGTTTATTGGGATCGATCTCATTGGCCAGTATGTATTTCTTTCCCGACAGGGCATTCTTCTCCGATACATAAACAAAAAGTTCTTCATAAAAAAGCACATCTTCACGGATGGAGGGATCTTTCAGCGGGGTGACCACGATGCCGCAGTCCAACCGGTTATGTTTGAGTTCATGAATCACATCTTCCGTAATGGATTCGCGGATCACCAGGTTGAGTTGTGGAAATTTTTCCCGCATCACTTTATAAAGCGGGGGCAGTATATAAGGCGCCAGGGTGGGGATGATACCGATCCGGAGTTCCCCGGAAAGGGTATCTTTCTGTTCACGGATGAGTTGCTGGATCATCCCGGCCTGCCGGAGGGTAACCCTTGCCTGGCTGAGGATAGCGACACCGATCTCCGTGGGGATCACCGGCTGTTTGGTGCGGTCGAATATCTTGACCCCGAGTTCCTCTTCCAGCTTTCGGATCTGCATACTGAGGGTGGGTTGCGTGACAAAGCATTTTTCGGCGGCGATCGCGAAATGCCGGTGCGTGTCGAGGGCGACGATATATTCGAGTTGGGTCAACGTCATAGAAAAAAACTATACAAATATAAAAACAATCAATTTGATTTATTTATCAACTGCCAGTAGCTTTGGAGCCCTGAAAAGGAATTATTAACGATTGTTCACCGAAAAAAAGAACCATGGAACATAACACAACCCAGGCCGGACCGTCTTACAAGGTTAACGGCGAAAGTAAATGCCCTTTTAACCACGGTGCCCTGAAGCAGGGTGCGGGTGGTGGAACCAGGAATACGGACTGGTGGCCGAACCAGCTTAAACTGAATATTCTCCGCCAACATTCCAGCTTGTCGAACCCGATGGATGAAAATTTCGACTATGCCGCAGCTTTTAAATCGCTTGATCTCGACGCGGTGAAGAAGGACCTTGCAGAACTTATGACCAATTCCCAGGACTGGTGGCCCGCCGACTATGGCCATTACGGTCCCTTTATGATCCGTATGGCCTGGCACAGCGCCGGCACCTACCGGATCCATGACGGACGCGGGGGTGCGGGTTCCGGAACCCAGCGTTTCGCCCCGCTGAACAGCTGGCCCGATAATGCCAACCTCGACAAAGCCCGTTTGCTCCTCTGGCCCGTGAAACAGAAATACGGGAATAAAATTTCCTGGGCCGATCTGATGATCCTGGCCGGGAACGTGGCGCTCGAGACCATGGGCTTCAAGACCTTTGGTTTTGGAGGCGGCCGCGAAGACGTGTGGGAACCCGAAGAAGATATTTACTGGGGATCCGAATCGGAGTGGTTGGGCGACAAACGCTACAGCGGCGACCGGGAACTGGAAAACCCGCTGGGCGCCGTACAGATGGGTTTGATCTATGTAAACCCCGAAGGCCCGAACGGCAACCCCGATCCCATTGCAGCTGCACGAGATATACGCGAGACCTTTGGACGCATGGCAATGAATGATGAAGAGACCGTGGCCCTGATCGCAGGCGGACATACATTTGGAAAGACCCATGGTGCCGGTGATCCTACAAAATATGTGGGTCCCGAACCCGCAGCTGCCGGAATCGAAGAGCAAAGCATGGGCTGGAAAAATACACTGGGCACAGGCAATGCGGAGTATACCATCACAAGCGGACTCGAAGGCGCCTGGACCACCACGCCCACGAAATGGAGTAATAATTTTTTTGAAAACCTGTTTGGCTATGAATGGGAACTGACCAAGAGCCCCGCCGGTGCACACCAGTGGAAACCCAAAGGCAATGCCGGAGAGGGCCTGGTGCCCGATGCGCATGATCCGAATAAAAAGCATGCGCCATTTATGCTTACTACTGATCTTTCGCTGCGTTTTGATCCTGAATACGAAAAAATATCCCGCCGGTTTTACGAGAACCCCGACCAATTCGCCGACGCCTTCGCGCGGGCCTGGTTCAAACTCACCCACCGGGATATGGGACCGAAATCCCGTTACATCGGTAAGGAAGTACCTGCGGAAGATCTGATCTGGCAGGATCCCATCCCGGCAGTGACACATAAACTTGTTGATGCGAAGGATATCGCATCTCTGAAAACAAAAATTCTCGCTTCGGGACTCAATGTTTCCGAACTGGTATCCACCGCCTGGGCATCAGCGTCCACATTCCGTGGTTCTGATAAACGCGGCGGTGCGAACGGGGCACGGATCCGTCTCGCTCCGCAGAAAGACTGGAAAGTGAATAACCCCGCGCAATTGTCGAAAGTGTTGGGCACTTTGGATAAAATTCAAAAAGAATTCAATGATGCACAAAAGGACGGAAAGCAAATTTCGATGGCCGACCTGATCGTGCTGGCAGGATGTGCCGGAGTGGAGCAGGCTGCAAAAAATGCAGGACAAAGTGTAACGGTTCCTTTTACGCCCGGGCGTACGGATGCCACGGCCGAACAAACCGATGCTGAATCCTTCGAATATCTCGAACCCATGGCCGACGGCTTCCGCAACTACCTGAAGAGCGGGCTGGCAGCCAAATCGGAGGATTTGCTGGTAGACAGGGCACAGCTGATGACACTGACCGCACCGGAAATGACCGTCTTGCTCGGTGGCATGCGTGCGATGGGCGCAAACTACGACGGGTCTGCTCTTGGCGTATTCACTGCCACCCCCGGATCTCTGACCAACGATTTCTTTGTGAACCTGTTGGATTTCGGCATTTCCTGGAGCGCCACCGGGGATTCACAAGAAGTCTTTGAGGGGCGCGACCGCAAGACCGGGAAAGTAAAATGGACCGGCACCCGGGCCGATCTGATCTTTGGATCCAACACCGAGCTTCGAGCCGTTGCCGAGGTATATGCCTGTGCGGATGGTAAACAGAAATTTCTGCATGACTTTGTTGCAGCATGGGATAGGGTGATGAACCTTGATCGGTTTGACCTGCATAAATAATTAGAATTACGGTCTCCAACCTTTAAAGGTTGGAGACCACTCAAAAAAATTTCGCTGCTCTTCCTATCATGAGCAGGCCCAGTACCATCAAAGCGATACCGGCCGCAACAAGCGGGAACCGGTATTTCACAGCCGGATAGGTATACCCATCCTTATATGTTTTCTTTCCGAAAGCGGCTTTGATGATATAGATCCCCGCGATAAAAACCACGGTGCCGAACCCGGCCATATAATTTATTCCCCGCATGTCGACTATTTGAATATCCTGTTAATGTGATTTTCCGATCCAGGCTTCCAGTATGATCATAATTTATACCAGCCCCCGGAAAGCATTTTCGCATCGGAGAGTTTCAGCGGGTAGAATTCACATTGTTTCCCGGGCCGGGTGGCATACTCGTATTCCCGGTCAAATTCCCAGGTCTGGTATTCGTGGTAATCTTCTCCTCCGAAATTCAGTGTACGTTTCAGGTAAACTCTCATTTCAATTTTGTACGGGTAGATAAACTGTCCCTTGTTTTTGGGATCCTCATACCCGTGTTGTGCTTTGAAGGAAGTAAAATCCACAAAGATGTTGGGATAGTCTTTATAATACGCCGCCAGATTGGCCTTGATATTTTTTTTGATATAGGTTTCTGACGGCCGGCAGGAGAAACCGCTGATCAGCCGGGTGCTTTTTTCATAACGGATCTGTCTGTCCGGACCCAGTATCGCCAGTTTGGAAGCCAGCGGGCGGATCCATTTTTCCGGGTTGCCGGAAGGGATTTCAACCTTACTGTCATCCGACAGTTTTACCAGGTACTTTTTGGATATGGTATCTACGGACAGAATGGTGGCTTTTTTCCAGCTTGCTGACGGGGAATCGGACTGACTCGGGTTCACTTCCACCGCCTGGTTTTTTTTCAAAACCTGGGCGGATAGGGAACATATGAGGAGCAGGCCCGTCAGGAATAGAATCGATTGTTTCATGCCTTTAATTATGCAATAAATATAGCGGAAACTATGCATCCTCCTTCATCGCATGATCCGCTAACCGACACCCGGGCCGGCCTCCATAGACAACTATTCGGGCAACGGAGATTGAAAACCTAATGGCTGGGTCCCATTCTTGCAGTTTTTCAGCAAAGAGTACCAGCCACGGCGGAAGAAAAGAGTTACCCGGAATTCAATCGGTCTGCCGGGCTGCAATCGATTATCTTTAAGCCGCCATGGATCTTTTTACTGATAAAGGGGTTGTGATCATTACCTGTCCCAAGAGGCTGGCTCCTTACCTGGAGCAGGAGGTACGCGAACTGGGGTTTGTCCCGGAGCAGACCTTTATTACCGGTGTTCGGCTCCCCGGCACGATCAACGACTGCATCCGCCTCAACCTGAACCTGCGCTGTGCCAGCCAGGTACTTTATCGCGTGAAAGAATTCCGGGCACAAAACCCGGATGAAGTGTACCGGGGTGTATTGGATTTTCCCTGGGAACAAATTTTACCAGATCCCGGTTATTTTTCCATCACCAGTAATGTCAGTCACCCAACCATCAACAACAGCCTTTTTGCAAACCTGCGGGTCAAAGATGCCGTTGTGGACCGGATACGGGAGAAAAGAGGCACACGCCCTTCAACCGGGTCTGAGCTGTCCGGTGCGGTGATCCACCTGTTCTGGAAAAATGATCAGGCGGAAGTTTTTATAGACAGCTCCGGTGATTCCCTGGGCCGGCATGGCTACCGCAAAATACCCGGCCAGGCCCCGATGCTGGAATCGCTTGCGGCCGCTACCGTGCTGGCCACCCGGTGGGACCGGCGATCCCCTTTTGTGAACCCCATGTGCGGGTCGGGCACCCTGGCGATTGAAGCGGCGATGATCGCAACCAACCGACGGCCCGGTTTGTTCCGGACCAATTACGCGTTTATGCACCTGCAGGGGTATGATGAATCAGTATACCTGCGGGAGGATGCCTTGCTGGAAGAACAGATCAAGGAAGTACCCGGACTGAGAATCATTGCAACGGATTACAGTGCGCGTGCAGTGGAGAATGCCAGGAAAAACGCAACCGCCGCCGGGGTCGCCCGGCTGATCGAATTCGGGGTCTGTGATTTTGCCGATACGGAGGTTCCCCCGGGGGTACCAGGTGTTTTTTATGTAAACCCGGAATACGGCGAACGGCTGGGAGAAATCAGGGAGCTTGAGAAAACCTATGCCCGCATCGGGGATTTTATGAAACAACGCTGCGGCGGGTATACGGGATATGTGTTTACCGGCAACCTGGAACTGGCCAAGAAGATCGGGCTAAAAGCCAGGCGCCGTATCGAATTTTATACCAGCAAGATCGATTGCCGGTTGCTGGAATATGAGTTGTACGCGGGAAGCCGTGCGGGTACCGGGGAACAAGCATGACCCTGCCCTGAACGGGGGAACGGAACATCCTCAAAAAATTAAATGGATTGAATATGGAAATTTCAATGCTGCAGCGGCTGGTCCGCGAACGGTATTATGAAAACGACCACAAGCGGGGTCTCTATCACACAGCGCTGTGGTTTCATGAAGAAGTGGGGGAGCTTTCCTCCGCAATTGCTGCCGGCGACCGGCAAAATGCGAAGGAGGAATTCGCGGATGTACTTATGTGGCTGATGACCCTGGCCAACCTGATGGAAGTGGATATGGAAGAAGCGGTTTCGGAATACCTGGCTAAACCTGGGAAGCTGCCTTCGAAGTAAGGGGATGTATGGACCGAGGGTGGATGAAGTAACCAATGCCAAAACAGGCCGCCATATTGGATGTAATACTTACTTCTACTCACGTTTCTGAATACTATTTGATGGCTGAATAATGGAAACCGGGCAGTTGAAAACTCTCGGAAAAACTTCGATCCGCTGAGGCTTTAATGAATTTAATATTTTTTATGAAAGGGAATACAGGGAAAAAGAGTTCGGGCATTCAATCCGTAAGGTTGTTTAACCTGGTTAACCAGTAGTATTTTCTGGGGAATTCACTGCGACATTTTCGTAAGTAAGCCTATAGAAAGTTTAAAAAATCAGCTTCTCTCCGAAAAATTAGAAACCACAGAGATAAAGGGCTTTCCGG
>JBMSNP010000108.1:0-6410 GCA_049421765.1 Chitinophagaceae bacterium
TCGATCGAAGGAATCCGGATCCCGTCAGTTTCCACCCCCCCCTCAAGGGGAATTGTGAATTCGTATGGGGTGGACGGATAAAATTCATCCCCGGAACCATAGGTATAATACAAGGTCCCCTGGAGTTTCGAAGGTACCGCCCCTTCAATATGGATCTTTGCAGTCCATGCGGCCTTCCCCTCATAAACGGTAACGGAGGTTCCCTCAAAGACCGTGCTGTTGATTTTTTTGAAGCCTGGTGAAAGAACAAATTTGCCTTGTTGTAAGATGGCGGAATCGGGGAACTTAAGTTCGGTGGTGTTTATTTCAAGCAATACCTGGTTCGGGGCATACACCTGCCATTTACCCGTGGCCGGGAGGGTGAACCTGAGCTCGTAGGTACCGGTCGACAATTTTTTACCGGCGGCTTCCCACCCTTGCGGAGCCCCTGTTTCCTGTGCCAAACCGGCAACCCGTATCAGGGAAAAAAGAAAAACAAGGACTGCAGTCGGGAAGTTCCGGTTCATATCACAAGTAATTTAAAAATAAACGAGTTCTGCAAAGGAACCCGTTTCACACATTACTGAAAAATTCATGTACTTATTTCAGAGAAACACTGAAATTGACCGTTTTGGGAGGCAGACACTTTTCGTCATCACAGGTCTGGTATTCCACACTACCGGTCACATTGGTTTTGGCGTTGGCTTTCAACCTGATCTTTTGTGTAAACACAACAGAATTGGAATACTGGTTGGCCGATACACCCAGGATCTTATCGGTATATTTTTCCATCTTACCCGTTTCCGTAATCTTTCCCTCCAGAACAAAGATCGGGTTCGGGTTGAATTTAAAGCTGGTCGGGATGGCAATGGCATCTTCCGGTTGCACCTGTGAATAGAGGTGCCACTTGTTCTGGATCGTCGCTTTCATCTGTAATTCATACATCTTGTCACCGATCTTTTTGGCGCTGAATGACCAACTGATGGGATTCAGCTGGGCCGAAGCTCCAAATACCAGGGAAAACAAAATACCGAACATCAGTACTTTTTTCATATGCTCTTTTGATTTATATCCAGTGCAAAATTCCTGCTTTAAACCGTTTGGATATGTTAAAATCTGGCAAATATACAATGGCTGACCGGGATGCATATTACGATAATTGACAAAGCACCTGATTCCGAGGATAAACAGACTGTTTAATAGGCCATTTGCCGGGCCATCAGCAGGGTTTGAATGATTTCCTGTCCGTCGGTATTCCCGAGTACCGGGGAACAGGCCCGTTCGGGATGCGGCATCATACCAAATACATTGCGGTTTTCATTACAAATACCCGCTATATTCCGGATTGCACCGTTGGGATTCGAAGCCAGGGTCCGGTTACCTGATTCATCGCAATAATAATATATTACCTGCCCGTTTTCTTCAAGTTTATCAAGAGTGGTTTCATCTGCATAATACCGGCCTTCGCCATGCGCGACAGGAATCTTGTAAACCCTTTCACCATCGCGGGTGATCCATACATTCCGGCAAACGAACTGCTGGTTGATGTTGCGAAGCAGTGCTCCTGGTAGTAAATGAGATTCGCAAAGGATCTGGAAACCGTTACAGACCCCGAAGACCTTTCCCCCGCTCCCGGCGAATTCAATGACACTTTGCATCATCGGGCTGAAACGGGCGATGGCGCCGCAACGAAGGTAGTCGCCGTACGAAAAGCCACCCGGGAGGATGATGCAGTCATCCGTATTAAAGGCACTCAGATCTTTATCCTTATGCCAGAGCATCCGCACATCCTGTCCCAGGTCATGTGCCAGGGCATCATACATGTCCCGGTCGCAATTAGAGCCCGGAAAAACAACTACTCCGAATTTCATAATCAGAATATTTTGAGATGCGGCAAAGATACAAAAACAGCCCGGGCCGGCCTGCAGGTTATCCCCAGCCGGCTGCGAAATAATATTGATATCCCAGGATAAAAGCGATGGTCAGCCAGAAAAGCAACAGCGGCAGGATCCGGAATGATGCATATAAATAAGTACAGGCATGGAAAGCAGCCAGGGGAACGGCGGCCATGACCCAGTTTTCCAGGGTATCGGTACTGTTTACAAAAGGAATAAAAAGGGCGCCCAGCAGGTATAGCAGCAGCAAACTCCACCCCTTACGAACCTGGATCAGCATCCGCCGCAGGCTTTCCTGCACGTAGTAACCTCCTGCAAGAAAGGGAACCGCCAGCAGGAAGACTCCTCCAGCAAGCCAGACTGATTGCTTGACCATAGGCATCTGGACCGAAAATTCGGGCCAGATCCGGGACCAGCTCCATTCATCAGTTACAAACAGGTATATCGCATAAAAATAAAACGGTGTAGTGACTCCCAGAAGACAAACCACCCACTCGTTGATCCGGAAAGGTCTCATAACAGCCAGGGCGAGCAGGATCCAGATGATAAATGTCAGTGAAGGGAAAAAGATAAAAGAGGAAATACCCATGGCCAGCCCGATATTAAAAACGGAAGAAAGGGCTTGTGGCTGGTTATAGATCCGGAACAGCCGGGAAAGGACCAGGACAAGGGCAAAGTTCACCAGGAGAGGCGCGGAAAAATAGTTCCACTCGGGGAAAAGGGAAGTGATCAGCATATAAGCCATCCCGGGAAAATAATTTGGCCTGCTCATCATCCGCTGAGAATTGATAAAAGAAGTGAGCATTACGGCCTGCAGGAAAATAAACGCAAAAGCCAGTACGGGATAGATCACCGGGTTGGCCTGCCCGTAGGGTTGCAACTGTTCCAGCAGCGCCCTGAAAAGCACCCCGTCTCCAGCCTTTTCCGCAGGTATATGCGGATGGAGGAATGCGGGGAGCTTGATCAGCACCCCGAACACCAGGAGCAGGACAATGTTGGCGGGGTTTTTTTGTTTAAAGATACCTGTCAAGAAAAGCGCCGGTTTTATCAGTTTTGGCTGTAATCGATTTTGGCAAAGCAAATATAGCTACGATAAATACACGGGATGATCATTTGCCTGGCACTGACCTGTTTTCCGTATTTGGGCATGAACTCGTACCCACGGTCGAGGTTTTTGAGCGTGGGATTCCGGATCATCTCTCCTGATGGTGATATGCTATAGTCTGTCAGCAGGCTATTTCTTCGCTCCTGCAGGTTAAAAAGGAAATGAAGCTGGTCGCCGGTATTGAGAAGCTGGTAGGATACAAAATCATCCGATTCGTCGCCAAACTGGCTTTTCCCCAGCACATTGCTCCACTCCAGCTTTCCCTCCCCCGAAAAAGAAAATACGGCAATATTATCCGCGTGGTACCGCACCGACTGGTTATTGCCGAACCGGTTGTTCCAGTACGAGTTATTGAAGTAGGGAGAGTAATAAGGATTGTTGAAGTTATAATAAGAGGAATAAAACGGGGAACTGTAAAGGTAGTTCCAGCGGTTCCAGTTGTTGAACCGGGAGGTTGTATAGAAGGCTTCGCTGCCGATGATGAAACCGCCGTCTCGCCTGAGGATTATTTGGCGGATAAAATAATCATCAAAAGCCATTTTCACAGTAGCTTCACCCTTCGCTTCCCGGCGAAGTTCGTCGCTGAACGGGAAAGTCCCGGTATACAAAGGGCGGCCTGATCGTTTGTCCCACTGGTGAAAGAAGAACCCTTCAATACTCCCTTTCCGCTCCTTGTAATAAAGAGACATCAGGAAATACCTTTTGTTTGCATTGTCCACCTTGATGTGGATCTCGTCGAGCAGGGTCTTTTCAATTTCCAGGTTTTCCGTCAGAAGGGTGTCTGCCATGGCATATTTAACCATGAGCGAGGCCCGGGTGATATTATCGTTGCTATTGCGGAAAAACCGGCAAAATACCATGTCCCCGTCATTATCGAGGGTAAAATCGCCGAGGTTCTCATTTCTTTCCTCCATCGGAATTTCAAGATCGCTTCGTTTCAGCAAATCCAGTTTGTCGTTGTAAAGAAGGGTAGTCATCCGGTACAGCTTGCGGTTCCGGCTGTTGATCTTGAATACGCTGATGCGGCTCTTGTCTTCGCTGTTGATAGCTGTATAGATCCGGTTGTTCGCGGTGGCTCCGATATGGCTGGTATCGAGTTCCACCACTTCCCCGATCCGGTTTCCGGTACCATCGATCCGGCTGGCCATGCAATACACGATATTTTTTCGCTGGTACTGGTAGATCATGTAGATAAAACCGGGATACTGGAAAAAGTCGATATTGATCACTTTGTCGTTATTGGGTACATAGTCCTGCTCCACTTTACCCACCTGACGCATTTCGTTATCGTAAAGCACGATCCAGTGCCGGTTCCTTGTGTTTTTGTATATCAGAAAGTTCCCGTCCAGTTTCCCGGCGATGTCAAATTCCATCCTCCGGCTGTCCTCCCGGTCATAATCGGAATACACGATCTTCTGCGCCCCGCCCGTCCAGGCGGTTCCCGCAAGGATCATCATAATTACCCATCTTTTCATACCCATATAATCTGGTTTTTCGAGCCTTAAAGTTACAGGATGCCTAGTTAAAAGGTTCTGTTTTTCGCGGATCATCGCGGTGTCGGGCTCCACATTAACGATGCTTTAATACTAGTGCCCGATTCATACCCGTTCGCTGCATCCTGTTGATCCATTCCTTAAAAAACCACCCGTAATTGGCGTAATCGGATTTTTGCGTATACCTTTGCAGACAGTTGCCTCCAGAACCGTGATCCGTACCGGCCTTGTAATATCCCGCTGCAGCCGGGAATCCCGGACTGGCAGGATCACAAAGCACAACCACTGAATGTGAAAGTACCGACCAACAGAGTGACGGCCGCCGGCCTGATAATTGCCCTGGGAATTATTTACGGAGATATCGGTACATCCCCGCTCTACGTATTCAACGCCATTATCGGTGGCCGGGAGATCAGCGAGGAACTGATCCTCGGAAGTCTTTCATGTATCATCTGGACACTGACCCTGCAGACCACCATCAAATATGTGATACTGGTATTGCGGGCCGACAACCGGGGGGAAGGAGGCACATTTGCCCTGTATGCCCTTGTTCGACGCCGGAAAAAATGGCTCGTGATCCCGGCAATGATAGGGGGCGCGGCCCTGTTGGCCGACGGAATCATCACCCCTCCTATCTCTATTTCATCGGCTGTGGAGGGGCTGAAGGAACTGCCCTCGCTTGGGATCGAAGACGGGAGCAACACCGTGGTCATTATCGTTATTTCGATCCTCACCCTGTTTTTCTTCATGCAGCAATTCGGAACCGCTTCCATTGGCAAGATGTTCGGGCCGATCATGTTCATTTGGTTCACCATGTTGCTGATATTGGGTATTGTTCATGTATTTGACGATATCGAAATATTCAAGGCGCTGAGCCCGCATTACGCGATTAATTTCCTCAAGAATTACGAAGGCGGTTTCTGGCTCCTGGGTGCCGTATTCCTTTGTACGACAGGGGCCGAGGCTCTGTACAGCGACCTGGGTCACTGCGGACGAGAAAATATCCGCACTTCCTGGATTTATGTAAAGACCTGTCTGCTGGTCAATTATTTTGGACAGGGGGCTTACCTGCTGGGTCATCACAACGGACTTACGATTACTGAAGAGGTAAAGAGTTCACTGAGCATTAACGCATTTTACGACCTGATGCCTCAGTGGTTCATCATCCCAGGAGTGGTCATCGCCACCACGGCGGCCATCATCGCCAGCCAGGCCATGGTATCCGGTGCCTTCACGTTGATCAGCGAAGCCATGCGGCTGAACCTCTGGCCCAAATTCAAGATCCGGTATCCCTCCGAAGCCAAGGGACAGTTGTTTATCCCTGCCATCAACCTGATCATGTTCATAGGGTGTACCGGGGTTGTGCTCATTTTCCGGAAATCTTCCAATATGGAGGCAGCTTACGGTCTGGCAATCATCATGACCATGCTCATGACCACCATCCTGTTCTCAAACTTCCTGGTCCTTCAACGGGTGCGATCGGTCTGGATCTACGTCTTCCTCGGTCTGTATATTGTGTTGGAATCGGGATACCTTGTCGCCCTAATGGTCAAATTCACCCACGGTGGTTATATCACACTCATCATCGGGATGGTGATGTTCCTTGTCATGTATATCTGGTACCGTTCGCGCAAGATCAAGAACCGGTACGTGGAATTTGTCAGGTTGGAGCATTATATTCCCAAGATCCAGGAGTTGAGCAATGACAAATCGGTGCCCAAGTACGCCACTCACCTTGTGTACCTGACCAGTGCCAACAACCCGAAAGAGATCGAACACAAGATTATTTATTCCATCCTCAATAAAAAACCGAAACGGGCAGATATCTACTGGTTTGTCCATGTCGATACGCGTGACGATCCATATACCTGCGAGTATAAAGTCGAACATATTATTCCCAACGATATCATTCGGGTAGATTTCCGTCTCGGGTTCCGG
>JBMSNP010000109.1:0-6362 GCA_049421765.1 Chitinophagaceae bacterium
ATTTTAATTACATCATAGGCACCATCGATGATCCCGCTATTTCGGGCAGTCCGCAGTTGAAGAAGAAAGTAAAGGCAGAAGCAAAATTCTGGCGCGGCTTTTATCATTTCCTGCTGGCCGTTGAATTTTGTCAGCATCCGAATTTGCAAAATGGCCAGACCCCAGGTATCGGGTACAGGGATTCTTACAGTACGGCAACTACCGGGGTGGAAGATAGAAAAACAGTAAAATATACCTTCGAACGCATTGTGGCCGACCTGGAAGAAGCGGAAACAGCATTAAACGAAGTAGGTTCCACCCGTTTGCTGACCAATGAGCCCTGGCGGATCAGTGCTCCTGCCGTACAGGCCCTGCTGGCCCGGACTTATCTCTACCTGGGCGATTACCCCAAGGCCTTTGCCAAAGCCAAATTGGCCTACACGGCGTATAGTTTCCTGTACGATATGAACAACACGACCTTATTTTCAATGTTAAATGTAAATCCTCCTCAAACGGAAATATTTAACGGGGTTACCTATACCGTTTCGCCACAGTATCCTGCCATTGCTGGCGATAACAACACAACCAACCCTGCGAGTAACAGTGCCTATTATTATAAAGAGTCGTTTTTCCGATTTGTGAGCCAGTTTGGGGCCATTTTCAAAATGCCTCCCAGCCAGGAGTTGTATAATATGTACGAAGCAGTGGATCTTCGCAAGACAAAGTATTTTGATAATAATCAAAACATAAATAATACATCCTATCTCCCTTCCAGGTTTAAAGACCAGCTTATTTCCAAGTCGTACGGGAAAAATCCCGCCAGCATATCCCAGATGGGGTACATCCTGGGTGTTACCGTACCGGAGATCATGCTGATCATGGCGGAATGCAGGGCACGCAATGCCGGGGATGGAGAAAGCGCCAATGTGATCATGAAAACGTTACGGCGGAACAGGTTCCCGGCCAGTTACATCGATAATATCGGCAGTGCCTTGAATGATGTAAAAGATGAACGCAGGCGGGAACTGGCCATGGTATTCAGGTGGTATGATCTGAAGCGTTACAATGCATTGGACAATGCCAATATTACCATTACCAAGCGGGGGCACAGTGATCCGCTTGATCCCAATTCACCCATTGTTACGTATAAACTGGCTCCGAATGCACCAACATACGCACTGCCCATCATTCAGACAGAAGTAGACCTTCTTGGATGGCCGCAGAATGAATACGGAGGAGTAACTAAACAATAAACTTGATTCATATACCGGCTTGGCCGGATAAATAAAAAATATGAAAAAAATATTTCTGATTATACTGCTTGGAGCCACATTCATCTCTTGCAAAAAAGAAACGGAATTACAGGTGCCGGTTTTCCCCGGATATAGTGGCAAAGGAGAATATGCGACCTGGGCTCTTTACAAATTCAACATTACCAATACCACTTATCTTACAGCTGCATTACCCTTACAAAGCCCTCCCACGACACTGACCGCATTCGATGCGGCCCTGAAGGCTGCCCGGGACAGGGAAGTGTCGCCCTTTTCACTCCGGTTATACAAAGACGGAGGTATTGCTACAATCGTAAAAAATGCGCAGAACCAGGATGTATGGCAGATCCAAAGTAACCTGAAATGGGAAGTGCAGGGAGATTTTATGCGCATTTACCGTAATGTAAATAATAACTGGGTAGATATTATTGAAGCTACTCCGGATTTGGATAAAATGAATTGCAAGTTTAGAAGGACTTATTTCGGAGATAATTCAGCAGATAAGGATCTCTTTGTTATGGAAGCATTTTATACTATTGCCCGTCTTAACTAAAACAATAACTAACCATGCGTAATTTATTTATTATTGCCGTTATATTAATTTCTGTCGTATCCTGCAAAAAGGATACCGAAGTGCAAAATATTGATGTACAAGGGTACTGGAATGTTTTAAGGGATACCTCTTTTACAAGCATTCCTGCCAATGCGACGGCGGACTTGTTTCATTTGTTCCGCAGTCCGCATGCATTTTATCGTCTAAGTTTCCTTAAGACCCATGATTTTTCCAACGTGAATTCCAGGCCCAGGACCGATTCCCTTATTTCCATGTATAAGGTGGAAGGCAATCAGTTGTTGCTGACCAATGGTGCCCCCAGCGTTACGAATAACCTGGCAGGAAATATGCTGATCAGTCGCACGGATGATGAGATGGTTTTTACACGCACCGTGGTGTTGCGCCGCAGCACACTCGACGGAAAAGTAACCCTGGAAAGAACCGATACTATCCGCTATCAACGGGTTAAGGATCCTGTTAAAGTGGCCTATTTTGATAATTATCTTAAGACGTATCACCCCTGATTTTGTCGGTTTAAGATAATGGTTGCAATGTTTAGGGCACGGCTTTCCCGTAATGGTTTGGCCGTTGCCTGCAACCTGCACGTATTTATCTCACTTTAAGTGTAATACTATTTATCGTCAAAACTGATCATCTTAGTTATGAAGTTTTCTTCTAAATGGCTCCTGGTGGCGCTGCTGGTTTCCTGTTTTAATTACGGGAATGAAATCGTGGCTCAATCTACTTCCGGTAAAGCAACCCTTTTTGGGAAGTTGGTGGGGTTCGGCGAATCCGCCGAGCTCGAGGAATTTTCAGAGCTCCAGCACTTGTTGCCCAAGTCGGCCAGCCCGGTATTTCAAATAGGGAAGGATTCTTCTTTTTCAGTTAATGTTTCTGTATCAACTCCCAGGTATTACCGCCTGGGAAGAAATAAACTTTATCTGTCACCTGGTGACCGGATGGAAGTATTTATAGACAAGGGTAATCCTGAAATTGCCATAATTAAAGGCAAGGGAAGTGAAGCCAATATCTATCTGCGTAGTACCCCCTTTCCCAAGGGAGGTTCTTATCTGGATGCTGGTCGCCAAATCAAAAACCTTCCGGCAGAAACCCTGGACTATATCCTCCAGGCCGGACGCCAGCGGGAAAAAGAGCTCCTTTCTGCAAAGTCGCTGACCCCATCATTTATCCGTCTTGAAAAGGCGCGGATCCGGGCAGATTTATACAAAAGCATAAAGGCAGTTGACAGTTATAGCCGGAACAAATTCAGAAAAGAGTCAGAGGCATTCATCAAACTTTACAATGAGGAATTCCAGTGGATTTCAAAGAAGATCAAGGATTCCCTGTTACGCGGTTTTGTAAATCCGGAATATCTGCAAATTGAGGTTTACCGGGATATCATAGGAGACCTTGACCTGAAGGGAGCCCGGCCCGACTGGGTGCGGATCATCATGGACTGGAAAAAATCCAATGACCTCGCGTTCAGTAAGATCAAGCCGCTGACAGACAAATCCCGGATCCCGGGTTTTCAGCCGGTGGTTGATTCTATCCAAACAAAGAAGTACCGGGATGTTTTGAATGCCCTGCTCAAAGACAAAATGAAATTTGGAAACGGTGATCCGGTAATTGACATTGTCTGCCGGTCGTTAAAGGGTGAGAACGTTTCTCTTTCCAGCCTGAAGGGTAAAGTGATTTACATCGATCTGTGGGCTACCTGGTGCGGACCTTGTATGGCGGAAATGCCACATTTTGAAGAACTCAAAAAACATTATGTCAACAATCCGGAAATCGCGATTGTATCCCTGTCAATCGATGACAACGACCCGGTCTGGATTCGGAATGTGCAAGAGCGAAAGGCTGAAGGTATCCAGTGGAGAATCGACAGGCCTAAGCTGGTGGATTACGGAGTGGAGTCCGTGCCCCGTTACATCCTGATCGGAAAAGATTTCAAAGTGGCCGAGTTAAACGCCCCCCGGGCAGCTGATCCGGCTCTTCGATCCATGATTGATAAATTATTATCCAGTTAAAAAGTATTTACCCGGAATGGTTTCCCGCCTAATCCCAATATTTTTTTTGTTTCTCCTAACGCTTGAAAGCCCACCCATCCGGGCGCAGGAAAAAGATTACGAAGCCCTGGACGTGAGTCCGCAGCCTATTCGTCAGGGGATAACAGTTCGCCTGAAATTGAAAGTGGAAAAAACGGAATTGGATTCAGCCACCGGAGAAGTATATGCCATCATGATCGCATACCGTATCGGGGAAGCGAGGATCTATGATACTCTTATGCATTCGGACAAGAAGACCCTTGCAGCCCGTTTCCGGATCCCAGCCGGTACCGATGCAGTGGCTTTCAAGTTTATGCGCAGGAACCAACAGGCGGTGAATAACGGGCATGGATATTTTTTTTCCGTGGCAGACAGCGCTGGAAACCCACAAACGAATTCTTATTATTCGTTATACAGGCTCCAGTCTAACGAGTTCCAGTCCGGTATAACAAAAGGCAACGCCACGCTGGCTAAACGGTATTTCGACAAATGGTTTGAGCAGCAGGACCAGGATAAATTCTCTTATTATGACAGGGCCTTGTACCTGTATATTCGAAAAGATACAGCCGGGCTTTGTCAACATTTATCACAAATAAAATCTGTTCCGGATATTGCTGAGGGCAAACTTCAGAACCTGCAAATTTATGCCAGGCCCTGTGGCCAGGCTATGATTCAGAGCATGATCATGGAACAGCAACGGCGTTTCCCAGATGGTAACTGGTATTGGCGTGGCTGGTCAGACAGCATGCGGGTATTGAAAACGACAGAAGAGAAATTCGCCTGGATCAAAGCTTTCCGGATGGCATTTCCAAAAGACAGTCAACGGGAGTATCCTGTTGCAGATGGATTGTTTTTCCAGATCATGAATGCGAGTACCCGGTCACTGGATTGGGAAGCCATGCGCAAAGCAGCCGCCCAGGTAGAGGCCGGGCAACTTCTAAATGAAAGGTTCCATTCCATCTTTAATGCTTTCATGGATGAGGCGCTCCGCAGGGATACCCTGATGCAGGAGCTAGTACCCCGGGCCAGACAATTGCACCTAATAGCCCGGCAGCAATATTATACTCCCGCACAGGTCCCGGAAGGAAGGTCATCCTATTTACTCATGCTGGAGAAGAAAAAAATATTCTTCAATAGTGCCAGTATTTACGGCAGCATATTACACCGGACCGGACAGACAGACAGCGCCTCCCAGCTTACAGAAATGGCGGCCCGCTTTTACGACTGGAGATCTCCGGTCTATAATGAACGTTTTTTTGAATCTGCGGAACATTCAAGACCGGCCGGTGAACTGATCCCACTGATGGAGCAGGCCTTCCGTAGCGAAAGCTATACCAGGGCCATGAAGGAGATGTATGTAAGGGTCTATAACCGAACGGGTAGGGGAGATGGGTTCGCAGCTTTGGAAGCCCTGCTGGCCGAGCGAAGAAAAAAACTTTTTGCCGAGTTGCGTGAAAGAATGAAATCGGATCCCGCTCCTGAATTTGAACTTCCGGGATTAAACAGTGGGAGTGCAAGCCTGGCCTCGCTACGCGGGAAAGTGGTGCTGATTGATTTCTGGGCCACCTGGTGCGGCCCCTGCATCGCATCCTTTCCCACAATGAAGGAACTGGTCATACAGAATAAAAACAGGAGCGACGTGGCCATCCTGTTTGTAGATACCTGGCAAAAAGAAGCGGATAAGTATGCGACTGTTCGTCAATTCTTCCGGGAAAATCCTTATCCATTCGATGTGTATATGGATAACAAGGATGAGGTGGTTAAGAACTTTAAGGTAACCGGCATACCAACAAAAATCGTCATTGATAAAAAAGGAATCATTCGATTTGTTTCCGTCGGGTTTGTTTTGGAAGATCAGAAGGGGGTGGAAGAGCTCCAGGCTATGATCGACCTCGCCGCCCTAATGTGAACCTTTAATATTTTATTTATGCAACCACATTTCTTTATCAAACAAGATGGCCGGTATTTCCGGATCGCCTTCCGGGACATCGACTTGATCGAAGGGTGCCGGAACTATGTAAAAATTTACACCGGAGACAAGTCCTATATCGTACTTATGACGATGAAAAAAATGGAGCAAACACTCCCCATATCCCAGTTCCACCGGATCCACAAGTCCTATATCGTGGCGTTGGACAGTATTCAGTCTTTCGATAAAGAAACAGTCTACCTGTTGAACGGGCGGGAGATTCCATTAGGACAGCAGTACAAGCTGGTATTCATCAGGTCTCAACTGATTCTTGGAAGCCAGGATACTGATCCCATGAACGGTCATGAATCGTTTACCGTTTCGATGGAATCTCCGCCGGCTGTATACCTTTCTCTTAAGCGTTAGTTTTCTGTATTTTAAGCAGTTCATTCCAGAAAGCCCGCCTTTTGGCGGGTTTTTTTTATCCCATCCCGGATTTCGTAATTTAGCAGGGTGCAATTCCACATGTACCAGCGAATCAACAATGACAAGCGGGCAATCTTCAGCCTGTTGATGATGACTATGGCAATGGGCAGTTGAAACCG
>JBMSNP010000110.1:0-6281 GCA_049421765.1 Chitinophagaceae bacterium
CCCTGTTGGTAGGCTCCCCTGAAACCACGGCAAGAATCCTGCGGGAAACCGAGAAAAACCTACGCGACAGCGGGTACCGGTACACCGGATGGGTGTCTACCGTAACGGATAGCCGGCCGGGTGGCCCGAAATCCCTGCCCGCCCTGGGTGATCACGGGAACCTGGAAAAAATCATTGACACTCATTCAGTAAAACTGGTCGTGCTGGCTCTCGAAAAAAAGGAACACGAACTGCTGGATGAGATGATCAACCGGCTGGGAGAAAAAGATGTGGAGATCAAGATCCTCCCGGATACACTGGATATCCTGTCGGGTTCGGTCAAAACCAGTAATGTGATGGGCGCCCCCCTTATCGATCTGCACACCGGTCTCATGCCCCAGTGGCAACAGAATATCAAACGGCTCCTGGACGTAAGTTTATCACTGTCCGGGCTCATCCTGCTCTCACCGCTTATGCTCTATATCGCCCTCCGGGTGAAATTCTCTTCAAAAGGAAGGATCATTTATTCGCAGGAACGCGTGGGTTTTAAGGGAAAGGTATTCCGTATGTATAAATTTCGTTCTATGTTTTCAGATGCGGAGAAGGACGGGCCGGCGCTTTCTTCCGTAAACGATCCCCGGATCACCCGCTGGGGGAAGTCAATGCGTAAATGGCGGATCGATGAACTCCCCCAGCTTTGGAATATCCTGCGCGGGGAGATGAGCCTGGTAGGCCCCAGGCCTGAACGCCGTTTTTACATCGACCAGATCATCCCACGCTACCCATATTACAAATACCTGCTCAAGGTTAAACCAGGACTGACCAGTTGGGGAATGGTGCAGTTTGGCTATGCCGAAAATGTGGAACAAATGATCGAACGCAGCAAGTATGACCTGATCTATCTCGAAAATATTTCGGTAGCACTGGATCTGAAAATTCTGATTCATACCATCCGGATTATTTTCAAGGGGAAAGGCAAATAATCCCAGGCGAGCCGGCATACCATTTACTGGCACGTAGTCTCCTGTTGGATGTTGGGTTTTATTCAGTTATTTTTGATAAACTATATCCCTTTGAAGAAATCCCTCTTTCTGACCGTTTTCTGCTTTTCCATCTTATCCGTCTCCGGACAAACCGGCTACTGGCAACAGAAGGTCAATTTTTCAATTGACGTAACCCTGAACGACCGCGACCATTCCCTGGATGGATTTGAGAAAATAGAATATATCAACAACTCTCCGGACACCCTTCACTTCATCTGGTTTCACTGCTGGCCAAACGCCTATAAAAACGACAAAACAGCTTTTACGGATCAATCCCTTGAAAACGGGGATACCCGGTTTTATTTTTCAGACAAAGAGCAGAAAGGATATATGAATAAGCTGGATTTCCGGGTAAACAATGTCTCCGCCTCCACTGAAGATCATCCCCGGCATATCGATATCCTCAAACTCATTCTTCCCAACCCCCTCCCACCGGGTCAAAAAATCACGATCACTACCCCGTTCCATGTTAAACTGCCATATAATTTTTCCAGGGGCGGGCACGACGGACAGAGTTACCAGGCTACCCAGTGGTATCCCAAACCCGCTGTATACGACCGGACAGGCTGGCACCCGATGACCTACCTGGACCAGGGTGAATTCTACAGTGAATACGGAAACTTTGATGTGCGAATCACCGTACCTGCAAATTACGTGGTAGCCGCAACGGGTGAGTTGGATGATGCCCGCGAAAAAGAATGGTTGATACAAAGGACACATTTCACCTGGGAACCACTGAAACAAAAAGAACAAAACGCCGTCGGCCAGTATAAGACCCGTTACCAGCTTTTTCCGGAATCAACCCGGGAAACAAAGACCCTCGGATTCCGGCAGGAAAACGTACATGATTTTGCCTGGTTCGCAGACAAACGTTTTATCGTGAACACAGATACCTGCCGGTTAACATCCGGAAGGATCATCGAGGTCTCCACATACTTCACCCCGGGTGAGAAGGAAACCTGGCACAACAGCCTGCGTTTCGCGAAAAGGGCAGTACGTTTTTATTCTGAACAGGTGGGTGAATACCCCTACTCTACCCTACGGGTGGTGCAGGGTCCGGAAAGTTTTGGCGGGGGCATGGAATACCCTGGGATCACGGTCATTTCACCGGAAAAAAACCCAAAAAGTCTCGATGTGGTTATCGCACATGAGATCGGCCACAACTGGTTCTACAGCATCCTTGGAACAAATGAGCGGGAACACCCCTGGATGGATGAAGGCATGAACAGTTATTATGAGGCCCGGTACCAAAAACAGTTTTACGGAAACAAGCCAAAATGGGAGCAACTACTTTTTGAGACCCAGGCGATTGAAAGGAAAGATCAGCCTATTGAAACACCTTCGGAGCAATTCAGTCTTGTCAATTACGGACTGGTGGCTTATTACAAAACAGCCGAATGGATGCGGTATCTTGAAAGTCAACTCGGCTCTGAACTCTTCACCAGGTCCATGCAGAATTATTTCAGGCGTTGGCAATTCAAACATCCCCAACCTGCTGACTTTAAAAATTCAATTGAAGAAAGCAGTTCCAAAAACCTGGATACGGAATTCGGGTATCTCCGGAAATCCGGAACGATCCCGGGTATGGAACGTACCGGCACCCGGGCTACGGCCATTTTTGATCTTAAAAAATTGAAGCAGTATGCGCAAAAGCCCAGCCGCAGCCTCTTTCTTTTCGGCCCTGCATTCGGAGCAAACAATTACGACCGGTTTATGGCCGGCGCTTTTGTAAGCAATATGAAATTCCCACCCGACCGGTTACAGTTCCTGCTGGCCCCGATGTATGCAACCGGTTCAAAGCGAATGGGAGGGCTCGGGTTCATTTACCATAGTTTCTACCCTGGATCCCTTTTCCGGAAAGTTGAATGGGGAGTCAGTGCCTCCCGTTTCACTGCTGATGAATACCAGGATAACGATGGCAAAAAGGTTTTCCTGGGATTTACTAAAATCGTTCCCGGTATCAAACTGACATTCAAAGAAAAGAACCCCAGGAGCAATTTCAACCGGTATGTCCAGTTTAAATCCTTCCACATCAGTGAAGATGGGCTGGGTTTTTACCGGGACACTGTTGTCAGCGGTTCGGACACGACCATCTCCACCCGCTACCGGATCAATGAAAAGGACCGCACCCTGCAGCAGCTGCGCATTGTCATTGAAAATAACCGGGCCCTGTATCCTTACCGGGGGGAACTTAAGTTCGATCACGGAAAAGAATTTATTCGTGCCAGTTTTACAGGGAACTATTTTTTCAATTACCCCCGGGGGGGCGGGTTTGACCTGCGTCTCTTCGGAGGGAAATTTTTCTATACCCGCTCCAAGACCCTGACCACCCAGTTTGCCACAGACCGTTACCATCTGAATATGACAGGTGCTAACGGGTATGAAGATTATACCTACAGCGATTATTTTATCGGGAGAAACCGATTCGACGGATTCCCCAGCCAGCAGATCATGGTTCGGGACGGGGCCTTCAAAGTGCGGACAGATCTCCTTGCCGACAAAACCGGCAAGTCCGATGACTGGCTCCTGGCCCTGAACCTGGCTACCACCATTCCGCCTGCTGTCAACCCCCTGTCCATGCTTCCTGTCAAGATCCCGCTGAAATTATTTTTTGACATCGGTACCGAAGCAAGCGCCTGGGCACAGGATTCCGAAGCGGACCGTTTCCTGTTTGATGCGGGACTCCAGATCCCCCTGCTTAAGGAAACCATTAATATTTACATCCCCCTTCTTTATAGTCCGGTATACCGGGATTATTTTCAATCCACCCTGGATAAGAAAGACCGGTTCTGGAAAAAGATCTCATTCTCCATTGATATCTCCAATTTCAGCTTTCGTAAATTCGATCGAAACCTGGATTTCTGATGAAGGCGGAAAACCGAATACAATACACCCGCAATCCCGATATCGATCGTATCAAATGGGATCAGTGCATTCATAAATCAGGCAATAGCCTGATATATGCCCATTCATTCTACCTGGACCGGATGGCGGCCCACTGGGACGCCCTGGTATTGGATGATTACAGGGCCGTGATGCCCTTGCCCTGGAAAAGTAAATTTGGAATTCGATACCTGTACCAGCCTTTTCTTACCGCCCAACTTGGCATATTCGGGGATTATTCGCCTGAAATCAATACCGGGAATTTTATAGCAGCCATACCTGCAGTCTTTAAGCTGGCGGAATTACCATTGAATTACGGGAACTGGCACGACCTCTCCGACACCCGGATCCGCAGTAGAGAAAATTTAATATTGGAATTGAACAACCCCTATGAGGACCTTGTAACGCGGTACAGCGAAAACACCAGGCGTAATATTAAAAAGGCTTACCAGGCCGGGTGTTCCGTAATTGAAGAACCCGGGGCAGAAGCGGTAATTGGTCTTGCGCTGGACCGCATGAAAAAACAGGACCGAAATATCCGGGAGAATGTGAAAAGGTTCCGGTCGCTTTACAAGGACCTGGAGGAAAAAAACCAGACTCGTACCCTGGGTATACAGAAGGAAGGCCGGTTACTTTCTTCCGGAGTTTTCTTTGTTTCAGGCAAGCGGGCATATTATATCCTGGTGGGTAATCATCCGGACAGCCGGGTCGCCGGGGCCTCCCATGCATTGATCGATGCATTTATCCGGGCAAACGCAGGCACCGACCTGGTCCTAGATTTCGAAGGATCTGACATACCCGGGCTGGCCTCTTTTTACCAGGGTTTTGGTGCGCAAAGCCAGCCATACCCTTTTTTACAGATCAACCGCCTGCCTTTTTACCTGAGATGGTTGAAATAACAAATTGGAGGTTCGAGGGAATAAATTCTTCCTGCTATTTACTGGGTTAAAGACCCGATCAGTCCTTCGGCCAGGATCAGGTCGACCGGGCGGGTGATCTTGAAGTTATTTTCTTCTCCTTCCACAAGCGACACTTTCATTCCGTAGGCTTCGACCACAGTGGCTTCGTCAGTAAACTTATCCTTGTAATCGATCTGGAAAGCGGGAAGGAGAATCTTGCTGTGAAAGGTCTGCGGGGTCTGGACAAGCATTACCCGGTTGCGGTCCATGGCTTCATTGCCTTCTTCCTGTACCATCCGGATGCTGTCGCGTGATGCGATCACGGGGATGGCTGTACCTGTTTCAACTGCCTGGGCATAACACCGGTGAATCAGGTCTTTTGTAAGGAGGCAGCGGACCCCGTCATGTACAAAAATGACCGATTCCTCTTCTATAAGCGTCAACCCGTTTTTCACAGATTGAAACCTGGTGTCACCGCCGGCTGTGAGCCGGATCCGTTCTTTATCTGAAAACGTATCAATGATCTCCTGCCCGAGATCTGTATAATCAACGGGAAGAACAAGTATGATTTTAAGGTCGTCATAAGCGTCCAGAAAAGTCTTCAGTGTGTAGTATAAAACCGGTCGCCCCCTGAGCAGTATGAATTGCTTTGGAAGGGCGCCTCCCATCCGGGTCCCGGATCCGCCTGCTACTATAATGGCATATTTATTCATCTATTACTTATAAATGGATGTCTGTGCTTCATTCCCGCTTTCCCAAATTCCCCGGTACATACCTTCACTGTTAAATACCATGGCCGAGTTGCCTTTCACATCCAGGCCGATCATTCCCCCTTCGCCATCCAGTTTCAGGAGTTTGTCATGAACCACGATGTGCATGGCTTCGGCCAGAGAATGCCCTTTGTATTCCATCAGGCAGCTGACATCATAAGCCGTTACCGCCCTTATAAATGGCTCCCCGTGGCCGGTGCAACTGATGGCACAGGTCCGGTTATTGGCATAGGTACCGGCTCCGATGATGGGACTGTCCCCAATCCTTCCAAATTGTTTGTTTGTCATGCCCCCCGTGCTGGTTGCAGCGGCGATATTTCCTTCCACGTCGAGGGCCACGGCCCCGACCGTTCCGAATTTCCGGCCCGGCACCAGCACATCATGATCCAGAGCCGATTTTCCGGAAGCCTGCATTTGCTTCCATTGGTTGTGACGGTATTCCGAATAGAAATATTCGTCAGGCTCGGTACCGATACCGTGAAGACGGGCAAAAGTCCCGGCGCCGGCTCCATGGAGCATCACATGCTCGCTTTTCATCATTACCGCATATGCCAGTTCAACAGGATTGCGGATATTTTTAACCGAAGCAACAGCACCCGCCATCAGGGTTCGTCCATCCATGATGGCCGCATCCATTTCCTGTGTTCCTTCCCCGGTGAAAACAGCTCCCCTTCCGGCATGGAAAAGGATATTGTCTTCCAGGGAAC
>JBMSNP010000111.1:0-5391 GCA_049421765.1 Chitinophagaceae bacterium
ACGGTATCGGACCTGAAATCATGGATGCGGTATTGGGCATTTTTCGGGCAAATAAGGTGCCCCTTGAATACGAGATGGTTGAGATGGGGAAATGGGTATTTGACAAAGGATTTAACAACGGAATGACCCCGGGGGCCAAACAGACCATTGAATCCCTCGGACTTCTTTTCAAAGGGCCGATGGAAACCCCGAAAGGGAAAGGAGTAAAAAGCATAAACGTAACGGCGCGCAAAACCTGGAATACATTTGCCAACAAACGGGTGTTCCAGACCCTCCACGGGGTGGATACGGTATTCAGCCGGGCGGGTATCCCCATCGACATTACCGTGGTGCGCGAAAATATTGAAGATACCTATGGCGGTATCGAGCATATGCTCACCCATGATGTGGCCCTCAGTCGCAGGTTTATTACCCGCCCGGGCAGCCTCCAGGTTATCCGATACGCTTTTGAGATGGCCCGCCAGAAAAAGGCCAAACGCATCACCTGCGGTCACAAAGCCAATATCATGAAGATCACAGACGGGCTGTTCCTGGAGTGCTTCTATGAAGTGGCAAAAGAATTTCCCGAACTCAAGGCAGACGACGTGATCGTGGATGACCTGTGTATGAAACTGGTGACACGGCCCGATACCTTCGATGTGGTAGTGCTGACCAACCTCCAGGGAGATATCGTTTCGGATCTATGTGCCGGTCTTGTCGGCGGTCTCGGTTTTGCCCCCTCCGCAAATATCGGCGACCATATCTCGATCTTCGAAGCCGTCCACGGAACCGCCCCGGATATCGCCGGGAAGAATATTGCTAACCCGACCGCGCTTTTGCTCAGCGGGCTGGCCATGCTGCGCCACCTGGGGCTGACTGAAAATGCGGCGCTGATTGAAAATGCCCTGTTGTTTACCCTCGAAAAGGGGGTTCATACCGGCGATTTCGGAGACAAATCAATACCCCCGGTCAATACCAGCGAATTTGCAAACGCGATCATCGGAAATTTCGGAAAGACCCCGGAAATCGGTGCAAAGGAAATCATCCCGAACAAACCCGGCACCCCCACTCCGTTGAAACTGGAGATCAATCCGATGATGGTTTCCAAGGAAGAAGGACATGAGACAATCGTGGGCGTCGATCTTTTTATAGAAAGCGATGAACAACCCGTGGCGATCGCGGAAAAATGCAAAAGACACGCAGGGGTAAAATTTAACCTGATCAACATCAGCAACCGCGGCACCCAGGTATGGCCCACCGGCTCGGTTTATACCAACCTGGTAAACCAGTACAATGTAAGATTTGAGAGCATTGATGATTTCCCGCTGAACCAGCAGGATGTGATCGGGCTCTATGTAAGCATGAGCGGGAATTTCAAGATCTGTTCATTTGAACTGCTGAACAGCTGGGGAGACAAGAAAGGTTTCAGCATGGCCCAGGGTCAATAAAAAAGCTTCGCCTGACCCGGAATTATCCGCCTGCTTTTTTGGATTGTTTATACCCGTTTTTCAGCAACCATTGCAGCACTTTGTCGCGCTGGTCACCCTGGATCAGTATCTCCCCGTCCTTGGCAGAACCGCCCGTACCGCAATAAGCTTTTAATTTTTTTCCCAGGTCGGCAAGGTCTGCTTCCATGCCCGCAAAACCTTCCACCCGGGTTACCGCCTTACCGGCTCTATTCCGGCTGTCCAGCCAGATTCTTAGTCTTTGCTGTTCCGGTGCAGGGGTCTCCGACGAACCGGGCTCTTCTTCAAAACGAAAACCCGGATCGGTGCTGTAAACAAATCCCCTGCTGTCGGGTTTATTCTTCTTACCCATAAACTAAATCTTATTCTCAACCTTAATTTCAACTCAAACCGTTCCCCTTATCAACCACAGCTTTCAAACTCAGGTCCAGGCTCCGGGCCTGGTGAATCAGGGCTCCCACGCTTACATAGTCAACCCCCGTTTTCGCATATTCTTCAATGTTATCCAGGTTGATGCCGCCGCTTGCTTCCGTCTCAAACATCCCGCCGATGAGCACAACCGCTTCCTTGACCTGCTCGGGTCTGAAATTATCAAGCATGATCCGGAACACAGTGCCTGATCCGGCCTTTATTACTTTCCGGACATCCTCAAGACTTCTGGTCTCAACTTCTATTTTCAGACCGGGCTTATGCTTCTCAACATATTCCCGGGCCCTGGCAATGGCTTTTTCAATGCCCCCGCAATAATCAATATGGTTGTCCTTTAGCATGATCATGTCGAACAGCCCGAAACGATGATTCACTCCGCCCCCGATCCGGACTGCTTCTTTTTCAAGCAACCTGAAATTCGGTGTGGTTTTTCGGGTGTCGAGCAGGCGGGTATGATATCCTTTCAATCTGTCCGTGTAACGGCGGGTCAGGGTGGCGATCCCGCTCATCCGCTGCATACAGTTCAAAACCAGCCTCTCGCATTGAAGAATGGTATGAACATATGCTTCCACTTCAAACGCTAGTTCACCGGAAACCATCGGATCCCCGTCCATTTTATACGGATGGAATTGCACCCCCGGTTCCCGGTACTCAAATATGAAACGGGCTACATCCGTTCCGGCCAGGATCCCGGGTTCTTTGATCTTCAGGACTGCTTTGCCCCGGACGGAGGGCTCAATACAGGCGAGTGTGGAATGATCCCCGTCGCCAATATCCTCGCGAAGGGCTTCCTCAACCAGTTGCTTTAATCGGGTGTCAAAATTCACGGCTCAAAAATACAGGTTAGCGGTCAGCCGGGTACACAAAAAACCCCGGCCTGTTTTGGCCGGGGTCCCTATTTGGAGAGGATGAATTACTCAATTGCCTGGAACCGGATCTCTTTCACCACTTCCTTGCCTCCCTTGATCTTCATGAACAGGTTGGTCCGGAAACTCCCGGTGCCCGTTTGCAGGGTGCCTACGCAGAACTGACCGCCGGGTGAGTCCCCTTTATGCTTCAGCTCAAAACCCTTCACCCCGTTATTCCCGAAAAAATCACGGATGATCAGCTGGGCCTGGGCCTTGCTGTAACTGTCACTCTTATCCGGCAAGGTGAGCTCGACATTGTCGTCAAAATACTTCGACAGTTCCGAAGCACTTCCAGCACGAAGCGCAACAATTACGGCATCAATGTTTTTTTGCTGGGCAAACCCAGGGGTCATTGCAAATAAAACAATCAGCAGTATCCCTGTTATCTTTTTCATATCCAATCTCGTTTTCACAGGAGTATCAATCTAAAAATATGCCACAGTATCACAAGTCCCTGCTTTGGTACTAAAATACTAAAAATCAGCAGGTTTTCTTATTGCAGGACTGGCAAATAGGCATTTTGGGTGTAGTTTTACAGCATTCAGACAGGTTTCTACCTGAAAATGAATGTATTTATACTTTTTTAAAGTGGATAAATCATGACGAAAAGAAAAGTCATCCTGGTAATCATGGACGGATGGGGGTTGGGAAAAGTTGCCTCCGCAGACGCGATCCGGCATGCAAATGTGCCTTTTACCAGTTCCCTGTATAAGAATTATCCGAATACAACCCTGATCACCTGCGGAGAAGCGGTGGGTTTGCCGGAAGGACAGATGGGTAATTCGGAAGTGGGTCACCTGAACCTGGGTGCCGGTCGTATTGTATACCAGGAATTGCAGCGGATAAATGTTGCCATCCGCGAAGGATCATTTTCCCAAAACAGCAATCTCCTCCGTTCCATCCGCTATGCAAGGGACAACCAGCGCCCCTTACACCTGCTGGGTCTGGTTAGTGACGGCGGAGTACATTCCCATATAAATCATCTGAAAAAAATCACGGATCTATGCAAGAAGGAGGGCCTGGAACAGGTATTTATCCATGCTTTTACCGACGGCCGGGATTGTGATCCTAAAAGCGGTCTGGGTTTTATGAAAGAACTCCAGCAGCACCTGAACCAGTCCGTCGGGAAAATCGCGACAGTATGCGGACGGTATTTTGCCATGGACCGCGACAAACGATGGGAGCGTATAAAACTGGCATATGACGCCCTGGTGAAAGGAACCGGTGAGAAGACCACCGATGCGATCGCAGCGGTGGAACAATCCTATGCGCAAAATATCACCGGCGAATTCATCAGGCCCGCCGTGATCTGTGACGAAGGCCAGCAACCGCTGGCCACAATCGGTGACGGTGATGCCGTGATCTGTTTCAACTTCCGGACTGACAGGTGCAGGGAGATCACTCAGGTGCTCTCGCAGTCCGATTTCCCGGAACACCAGATGTATAAACTTGCCCTTGATTATACGACCATGACGGAATATGACAGTACTTTCCGGGATGTGCATGTGGTCTTTGAAACGGACAACCTCAACAACACCCTTGGGGAAGTGCTGGAAAAACACGGGCTAAAACAACTCCGCGCCGCCGAAACCGAAAAATACCCCCATGTCACCTTCTTTTTCAGCGGTGGCCGCGAAAAGATTTTTGAAGGAGAAAAAAGAATACTGGTCGCTTCCCCAAAAGTCGCCACCTATGACCTGCAACCGGAAATGAGTGCCTTTGAGTTAACCGATGCGGTCTTGCAGGAAATCAGGGACCGTTCTTTCGATTTTTGCTGTCTGAATTATGCCAACGCGGATATGGTCGGGCATACGGGCGTATGGAATGCAGCGATCAAGGCGGTGGAAACGGTAGATTCCTGCGTGGAGAAAATCGTTACGGAAGGACTGGCCAACGGGTATACCATTTTCCTGACAGCCGATCACGGGAACTCCGATTTCCTGATCAACGAAGACGGCACTCCCAATACGGCGCACACCCTGAACCCCGTCCCGTTCTTTATCATCGATCCCGCATGGAAAGAAAAAATTAAACCCGGCAAACTCGGAGACATCGCTCCTACGATCCTCACCATGATGGGACTGCCCGTACCACCGGAAATGACAGGGCAAATCCTGATCAATTAAATTATCTTTAAGCAAATTGTACCTATGTTCAAAAAAATCATGTGGGTGCTTTTAATCGCTCTTATCGCGATCCAGTTCTTCCGCCCCGAACGGAACAAATCTGAAGGCCCCCAACCCAATTATATCGGAAATCTGTATCCCGTTCCGGATGATGTTAAACCCATCCTGGCCAAAGCCTGTAATGATTGCCACAGCAACAACACCCGTTATCCCTGGTATTCCAATGTGCAGCCCGTTCTTTGGTGGCTCGACAAGCATATCCGGGACGGGAAGAAGCATATCAATTACGACGAATACACCAACCGCCCCCTCCGCTACCAATACCATAAAATGGAAGAAACAATCGAAATGGTAAAAGAAGGGGAGATGCCGCTCAATTCATACACCTGGGTTCACAAGGATGCGAAACTGACCCGGGAAGAAAGGAGTAAAATAACCGGCTGGGCCCAGGGTGTTATGGATGCCATGAAAGCCACTTACCCC
>JBMSNP010000112.1:0-5366 GCA_049421765.1 Chitinophagaceae bacterium
ATTCAGATAAAGCCACCCCGTCCTGTACGCGACTCTGTTCCGGTAAAACCGGGTGACTTGCCTGGGAAAGATACAGTTATCAGTACAGATCAAGTAAAGGATCCTGATGGAAACAGTTATAACACCATCTCTATCGGAAAACTCCGCTGGATGAGGGAAAACCTGCGAACCACCCGGTATAATGACGGGAGTCCGATTCAGGGTAACCTATCCAATGCCGCCTGGGAATCCGCACACGACGGTGCTTATGCCATTTACGAAAACAATAGTCAGTACGATGCAGTTTATGGGAAGTTATATAACGGGTATGCGGTTGCTACTGGAAAACTGTGCCCACTTGGCTGGAGACTGCCAACAGATCGGGACTGGCAGGACCTGGAATCCTCCATTGGAATGAGTTCCGAGTTACTGGGAGTCATGGGTGGTCGCGGTAACATGGCGGGGTTGCTTAAAGAGCCCGGTCTTTGGGATCCTTCCGGGGAACCCAGTTCCAACAGTTCGGGGTTTTCGATACGACCCGCCGGGATCCGTTCGGCCAACGGGGATTTTTTGGTCTTGAAACAATATGGAGATTTCTGGACTTCTACCGTATATGAGAATCCATACGCGCTTTACCTGTGGAAGAGGCATTTCTACTATAACAGTTCAGAGATTGGCAGAAATTATCTTTCGGCCAATAATGGCTATTCCTGTCGTTGCGTTCAGGATCTTGGCAAGTGAGAAGGAGGGAGTCGGGAGACCGGTGACAGGTCATAGTTCTAAGTAAATAGTCCTGAAACTTTATCTCAACCTCAACCTTTGAAACGCTTGGACCTATTGAACTTTTTGAAGAATAAAGGGTATACCACAAACAGTAAACATCAATATACCAGCATCATCTGGTGATTCGGATTGCTTCTTGTCTCCGTGATCCGGAAATCATGGCTTCCGATGATCTTGAATCTGTTTCGTTTATAGAATTGAATAGCCCGTGTATTTTCCACCCAAACAAAAAGCCACATGCCGGATTGGCCCCGGTCTTTAGACAAGCCTATATTGAAATCCAGAAGTGCCTGACCCGCTTTGCGGGAAAGAAATTCCTGAAGCAGGTAGAGCCTTTCCAGTTTGGTGACACCGGGTAGTGTGATATTGGGATGCGCCTGGTCTAGGATGATCTTGGAATAACCGGCAGGCTGTTCGTCAAGATAAAGGAAATGATAAATGAATGCCGGGTTTTCCAGCTCCTCCCGGGCACGGACCGGATTGAATGACTGTTCAATATAACTTCTCATATCCGTCTCCGGTGCGCTATGGCCATGTGATTGCCAGAGCGTGCGGGTGCCGATGTCTGATAGCAGTTTGTAGTCGCCCGGCCGGGCACTCCGGATTTGGATTGTTTGCGGAAACATGGGGTTAATATGCGTTTCAGGCTGTAAGTACTGAGCTGTGAGTAATGAATTTTTGGTAATGGGGTATGAGTAAAAAAAACTGTAAACCGAAAACTATGAACTGGATGAAGTTTGATTTTCGCATATATGCCTTTTCCGTTTATAAAGGGAAGATAAATGCGGGTTGCTTGTTGCAAGAATTCTGTCGGGAAATATCAGTCTGAAATTCTATTTCAAGGGCAATGTATCTGTATTCCATATGCCGTGAGTGGACAGCCATTTCCCGTCTTTTCCACGAACGAGTAACTCGATGTATTTACCTCTTTCAATGGTTGTGTTGCCTGCAGAGTCCCTGATACTCATCTGGAACCGGCCGACCTCATAGCCAAGGTCTCCGTTGCTGTTTGTGGATGTGGTGGCGACTTCCACATCAAAGGCGCCGGACGAGAGGGCTCCTTCCCAGTATTTTTGAATATTGGCTTTTCCGGTAACCGGGGCTTCACCCGGGGGGAGGATCGTGGCATCTTCGGCATAACAGTTGGCCGCTGCCACTGCATCATTGTTATTAAGGGCTTTGGCAAAATCCCGGTTCATTTGGGAAAGTTCTTCAGCCGTGGCAGGGGTGTTTTCAGTGTGGCCACAGGCGGTTACCAGGATTATTCCGGTTGCAAGTATCGCTGAGACTAAAGTTTTTGTAAGCATGATGTTGTAGTTGATTGTATTGGTTAAACAGAAAAGGAAGGTAAAATATTTTATTAAACCGCGTGGCGGAAAAACTTGCTGCTGACAACAACGCGCTCATTGCATGTCAGTTTTGAAAATGGTTGGCCTAACCGATCAGTTTCCAGGCCAAAACAATTGAAATGAGGCCCACGATTGAAGTATATATAATCTTGTTGTATTTGGCCAGCCATTCGGGAAGAAAAATGTCAAAATTGTTTTTTGTGGAATCCGAATATTTCCTTGCCCAGATGGTGAGCGGGCAATAAAGCCGGAAAAGGGAAAGCGTGGCACCTTCCAGTATGATGAGCCCGTAGCAGACCCAGAGCCAGTAGTCGATTCGGTTTGTGAACACGGCGTATGCCATGTAAAATATCACCACGTTAAAAAATACCCAGATGAAAGTGTGCAATATTTTGATATTCCTAAGTTTGGTTTCTGGTGTCATGGAAGGGGTATTGATCCGGCAGGGGGCGCCTGCAAAATTAGGAAAAGACACTGTTTTGTGATAAGGTAATCACCCGCATATCCCGGATAAGGCCGTATAATCGGCTCTCCTTGGAAGTTATATTAACCAGTATTCAGCGTTTACACCCTGTCCATCATAAACTCGCTTACGGTGATGTTGAAGCCCGGATCTCTAAAGCGCGCGAATCGTTCAAATCACCTGGGTTTTTATAATCTACATGTATAAATTTCATAATTGGATAAAGCAAAAAAAACCCGTCCCTGACGGGACGGGTCACCCTCAAAAAAGGGATATATTAATAACGGTAAAGATCACTCTTGAATGGCCCGGTTTGGGGGATACCCAGGTAATCGGCCTGCTCCTTGGTCAGCTCGTCCAGTTCCACACCGATCTTGGCCAGGTGGAGACGGGCCACTTTCTCATCCAGGTGCTTGGGGAGCACATATACTTTGTTCTCGTAATTCTTGTGGTTGATCCAGAGTTCGATCTGAGCAAGTGTCTGGTTGCTGAAGGAGTTGCTCATAACAAAGCTCGGGTGACCGGTTGCGCACCCCAGGTTTACAAGACGGCCTTCGGCTAGGATGATGATATCCTTTCCATCAACATTATAAATATCTACCTGCGGTTTGATCGTGTCTTTCGTATCGCCGTAATGAGTGTTCAGCCAGGCGATGTCGATCTCGATATCAAAGTGCCCGATATTGCAAACAATGACTTTGTCCTTCATGAGTTTGAAATGCGAACCGGTGATCAGGTCGCGGCATCCAGAGGCGGTGACGACGATATCGGCTTCTTTGACCGCATCGATCATTTTCTTCACTTCAAAACCGTCCATGGCGGCCTGCAGGGCGCAGATGGGGTCGATCTCGGTTACGATCACACGGCAACCGGCGCCTGCCAGCGAAGCGGCGGAGCCCTTGCCTACATCACCATAACCTCCGACAACAGCCACTTTTCCGGCCAGCATCACATCGGTGGCACGGCGGATGGCATCCACCAGGGATTCCTTACAACCGTATTTATTGTCGAATTTGGATTTGGTTACGGAGTCGTTTACATTGATCGCCGGCATGGGCAGTGTACCCTTGGCCACGCGCTCGTAAAGACGATGCACACCGGTAGTGGTCTCTTCACTGATGCCTTTCACATGCTGCACCAGTTCAGGGTATTTGTCCAGAACCATATTGGTAAGATCGCCTCCGTCGTCGAGGATCATATTCAGCGGACGGTTGGCCGCGCCGAAAAACAGAGTCTGCTCGATACACCAGTCGGCTTCTTCCACGGTTTGTCCTTTCCAGGCAAAAACACCTATCCCGGCTGCGGCAATCGCAGCTGCGGCATGATCCTGTGTGGAAAAGATATTACAGGAGCTCCACTTTACTTCGGCACCCAGGGCGGCCAGGGTTTCGATCAGCACGGCAGTCTGGATGGTCATATGAAGACAACCCGCGATCCGGGCGCCTTTTAGAGGCTGGGAGGGGCCGTATTCCTTACGGATGCTCATCAAGCCGGGCATTTCAGCTTCGGCTAAACGTATTTCCTTGCGGCCCCATTCGGCCAGGGATATATCAGCCACTTTGTAAGGCAGGCTGAAATCAATTGATTTGGATACTGTTGACATGATTTTGTTTTTTCGGGTGCAAAGGTACTTGTTCTGTGGCATTTTTCTAGATAATATTGATTGTTCTGAAAAATTCCAAGATCCAAGCCTCAAGCTCCTAGATCCGGGACCTGAGCTTTAACTTCAACCTTGAAACCGTTAAACCCATTCCGTCATAACAGCGTTAACTTAACAAAACCACGTAACTTTTGAAACCTGTTTAACCTCTTATACTCTTTGAATTCCAAAAGTCAAACAGCAAGCTGAAAATTGTACACATTAAACGCGAAACGATAAACCTTAAGCTATGTTTTCCTACGACACCCTCTCTCAAGCGGTCAATGGTCTGAAAGACAGGGGTTATACGATCGACTTTAACCTCTCGGAAAACTGCCTGATCTGTCATGGCGACAAATATGATATTGACGAATTTGAGATCACCGAAATGCACCGTTTTGAGGGGAATTCCAACCCTTCAGACGAATCCATCATCTATGCCATTGAGTCAAAAGACGGCAAGAAAGGAGTGTTGGTCAGTGGTTACGGGATTTCGGCTGAGGGAATGAGCGCTGAAATGGCCCGGAAACTGAGATTTGACCGGAACTAGTCCTTCGTTTGCTTCGTTTTTTTGCGGGTTTTTATTAAATTGTTCATATGAAAACACTTATCCACTCCGCCCTATTCAGTCTTTTATTTTTCCTGTATCGGCCAGCCCAGGCACAAAACGAGAATTTCAGACTTCCCTGCCCGTTAAATGACGCCAGCGTGGTGCCGCCTCCTCAAAATGTGATCCACCTGGATGAGCCGGATTTTTGTGTGGTGCTGACCAGCATACCCGATACTGTGGTCAAATCGGTGGGAGTGGGAAGGGTCACCAATACGGAGAACACTGAGGAATCCGGTTACGGGGTGGTGATGTTTTCCAAGATTAATGGTAAGGATTATTACTTCTGGTTTACCGGGATGACCCGCCTCGCCGTCCGCCGTAATGATGTGGTCAAGCCGGGTACCCCGTTGGGGTATATCGCACCGGGGGCCAAAGTGGAACTAACCATGTATGAGTTCGAAACCCCCGTGGATCCAATCAAATACCTGGACTGTAAGGGTGTACTTCGGGGGTTCTAGTTTGAAGAAGATGAAATAAGAATTTTGAAAAAGGATTATGAAATATGATTTTTTATAATCTCAGCCTCAACCTTAACCTTAACCT
>JBMSNP010000113.1:0-5350 GCA_049421765.1 Chitinophagaceae bacterium
CGAAACGACCTATATGACAAATACCGCCCACCAATACACCGCTGTTATCCCGTCCTGCAAGGATATTTTTATGAAAAAGGCGGCCGACTATGGCACTGCCTGGCGGGTTCTGCGAACCATTTCCATCGTGGATCAGATCTTTATCAAGGCCCAGCGGATACGTACCATCCAGGAAAAAGGGGAGCAAAGGGTTGCCGATGGGATCGCTGCCGAATTCAGGGGGATCATTAATTACGCCGTGATTGGTCTCATCCAGCTCGAACTTACGGCGGATGCACCCGAGGAATTGGGAAAAGAGGTTGTTTCTGACCTGTTTGACAAATATGTGGCCACGGCCCGTGACCTGATGCACGACAAAAACCACGACTATGGAGAAGCCTGGCGAAGCATGAGCCAGGAAAGCTTTGTTGACCTGATCCTGATGAAACTTCAGCGAATCCGCCAGATCCTCGAAAATGACGGCAAGACTCTCGTCAGCGAAGGGATCGATGCCAATTATCTCGACATGATCAACTATGCCGCATTTGCATTAATCTTACTGTAATATGAAAATCATCATCCCTGTTCTGAGACTGATCGTCGGTTTGCTGTTTATTTTTTCGGGCCTGGTGAAAGCCAATGACCCGATGGGTCTCAGTTATAAGATGCAGGAATTCTTCGAGATCTGGGGGATTCACCAGTTCAACTCCTGGACACTCGGTTTATCCGTTACGATGAATGCCTTTGAGATCGTGGCAGGGTTTGCCCTGCTGCTGGGATGGGGACCCCGTCTTTTTACCTGGTTGCTTTTACTGATGATCGTATTCTTCACATTCCTGACCGGCTACACCTATTTTACGGGAGCGCCGAAAAACTGCGGATGTTTCGGGGATTGCCTGCCGATCAGTTCCAAAGAATCCTTTTTAAAGGACGTGGTGTTGTTGCTGATGATCGGGATACTGTTCAGCCAAAAACACAGGATCAAATCCCTGTTGGGGAACGGAGCCTCTGTCGGGTTGATCACGCTGGTAGCACTGGGCAGCCTCGGATTGCAATGGTATGCGCTGACTTATATGCCTGTTGTGGATTGTCTGCCTTTCAAAAAAGGGAATAACATCCGGGAAAAAATGAAAATGCCGGCCAATGCTGTCCCCGACAGTACCGTGATCACATTTGTATATAAAAAAGGGGGGGAGCAGGTGGAATTCACGGCAGATAAGTTCCCGGCAGATTTCAGCACCACCACATACGAATTTATCAGCCGGTACGATAAAGTGGTTCGAAAGGGGAGTAACAACGAACCCCCGATCAAGGGATTTGTCTTATCCGGTATTACGGATACCGATTCGACCGGTTATGTTCTCGAACAAACGAATGCCCTGCTGCTTTTTATCGAGCATTTCTCCAAAGCGGGGCAGGGTTGGAAGGAGCCTTTCGGAAGGATCTATTCTGCCGCGTCAGCCCGCAACATTCCTGTTTTCCTGGTAACGGCAGAACCCGGAAAAGCAACCGCCGAACTTGCCGGAACCGTTTTTTCCGGGATGCGGGTGTTCAAGTGCGATTACAAAGTGATTGAGACGGCTTCCCGTGTACCTGTTACTCTTTATCTGCTCGATAAAGGAACGGTGATGGAAAAGTGGAGCAGCCCCCGGTTCAACAAAGCCATTAAAACAGTCAGCTCGATGGCGGGTTTGCCGGCAGAGGGTTTACCTGTTCCTGAAAACACGGAGACTAGTGATAACCCGCCGCCGTCTGATACAACACTTTCTCCTGCCCGGCACGAATCAGATACGGCGGCCAACTCAAAATAAAAGTTCTTGACAAAGTACATCATCAAGAGATCGCTTTATGGAATCCTCGTGCTACTGGGAGTGGTGGTCCTGGTCTTTTTCCTGTTCCAGGGATTTGGTGATCCCTCCCGGATCGTCATGGGACAGAGTGGTGATTCGGCCACGCAGTCCAATATCAGGAAAGAGTTATACCTCATCAACGACAAGGGGGAGCCCATATCGAAATTCAGGCAGTTCCTGTATTACCTCAATGATGTTTCGCCGGTTTGTATTCACAGCACCGGCGAAATTGAATCCAAAAAACTAAAAGGCATCTTCCTTGGTGGCCGGCAAAAATTCGGATTAAAAATTCCCTACCTCCGGCGGTCATACCAAAGCAAAAGGGAAGTCTGGAATATCCTGATGCAGGCGCTTCCGGGAACCCTGATGCTGGCTGTGGCAGCCATGTGCATTGCCGTAATGATCGGGATCCCGCTGGGTGTAATGGCCGCAGTGAGGCAAAATACCTGGATGGACACTTCGGCGATATTTTCCAGCATCGTGGGGATTTCAGCTCCTTCCTTTTTTATGGGGATAATCATGGTTTACCTTTTTGGTTTCGTACTGAGCGACTGGACCGGGTTGCAAATCGCCGGCAACTGGTTTGTGATAGATGAGGAAGGACACCGGAAACTTACCCTGCAAAACCTGGTGCTGCCAGCTGTGACTCTGGGCATCCGGCCATTGTCAATCATCACCCAACTGACCCGAAGCGCCATGTTGGATGTGCTCGACCAGGACTACATACGCACCGCCTATGCGAAGGGGCTTAGCAAACGTGCAGTGATCTGGAAACACGGGCTAAAGAATGCGCTAAACCCCGTTATCACCGCCATAACCGGCTGGTTTGCGGAATTGCTAGCAGGCGCTTTTTTCGTAGAGTATATTTTTGGCTGGCAGGGAATCGGGAAGGTTACCGTGGATGCGTTGGAAAAGCTGGATTACCCTGTGGTCATGGGTGCTGTACTTGTTTCTGCTACTTTTTTCATAATCATAAACCTGGTGGCGGACCTGCTTTACGGGATCGTAGATCCCCGGGTTCGGGTAAGCTGACCCAAAACAATCCACTGAAAAACAAGCCATGCAAAAAAGGTTCAGCAATCTGGATGGGTTACGGTTCATCTCTGCATGGATCATCATTATTGTACATTTTGAGGTTTTCAAAAATGTAGAATCTACTCTATATGCTGGCGGCAACCTTACTGACCATCCTGATCGCCACAGTTTCGTACGAACTTTTTGAACGGATATTTCTGAAAAGAAGAGAAGGAAATTCAGGCGGCGATAAGGGCAAGAGCGGTCATTGAACAATTACCTCGTTGATGACCTTTTGCTTCAACGCTTCGTTTACCCGTTGCCTGATTTTTTCTTTCTGATAAAGGAGTTCCTTTTTCAAGGGAGCCACATGGGTAGTGATGATCAGTTTGTCTCCGATGATCTGAAGCTTATCGGTGTAGCGGGCAATGGTCTTTCCCATGATCTCCTCCCATACATCTTCAATCTGCAAGGCCTGGATCCCGCCCCGGATCCGGCTTCCCTTCAGGAATTCCTGCATGGCCTCGGAGATAGAGTATTGTCCCATCGTGCAAAGTTACACTTTTAGTTCAGCTTAAGATTAAGGTTAAGGTTTAGGTTTTTTTAATTCTCTTAACTTCATTTCATCAATCCTGCAAACGAATAATCCCAAAATCCAGGGACAACGCATCTAAATGAGAGCAAAGCCGTTCTTCATGAGTATCAGTAATAAACACCTGTCCCGGGTTTTCGACACAAACTTTGTAAAGCAGGTTGCTGATCCGGTCTTCGTCCAGTTTTTCAAAAACATCATCCAGCAGCAAGATGGGAGCAAACCCTTTTTCCCGGTGCAGGATTTCCGTCTCAGCCAGTTTAAGTGAGAACAACAGGCTTTTGCGCTGACCCTGGGAAGCGATGTTCCGGAATGGCTGTTTATCAAGCTGTATATGGATATCATCCCGATGGATCCCAGAGGTTGTACGCTGCGCGAACCGGTCTTTTTGCCTGTTGGCCCGGAAAATAGCCGCGGTGGATGAGTTGCTCAGTTCCGAAACAAAGAAAATTGATATATCCTCCTCTTTCCCCGCGATCGTTGCATACAGCCGCTGCGCTATCGGAATAAACGAAGTCATAAATTCTTGACGTGTCTGAAAAATGTATCCCGCGGGTTCAATCATTTGTTCGTCGATGACTTCCAGCAGGCCTTCATCATAGCTGCCCGTTTCTGAAAAAGATCGAAGCAGGGAGTTTCGTTGCTGCAATAACCTGGTGTAGGTGATCAGATTGCGCAGATAAGCATCATCCAGCTGGGCAAGGAGGGCATCCAGGAATTTTCTTCTTTCCTCGCTCCCTCCTGTGATCAGTTCTGCGTCATCAGGGGCAATGACCACACAGGGATACCGGCCGATATGACTGGAAAATTTTTCGTAAAGACTGTCATTAAGCGAAAACTCTTTTCGTCCGGTCTCCCGAAGCACACAAACCGCCTTTTCCTGATTGGTACCGATAGAAAAATTCCCTTCGATCCGGAAACCGGAATGGCCGTGTTTTACATGACCGGCATCCAGCCGGCTAAAATAACTGCGGGTAAAACAGAGGTAATGGATGGCATCCAGCAGGTTGGTTTTACCGGCCCCGTTAAGACCGCAAATGGCCGTAATACGGCCGGGAAATCCAAAACTCCGGTTGTCATAATTCTTGAACTGAACCAGTGATATATGCTGAAGGCTAAGCATTCATGCAATATTAATTCTTCCGGACGGGTTTTTGACCTCCAAAAAGGGGACAAATGGTATAAATCTCAGTAAGTTAGATAGCAAAAATAGTACGCCTGAAACCCGAAACTTGCCAACTTTCCCTTATTTTTGCGGCTCAAAATTTTGAGCATTGGCCGTAAAATTTTCCAAAGAAACATACCTCTACTGGTATGAACTCATGCAGCTGATCCGGCAGTTCGAACTGGCGGCGGAAGAAAAGTATAAAATGGAAGGTAAGATCCGGGGTTTTTTCCATGCCTATGTAGGACAGGAAGCCATTGCGGCAGGTTGTATGACAGCCACCCGGCCCGATGACCTTTTCATCACGGCATACCGCGACCACGGCCTGGCAATCGCCAAGGGTGTTTCAGTCAACAGTTGCATGGCCGAATTGTACGGCAAAGCCACAGGTTGTGCGAAGGGCAAGGGGGGAAGCATGCACTTTTTTGGCAAGGATGTGAATTTTTATGGAGGACATGGAATTGTGGGAGCCCAGATAGGAACCGGGGCAGGTCTGGCTTTTGCCGAGCAGTACCGGGGTACTGATAACGTTGTGCTCTGCTTTTTCGGCGATGGTGCTGCCCGCCAGGGAATGCTCCATGAAACTTTTAACCTGGCCATGCTCTGGAAACTCCCGGTGATCTTTATTTGCGAAAACAACAATTACGCGATGGGGACATCCATCGAACGGACCTCTAACGTAATCGATATTTACAAACTGGCCGATGCCTATGAGATGCCAGGTGATACGATAGATGGTATGAGTCCCGA
>JBMSNP010000114.1:0-5131 GCA_049421765.1 Chitinophagaceae bacterium
TGATGCCGGAAGCCCTTCAGTACTATAAACCAATGAACTCGGGAAATTAATTCAGCCATTTTTGGCCAAAAAAGCCGTCCAATAAGGGTTTGGACGGTTTTTTTATTTGTGAATTAACAGGAAATACAAGGGGTTTTGTTTACCTTTGCAGTCCCATCTATGAGAACTGCGTCAAGTGTACTCCAAACCGGGGCGCTGGCGGTCACTCTAAAACAGTTACCAGGTATGACACAAACGCTTCTCGAAAAATTACAGCTCGCCGACGAAAAAAATCTTTTAATCCAGGGTTTACCCTCCTCCATCGAAAAGCAGTTCAGCAAGCTTTCCTTTGCCAAAAACATGACCCCGCTTTTAAAAAGCCGGAAAATTGATTTTGCATTGGTATTCGCCGTAAACGAAAACCAGCTGAACGGCATCCTTAAGGATGTTATGCCTTCCCTGAAAGGAGAATCCAAATTCTGGGTCGCTTTTCCAAAAATCACTTCCAAGATCGTAACGGATCTGAACAGGGAATGCAGTTGGAACCGCCTGACCTGCGAAGGTTACGAAAGTATTGAGCGGATTGAACTGGATCATGTATGGACAGCCATGCGATTCACCCGTTCTGAACTCCAGCGGGGAGAGGATGTGGTACACAGCCGGAAAAGACAGGCTTCGGCAATGGCTGAATAATTCATTGCTTGCTTTAACGAACCAGGTTTGCCGTTTCCGGCAAGCCTTTTTTATTTTTGACCAATGCCGCACCTCAATATAGAAATCAAAGCCCGATTGCGTGACCGTGACTTTCCGGGTCCGGACGGTCATGCCGGATTTATCCGAGATTACCTGAACGCACAGGGTGCGGAATTCCGGGGTACAGATGAACAAACAGACACTTATTTCAACGTGGCGGCCGGGCGTCTTAAACTCCGCGAGGGCAATATAGAAAACAACCTCATCTATTATGAACGGGCAGACCGGGAGGGACCCAAGAGTTCCGAATTCACATTGGTAAAAGTGGCTGATCCTGTCGGTTTAAAAACCGTACTCAGCCGCTCGGTTGGAATAAAGACCATTGTCCGCAAGACCCGTGAGATATATTATATCGGGAACGTAAAATTTCATATTGATAAGGTTCCGGGACTGGGAAGCTTTACTGAAATCGAAGCGGGAAACCTGGCAGGGAGCCAGTCAAAGGAAGAACTGCAGGCACAATGTGAACATTATCTGAATGAGTTCCGGATTGAAGCTGCAGACCTGGTGCCCGGTTCATACAGTGATATGCTGGACTTTTCCTCACTTGAGGATAACGGCTCCTGATCTCTTTGTCAGGCTGATTTCCATTTGTTTTAAATACTCATGTGTCTGGTGCAGGATGCTGAATTCCTCGGGTGTATGTTCTTTCTCCATGTCCAGCTGGTTTTCAAGCAACATCCTTTTGATCTTTCGAAGTTTCAGGTAGCTGAGAGCAGATTCCACGATCTCGTTGGTCTTTTCCTCGTCCATTTTCAGGTATTGCATCAACCCGTTTTCATTGTCCCTTGCCACGGCTTTCATAAAATCCTCATACGACTGCTCAAAGAGCTGTTGGCGATACCCCGTGGCCTGGCTGAATTCCCTGCGCCAGTGATCACTTTCCTCGTAAGGAAAATTTAAAAGTGAAACCACAAACCGGCTTACCCGTTGATCGGGGTGATAAATAAAATAATGAGCGTTGAGAGAGGCAGGGGCAGTCCTTAATACCTCCCGGAATGTATACAACAAGTGCAGCACGTCTTTATTGTCCACCAGGCTTTCATCGACCATCTCCTCAAAAATATAATCCGCCACTGAACGGTTCTCATCCCATGGCCGGATCCCGTATTCCAAAAGCATACGGGCCACTTCTTTTTCCTGCAGTTCATCTTTAAAAAGAAGGTCAAAAGTGGCGTCATCATATCCCGTTTCCGCAGCCTGCCTTGATTTTTCTTCAATCTGTCTTTCATCCGCAGCGGGTTGTTTCCGCTCCTGGGTGGCGATCCGGTCCCGGATAAACTTATTCACCAGCGAATGCATACCCGCTTCATCGATCCGGAGCAGGGCAGCGCATTGGCGGATATAATCCTGCTGGCGGGTGAAGTCCTCCGCCTTGTTGATGCGAGAAATGGTTTCAGCAATCCGGTTTACAACTTCAGCCTTCCGCACTGAATCCTGGCCTGCGTCTTTCAGCGCTACTTCAAGCTGGAAGAGTATAAAATCCTTTTTGTTCTTTTCAACCAGTTCCCTGAAAGCTGCGGCCCCGGCCTTGTTCACAAAGCTGTCCGGATCCTCATTGTCCGGCACCAGCACCAGTTTCACATTCAATCCTTCCTCCAGAGCCAGGTCAAGCCCCCGCAGGGCGGCTTTCACACCCGCCGGGTCCCCGTCATAAATGATCGTAAGGTTGTTTGTGTACTTCCTGATAAGCCGGAGTTGATCGGGCGTAAGGGAAGTCCCGCCGCTGGCGACAACATTTTCAATCCCTGCCTGGTGAAGGGAAATCACGTCCGTATAACCCTCCACGAGCAGGCATTCATCCGCCTTGTCGATGGCCTGTCGAGCAAAATAAGATCCGTACAGGATCTTGCTTTTCAGGTAAATCTCGTTTTCCGGGGTATTGATGTATTTCGGAGCCTTGTCGTTGCGCTGAAGAATCCGGGCGCCGAACCCCAGGATCTTCCCGCTGTGGTTATGTACCGGGAAGATCACCCGGCCCCTGTAATTGTCGCTGAACTGACCGTTGCGGTTTACGATCAGTCCGGACCGGAGCAGGAGATCCTGGTTGTATTGTTTGTCCAGGGCTGCCTGCGTAAAGGCATCGCGCTGCTCCGGAGAATATCCCAGCTGGAATTTCCTAATCACGTCTTCCCGGAAACCCCGTTCCTTGAAATAAGCAAGCCCGATATCCCGGCCTTCTTCCGTATCGAAAAGCTGTGTGCTGAAAAACTGCTGCGCAAACTGGTTGATGATGTAAAGGCTGTCTGCTACCTGCATCTGCTGGCGTTGCTCATCCGACTGGAAGGTCTCCTCAATCTCGATCCCGTATTTCTGGGCCAGCCAGCGCAGGGCCTCGGGGTAACTGTATTTTTCGTGTTCCATCACGAAACTCACGGCATTCCCGCTTCTCCCGCATCCAAAACATTTATAGAGCTCTTTTGAGGGAGAGACCGTGAAGGATGGCGTCTTTTCATTGTGAAAAGGACATAGCCCGAGATAGTTGCTGCCCCTTTTTTTCAGCTTCACGAATCCCCCGATCACATCGATAATATCGAGGCGACCCAGTATCTGCTGTATGGTTTGTTGTGCGATCATCAGGGGCGTCTAAGTTATTCCATTTCCGCGGCTTTTACAGCACCGGGGCATAACGGCAATGATCCCGGTCAGGTTCACTGCCAGTAAGGGTTGATTGTAGTCAACCCGTCACAAAATGTGGATTTTTTTTAAGAAAATGAGCCGGAAAACCTTTGATTTCCCCAAAATTGAACTTACCTTACTTTTGTTCATCACCCACCTGTTTTATCCGGCACCCCCTCGAAAAGTAAAAGGTTCTTTATTTTTCAATCTTTTAAATTTTAATGCCATGGTTCAGGTAGACATCTCACAGCTCTCGGCCGAGTGCAACGCCTGGAGAGAAAAGCTTCGTCAGTACAAAGAGGAATTCACCCGCGATGAAAGCAAACTCCAGGAAACAACCCGACAGACACTCTCCCGGGAACAACTACAGGACGTAGAGCACTTACACAACCAGTTTCACATCCAGCTTATCAACATCCACGATTTAAAACAATCCATCAAGACCCACGACCGTAAAATGAATTTCGAAAAGGTCGCCTTTAACGGATTTGTCAATGAGGACAGCCTGACCCGTCACGAATCGCTGCTGGAAGAGTTCCAGCAACTGGAACAGACCCTCCTCGAACTCAGGGACGAATTTAACCAGTACCTGAACCAGGCAAAATAAGCCGGGTTCAAATACAGGAGAAACGGAGCCGGATCTGTGTCCGGAAATATCTTTACGGACTGTATTGTCTTTATACCCATTAAATTCAAAGACAAACTATCCCTTCACATTAAATTGGTTCGCCATGCCAGAATTTGATACCTCACACGTCAAAAATATTGTCTTACTGGGCCATGCCGGCTCAGGTAAGACCACCTTAGCGGAGTGTATGCTATATGAAGCCGGCATCATTACCCGCCGCGGCAGCATCGCGGAAAAAAACACCACTGGAGATTACCACGAACTTGAACAGGAACGTGGTAATTCTATTTTTAGCAAGCTCCTTCATACCAAATGGAGGGGGTACAAGATCAATATCATTGATACTCCGGGGTATGATGATTTTGTCGGGGAAGTGATCTCCGCCCTCCGGGTTGCCGACACCGGTGTGATGCTCCTGAACGCCGTTATGGGTGTGGAAGTGGGCACCGATATCATCTGGGAGTACACAGAAAAATTCAAAACCCCGATGATCTTTGCCGTCAACAAGCTTGATGATGACAACGCTGATTTCGAGCGCACGGTCCGGGAAGCCAAATCCCATTTCGGCAACAAAGTGGTGATGGTGCAGTATCCCCGTCAGACCGGTTCGGGCTTCCATGAGATTATAGATGTCCTCCGGATGACTCTTTATAAATTCAGGGACGAGGGAGGAAAACCCGAAAAACTTCCCATCCCTGATGATGAAAAAGCCCGGGCCGAAGAATTGCACAAGGAGCTGATCGAAGCAGTCGCCAGCAACGATGAAACCCTGATGGAAAAATACTTTGATAAGGGAGAACTGGATGAGGATGAAATGAAAATGGGATTGAAAAAAGCCATGATCAACCACGACCTGTTTCCTTTATTCTGCCTTTCTGGAGAAAGAAATATGGGCAGCGGCCGGCTGATGGGATTTATCGACAATGTATGTCCAAGCGCCAACGAAATGCCTCCGCAGAAAACCCGGGGAGGAGACGTGGTACCTTGTGATGCGAACGGACCCGCCTGCATCTTTATTTATAAAACCATTTCCGAGCCGCATGTGGGAGAACTCTCGTTCTTCAAAGTGTATTCAGGTACTATCCGGAGCGGAATGGAACTCGAAAATGAGTCAACGGGAGTTACCGAAAAGATCAGCCAGCTTTTCCTGGT
>JBMSNP010000115.1:0-5087 GCA_049421765.1 Chitinophagaceae bacterium
AGGGAATGACAGGCAAAACGATCAATCGCAAGATCTCAGTACTGAAATCTTTTTTCAAATTCGGGCTTAAAACCGGTGCTATTGACAGCAACCCGATGGGTAAAGTGATCAGCCAGAAGGTATCTGCGCCTTTACCCGTTTTTATGCGGGAAGAAGACACCAGCCGGCTTATAACCGTATTGGGGCAGGCTACCGAGGACTGGAAAACCTTGAATGCCAAAATGCTGATCTCGATTTTTTATGCCACCGGGATGCGGCTGAGCGAATTGCTTGGATTAAAGGAAAAGCAGCTGGATTTTGAAAGAAAGCAGGTGAAGGTGCTCGGAAAGGGAAATAAGGAACGGATCATTCCGGTCAGCCCGGAACTGCTGGAACTGATCAGGGAATACCAGGTGAAAAAAAATGAAAAATTCGGGACTGGCGGTGAATTCCTGCTGGTTACTGAAAAAGGGCGGAAATTATATCCCAAGTATGCCTGGCTGCTGGTCAATTCCTGGCTCGGGGTCTCTGCCACACTCGACAAACGCAGTCCCCACGTGCTGCGGCATACCTTTGCCACGCACCTTATGAACAGCGGTGCAGGGTTGAATGCCGTCAAAGAGCTCCTGGGCCATAGCAGCCTGGCTGCCACGCAGGTTTATACGCATAACAGCATCGGGAAGCTCAAGGATGTTCATAAAAAATCGCATCCCCGGGCCTTATTTTTTTTTGCAAACACAATAAAATTTTTACATTTTTTTTCAGGGCAATCAGGACAAATGATGTAAATTACTGCTGACAAAAGAACCGAACCCTGCGAAGATTCCCAGTTCTTTACTTATTGTTTCACTGATTAAAAAATGATGACTATGAACGTAAACATTCAATCTGTTCATTTCGACGCAGACAGGAAATTGATTGAGTATGTGAATCGTAAACTGGAGAAGCTTGCCAGCTTCAGTGACCGCATCATCCAGGTGCATGTTTACCTGAAACTGGACAATGTGGTACATGCCATCAAGGACAAGATTGCCGAGATCCGGGTGCACATTCCACGGCACAACTTCTTCGTAAAATCAACCAGTAAATCCTTTGAGGAGTCGTTTGATGATGCTTTTGATTCCCTGCTGGTACAAATCAAAAAAAATAAAGAAAGAAAAGCCGCTTAAAAAGATTGGAAACGCCCCGCCCGGGCCCCCCCCGGACGGGGTCTTTTTATTTGCTGATTTTCAGGATAAATTTCCCTCCCTAAAATTTTTACAGTATTGATTTTCCCTTACCTTTGCCTCCCCAATTAAATGGGGGTAGTTCTTTATTGCTTGGACCGTCCGGATTTACAGCCCGGAAAACGGTCAAAACCGACCCGGCAGCAGCCGGGCGGGCATTGAAAAATGCCACCGTATCCGACGAGTTCAGGAAACCGGTCAGCCGGGTTCCGATGGGATCCGCACCGGCCGACAGATCCGGGTGGCAGTTAGAGAAAATGCAATTGCCACTTTAGCTCAGCAGGTAGAGCAACTGATTTGTAATCAGTAGGTCGTTGGTTCGATTCCGACAAGTGGCTCAGGTATCGGTATGCCGGGCAAGTAGCCAAGTGGCCAACGGCAACAGACTGTAAATCTGTCCTCTTCGGAGTTCGGTGGTTCGAATCCATCCTTGCCCACAAATAAATTCGTTGTTACAAGAACAATGAATTTGCCGAGATAGAATTGATGTAGAATTGAAATACACGGCGGTCCATTCACAGGATCATCACTAGCGGGAGTAGCTCATTTGGTAGAGCGGTAGCCTTCCAAGCTTCAGGTGGCCGGTTCGAGCCCGGTCTCCCGCTCAGAACAGGAGTTCGCAACGGGCACAAACGTCAAACGAGGAAAGGGCTTGCCCATTTGACCCGGATGACCCAAGGACCGATAAGACCCTGGATCAGCCGTTGTAGCTCAGTGGTAGAGCACTTCCTTGGTAAGGAAGAGGTCTGGGGTTCAATTCCCCATAACGGCTCAACTGGAAAATCACCTTGTTTCGGCAGGGTTTATTGATAATTAGAAAACACAACCTAAAAAACAGATAACAATGGCAACTAAAGAGACCTTCAAAAGGGACAAACCCCACGTTAACGTTGGTACTATCGGCCACATCGACCATGGTAAAACAACCTTAACTGCTGCCATCACTACCATTCTCTCACAGAAAGGTATGGCGGAAGCAAAAAAATATGATGAAATCGATGCCGCTCCCGAGGAAAAGGAAAGAGGTATCACCATTAACACGGCTCACGTGGAATACCAGACGGCCAACCGTCACTACGCGCACGTGGATTGTCCGGGTCACGCCGACTATGTGAAGAACATGAATACTGGTTTTGGCTGCTACCGATGGCCCCATGCCGATAACCAAAGAACACATCCTGCTGGCTCGCCAGGTGGGTGTACCCAAGATTGTGGTTTTCATGAATAAAGTTGACCTTGTTGACGATCCAGAACTGCTGGAACTGGTGGAAATGGAAATCCGCGACCTGCTTACCTTCTATGGTTTTGACGGTGCGAATACCCCGATCATCAAAGGATCTGCCACAGGTGCCCTGGCTGGTGAAGAAAAATGGGTAAAGGGTGTGGAAGAACTCATGGATGCAGTAGACTCTTACATTCCGCTGCCTCCCCGCCCGGTTGACCAACCCTTCCTGATGTCTGTAGAGGATGTATTCTCTATTACAGGTCGTGGTACGGTTGCCACAGGTCGTATCGAAAGAGGACGGATCAAAGTCGGTGAGCCGGTTGAGATCGTAGGTCTTATCGAAAAGCCCCTCGCGTCCGTATGTACCGGGGTGGAAATGTTCCGTAAACTGCTCGATGAGGGTGAAGCCGGAGACAACGCCGGTCTGCTGCTCCGCGGTATTGAAAAAACACAGATCCGCCGGGGTATGGTTATCGTGAAACCCGGTTCCATCACTCCGCATACGGAGTTCAAGTGTGAAGTATACGTACTGAGCAAAGAAGAAGGCGGACGTCACACTCCGTTCTTCCAGAAATACCGTCCCCAGTTCTACTTCCGTACCACGGACGTAACCGGTGAAGTTGAGCTCAACCCCGGAACCGAGATGGTAATGCCTGGTGATAACACTTCGCTGACTGTGAAACTGATCCAACCCATCGCCATGGAAAAAGGTCTGAAATTCGCGATTCGCGAAGGCGGACGTACCGTGGGTGCCGGTCAGGTTACAGAGATCATTAAGTAAGAGGCTGTTAGCTTTTAGCTGCTAGCTACGAGCCGGCTTTTTCAAAAGAAGATTGTTATCTTCGCATCATAGTGCTAAAAGCTGTTTCGGTCACACGGAATAGCTTTTAGCTTTCATAAGGGATACTTCTCCGGTAGTTCCGGAAGTATACACAGTTTTGAGTCAGGCTCACAGCCTAAAGCTCAAAAACGGGCATAGTTCAATGGCAGAATAGCGGTCTCCAAAACCGTTGATGGGAGTTCGAATCTCTCTGCCCGTGCAGGGAAAGGGTTTAAAAGTTTAATGGCTGAATGGTTGAAGGGTTTCATTACGAAGATTATTCGTTTTATCCTTAACCTAAATCTAAACCTCGTATTTCGTTGGAATAAAATATTAAAAAAGCAACATGAACAAGATCTTACACTACTTCCGCGACTCGTACAAGGAGCTGAATGAAAAAGTGACCTGGCCCAACTGGGCCCAGTTACAGCAGTCCACCATGATCGTGCTCGCGGCCACCATTGTGATCACATTTATCGTGCTCGCTATGGACTTTGCATTCGGGAACGGCCTGAAGTTTATTTACAAACAACTTTTCTGATCGACATGGAAGAAACAACTACACAAACCGATAACGTACAGCAGGAAGAAACCAAGTGGTATGTCCTGCGTGTCGTGAGCGGAAAGGAAAAAAAGGTCAAGGAATACCTAGATAAGGAGATCTCCCGCGGGGGATGGGACCAGGTGAAGCAGGTGTTCCTGCCCGTAGAGAAAGTGTATAAGGTGGCCAACGGGAAAAAAGTGATGCGTGAGCGGAACTATTATCCGGGCTATGTGATGATTGAAATCGCCAACGGGAAACTGACAGATGACCTTAGGGATATAATAAAGAACACCACCAATGTGATCCATTTCCTGGGTAAGGAAGATCCGATCGCACTCCGGAAGACCGAGGTAAACAAGATGCTTGGCAAGATGGATGAGATGGCCGAAAGCGGCGGAGTCAGCATGAGCGAACCCTTTATAGTCGGGGAAACCATCAAGATCATCGAGGGGCCGTTTAATGACTTTAACGGAGTGATCGAGGAGGTGAACGACGAGAAAAAGAAACTGAAAGTGACCGTAAAGATCTTCGGCCGTTCAACACCAGTGGAACTGAATTATATGCAGGTAGAGAAAATCAGTTAAATTAATAGTACTCCAATATGAGGTAAAGCCGTTCTTACGAACGGCTTTTTTATTCACGGACAATCAGGCTGAAACGTCGAATCGCTTCCCTGCCTGGTTCCAGGCTACTTTTCCATTGTTCCCAGTCACCACCGGCACCCATATATCCAGAATATAATTTCTGAACCAGGCGTTCATCATCTTGAATGGTTGCCCAGTCCATTGATTGTAATTGGGGATGAATTTCACGCAGATAGGCGATTAAAACGGCTGCCTGCCACCTGCTGACAAAGGGCTGCATCGCAAAATAAGCCAGTAAATGGGATGGATGGGAAAGACCTTGTAAATGGATCTTTAGAAATTTCCTGTCTATGGCCCAAGGAATTAAATTCCTTATTGTCTGAGGTTTCATTCGCATTTTGCCTATTGAAAAATTGAGCCTAAAGACCCATCCGGGAAATAAAAGGGAAAGAATATCCTGGACATTTTCAACCAATTTCCGAAACCAACTGGTATGCGAGTAATAGGCTTTTTCTGCGTTTTGAATCTGAATCTGTATGGTCATAGGCACAGGTGGCATCACTAAATCATAATCTAATCGGGTTAACTGCCTTACCCGGGTAACTAAAATATAAGTGAGAAGAGAGGCCAGAACTAGAAAAGTAAAAAACATTCCCAGTGAGAAATAACTCAACTCTATTTGTACCAAATTTTCCATTACTAAAAGTAC
>JBMSNP010000116.1:0-4931 GCA_049421765.1 Chitinophagaceae bacterium
TCGTATTCCTTGTTGTTGTCTTCGGCCATCCGCAACCGGTTTTCGAAATCGGCGGAGATTGATTTCCGGATTTGCTCTTCCGTTTCCTGCTGGGTCTTTTTCTTTTCCTCCAACAACTGCGCATCATATTTCTGCTGCTGCTGCTTTTGCCATTCGGTCATTTTGATCCGGAGCTCGCGTTGGACCTCTTCCCGGATACTGTCTGTCGGGGCAAATTCGTGACCGCAATTCGGGCATTTGATCTCAGTGGACATTATTCCTGCTTTGTTTCAAATCTACAAAGAAAACCGGTTGATTTACAGTGATGGGTAATCATGTAAATGGCATGTCAAATCCGGATGACCGGAGCGGAAACAAATGATTGAAAGCTGGATTCGCTGCTGTCTTTATTCCCGGCATACAAGTCTTTCTTTGGTGAACCGGGTCTGTAAACTGCTAATACTCCCCGGTTTGTCTAAATAAAAAACCCCGGCACTTTCGTGACGGGGTTGTGTGCCCGAGACTGGATTCGAACCAGCACACCCTTTCGGGCGCCACCACCTCAAAGTGGTGCGTCTACCAATTTCGCCACCCGGGCAGGTTAGGGGCCGATTTACCGGCCAGGAAAACATGCTGTAAAGAGCAGTGAATCGATCCCTTTAGGGGGTGCAAATATAGTGATAAGTCGGCATCCGGAATACAGAATCAGCCTGAAATCGATCAGATTTCCCGATCTCTGGTCAGGCCTGTTTTCGCAGGATGATCCGGAAGGTTGTGCCTTTTCCGATCTCGGAATACTTTACAAAAATCTCCCCGTTGTGGAACTGGGTGATAATCCTTTTCGACAGGCTCAGCCCGAGACCCCAGCCCCTTTTCTTGGTGGTAAAACCCGGTTTAAAGACATTCGCCAGGTTTTTCTTGCTGATCCCTTTACCGCTGTCCGTCACATCGATATATACGAGCCGGGGATCGTCGTGGATATCGACGGTGATCGAACCTTTACCTTCCATGGCATCCAGCGCGTTTTTCAGCAGGTTCTCGATCACCCAGTCGAACAAAGGGGGTGAGATCTTTGCGGCCAGTGTCTGCAGCCCATGTGTTTGAACGGAAAATATGATCTTTCCCGCAGCTCTTCTCCGCATGTAATCCACCATCTGGTTGATCTGCTTAATGATATCCGTTTCCTCCAGGTGCGGGGTGCTTCCGATCTTGCCAAAACGATCCGATACCAGGCGGAGCCTGTCCACATCTTTTTCGAGTTCCTGAACGATCTTTTTATCCAACGGACTCTCCTTCAGCATTTCCACCCATCCCTCCAGAGAGGAGACCGGGGTGCCAAGCTGATGGGCGGTTTCCTTGGCCATTCCGGCCCATACCTGGTTTTGCAGGGAACGGTGGCGGCTCCGGAGCGACAGGATGGTGATAAGGATAAAAAGCGCCACGATACACAACTGGATGATCGGGTAGTACCGGACTTCATCGAGCAACCGGGAATTCCCGTAATAATAACGGTTCCGGATGCGGGGATCTTTGGGATCCACCCATTCAAAGGGGGGATGCTGGGATTTAAGCTGCCGGAACTTCCGTTCGAGATAGTCCGGGTTCCCGGTTTTTGAGGTATCCAGGTTGATATAATTGGAGATGCTGTCTTGCTCATCGGTCTCTATGATCGGGATGGTTTTGTTCTCGGTTACGATCTGTGACGCGAAACTGATATCGACGGAATCCGGGGCGCTGATAATGAACTTACCGGCCTTGAACCACTGTTCCACGCGAAGTTTTTCCTCAGCCTTGATCTTACGCGCCAGGTATTGCGAGTAAAATATGGTGCCGCTGGCGATGAGGATCGCAATTAGCGCCAGCGCGGTTCTCCAGTTGAGGTACTGCCGAAACATGTTTCGAATTTAGCGAGGATATACGGGCATCCCGTATTTTTGATTAAATATTTTCATTGTCTTGAATCAGCCTGTCAAAGTCGCCGTCGTCATCCTTAACTGGAACGGAAGGAAATACCTTGAGCAGTTTCTGCCGGCTTTATTGTCCACCACCTGCCCGGGAATGGAGATCGTGATCGCTGACAACGGCTCTACTGATGATTCGATTGACTTCCTGGAAAAAAATTACCCGGCTCTCAGGCTGATCCGTTTTTCCCTCAACCACGGATTTGCAAAAGGATATAACGAAGCGCTCCTCCAGGTAGAGGCCGAGTACTACGCGCTCCTCAATTCGGATGTGGAAGTGGAGGCGGGTTGGCTGACTCCGATGGTGGAAATGCTTGACGAAAATCCGGAAATCGCGGCCTGCCAGTCGAAACTGCTGGCCTGGCACGATAGGAAAATGTTTGAATACGCCGGTGGAGCCGGGGGCTGGTTGGATAAATACGGCTACCCGTTTGCCCGCGGGAGGGTCTTTGATCAAAGCGAAGAAGACAAGGGTCAATACGACCAGGCGGAACCCATCTTTTGGGCAAGCGGGGCTTCGATGCTGATCCGGTCTTCGGTCTTTCATGCCTTGCGCGGATTTGATGAATACTTTTTTGCCCATCAGGAAGAGATCGATCTGTGCTGGCGCATCCAGCTGGCCGGGCATAAAATATTTTCCTGCCCCGCATCCGTGGTATATCATGTGGGAGGGGGTACACTCCCCAAGGGGAATTCACTGAAGACTTTTCTCAACTTTCGAAACAACAGGATCATGCTGTCCAAGAACCTGCCTTTTGCCAGGAAACTCTGGGTGGTTCCTGTCCGGGCTTTCCTGGATGGGGTTTCGGCCTGGAAGGGTCTGTTGTCGGGTGACGGGGGATACTTTGTTGCGGTTCTCCGGGCCCAGTTGGCCTTTGTAAAGTGGTGGTTCTTTCATCGGAAAAAAAGCGTATTTCCTGCTTCAAAAAAAGGAAAGCTGCTGGGGTATTACCCGGGAAATATCGCCTGGCAGCATTTCGTGATGAAAAGGAAAACTTTCTCTGAAATAGTGGGAAAAAGGCCCTGATTTTTTTGATCCGAACCCCTATTTTTGCAACACAAAATTTTTGTATGGATAACCAACAGGAATACCACCAGGAACTGCAAAAAATTCAGGACCGCGATTTCACCCATAACTGGGTATCTTCCTCCGGCTTTCTGTTCTATCTCCAGGTAGCCTGTTTTGTAGCTTTTGTATTTGGCGGCTGCTTCATGCTTTATACCAAGAGATACAGCAAGATAGATGTTCCGGTTCAGGAGAGCAGCCTCTATTCTCCCAAGTACAAATAACAACGGTAAAAATTTTTTAAAACAGGCCCCGGGCCTTATTTTTGCAACCCCGTTCCGGGAACGGTTATCTCAAATCCCGGGAAGTTCTTTTTGCGGAAGTAGCTCATTTGGTAGAGCACGACCTTGCCAAGGTCGGGGTGGCCGGTTCGAGCCCGGTCTTCCGCTCTTAGCCGCCGTAGCTTTTGCGAGGGCGGTTCGAAATCCTTCCTCCTTTGGCGGAGGGATTTTTTTTGCAACCTGGTCAGTAAGTACCGGGATTCCGCCCTGGTGGTGAAATTGGTAGACACGCAGGACTTAAAATCCTGTTCCCAGCAATGGGAGTATCGGTTCAACTCCGATCCGGGGCACATTGACAGGCGACTTTGAAAGTCGCTTTTTTTTGGAAGAGCTTAAAGCTTGATAAGGTAATCATAGAGGCTGGCTCCTGTTTCAAGACCCAGTTTTTTCCTAAGCCGGTACCGGCTGATCTCCACACCCCGGACCGAGATGTTCATCAGTTGTGCAATTTCTTTGGTCGACAGGTTCATTCGCAGGTATGCGCATAATTTCAGTTCATTGGGGGTGATCGAAGGATGTTGTTGCTTCAGGGTGCTTACGAAATCCCGCTGAACTTTGTCGAAATGTTTCGCAAAATTGTCCCAGTCGTTTTCCATCTTATCGTCCACAGACAGGGCCCGGATCAGCTTCTTTAGTTCTTCCGATACTTTTTCATTGTTTGCTTCTTTCATCACATGTTGCAGATCGGATCGCAGTTTGGCCAGCATTTCTCCTTTTTGCAACAGGTGCATGGTGCTGTTGGCAAGTTCTGCATTCTGGAATTCAATTTCCGCTTGCAGCTTTTCGTTCCGGAGAGCCACGAGTTCCGCTTCCGCTTTATCGATCTCCAGTTGATGCAGGTACTGCAGTTTTTTCTGCTCCTGTTCATACCGAAACTGTTGCCGGGCGAATTTGCGCTGTTGCCAGCGGTAAAAAACATAAATGCCGCAGAGTATAAGCAGGATATATGCCAGGAACGCTGCTTTTGTCCGGTGCCAGGGGGGGAGGATCCGGAAACGGTAAGTCAGGACGTCTGATTCATTCCCGGGTTTGTTGCGCGCTTTCACTTCAAACCGGTAACTGCCGTGTGGAAGCCGGGTGTATTCTTTTTCAGTCCGGGTGCTCCATGGGCTCCATTCGTTATCAAATCCTTTCAGGATAAAGCTGTATTCCATATTGGACTGCTGGCTGAATAGCGCCGAGGAGAATTCAAAACGGATGGTTCGCCATTTATTTGACACTTCGGTCGCCATGGATTCAGGCTGCAATTGGATGAGGTTTACATCGCTGAAATAACCGCCGAAAAGGAGGCTGTCACGGGGGCCGGAAATCTGGACCTTTGACAGCTGAACACTAAACCGGGGTTTATTCATCCGGTATTTTTCATAGTTAATATGAAAGAATCCTTTCTCGGCTCCTACAAATACATTATTCCTGTCTATCGGGTAGATAAATTCAAAGCCGGAATTCAGTTTATTGTTCAGTTCCGGGATCATCAGAATGCTGGTATCAGGGGTGCCAATATTCAATACTCCCAGGCTCTTTTCATGGATAAACCAGATGTTGCCTTCCTTATCCTCTTTCAGGTACCGGATACTCTGGTCGCCGAGCAGATTCCGGTAATAACTGGAGGTGTGAAAACGGTTGCTTCGAGGATCATACTGG
>JBMSNP010000117.1:0-4799 GCA_049421765.1 Chitinophagaceae bacterium
AGATTTTTTCAATCACTTCCTGCCCTACCTACGGGTTTTATGCTTCCTCCCCCCTTCATACCCAAATCAGCCCTAACCCATTGTGATTAACCGGTTTAAAAATAATTAAGCAACCCGGTCCGGTTTTTGAAAAACTGTCATATATTAGTTCATATTTCAAGCGAAAGGGAGACCTGATCCTCAAACAGGGGCGAATGCCGAAAAGCCAAACGAGTAGGCCCAAACCAAATCAACCAAGCTTATTATGGAACAAATGAAATTTCACAAGCAGAAACTCTATTCGCTAATCCTGGCAGGCGTGACAATTATTTCCCTTCTTTTACCTTGGTTCAGCGTAAAGGCCGGCGGCTATGGATTCGGTGTTTCTAAAAACGGATTCGGCAGCTGGGGCCTGTTGGTATTGGTGGGTGCGGGGGTGGCCATTGCTTCCTGTTTTATGGGCGATAAAACAAAAGCATACGATGAAATGGGTAAAAAACTTGCCCTCGGTGGTTTCGGAGCGATTGCCGGCGGAGCTGTCATTTACCTCATACGCATCCTTTCTGTGGGCGGCGGTAAATACGGTGGAATGGTAAAAGCTTCCCCCGGTCTGGGTTTGTTCCTAGGACTCGTAGCCGGCGCGCTGGGTGTGCTTTTATTACTTGGAATGGTAAAACCTCCCAAAGCACTTGATGACAAAATCGGAGGCGCTTCCTGATAAAACGTATTTAAAGTTAAAGGGTCCCTGTTGCTGAAGCAACGGGGACTTTTTTTATGCTTCCAATTCGGCTCGCAGAAACCGGGCGGTATGACCGACATCTTTTCCTGCCAGTTCCTCTGGTGTACCGGTAAACAGGATTTTTCCGCCTCCATCCCCACCCTCGGGGCCAATATCGATGATATGATCCGCCACTTTAATCACATCCATATTATGTTCAATTACCAGAACCGTGTTACCCCGGTCCACCAGCTTGTTCAGCACATCCAGCAAATGCTGAATATCCTCAAAATGGAGCCCGGTGGTAGGCTCGTCGAGTATGTAAAAAGTTTTCCCGGTATCTTTCTTTGATAGCTCGGTGGACAACTTGACACGCTGGGCCTCTCCCCCGCTTAGCGTTACTGCGGATTGCCCCAGGGTGATATAACCCAAACCCACTTCCTCCAGCACCCTGATCTTTCGGTAGAGATATGGCACGGGCTGAAAAAATTCGACCGCTTCCTCCACAGTCATCTCCAGCACATCGGCGATGGATTTTCCCTTGTACCGGATCTCCAGGGTCTCCCGGTTATACCTTTTCCCGTTGCATTTTTCACAATGCACATACACATCGGGGAGAAAATTCATTTCAATCACCCGCATCCCCCCCCCTTCGCAGACATCGCATCGGCCGCTCTTTACATTAAAGGAAAAACGGCCGGCATTGTATCCCCGGATCTTGGCCTCAGGAACCGAAGCGAACAGGGTCCGGATCTCGGTGAAGAACCCGCAATAGGTGGCGGGATTGCTCCTGGGCGTCCGCCCGATCGGAGACTGATCGATCTCGATCACCTTGTCTACATGTTCCAGTCCCTTTACCGACTTGTACTCAAGCGGTACCATCTTAGAGTCATAGGCGTGTTTGGAAAGAATCGGGTAAAGCGTTTCATTGATCAGGGTCGATTTACCGCTTCCGCTTACACCTGTTACGCAAATGAACTTACCCAGTGGAAACTTCACATCCACCTGACGGAGGTTATTGCCCCGGGCGCCTTTTAACTCGAGGAATTTGCCGTTTCCCTTTCTTCTTTCTTCAGGAACAGCTATCCGGTGATGTCCGTTCAGGTAACCCGCCGTCAGGGTATCCAGTTTCAGGATCTCTGCCGGGGTGCCCTGAGCCACGATCTTTCCGCCATGAAACCCTGCCCTCGGGCCGATATCCACGAGGTAATCAGCCGCCAGCATGATATCCTTGTCGTGTTCCACTACAAGCACACTGTTCCCTATATCACGCAAGTGCTGGAGGGCCTCGATCAGCCGGTGATTGTCGCGCTGGTGCAGCCCGATGGAAGGTTCATCCAGAATATAGGTGATCCCCTGCAGCTGTGATCCGATCTGGGTGGCCAGCCGAATCCGTTGCGACTCTCCGCCGCTCAGTGTCTTCGAAGAACGGTTCAGGGTCAGATACGTGAGGCCCACGTCCAGCAGGAACTGCAACCGTTCCCGGATTTCTTTCAGCACATCTTTGGCTATCGCCTTTTGCTTATTCTCCAGCATCAGCTCGATCCCGTCAAACCAGGCTGCCAGGTTATCAATATTCAGGTTACTTAGATCAGCGATATTCCGTCCGTTGACCCGAAACCAAAGACTCTCTTTCTTCAACCGGGCACCCCCGCATTCATCGCATGGTTTTACGATCATGTAATCTTCGGTCCACTCGCGGATCGCTTCGCTGTATGGGTTGGCAAACCATCTTTGGAGCATATTGACCACACCTTCATAAGGTGCGGAAGGATCAAATTTCAGGCTTGTAAAATCCAGGTCCTCCTGTTGCCCCTCTTCGTTTCCATAAAGCATGATATTGAGCTGCTTTTTGGAAAGCTTTCCCACGGGAGTTTTCAGGGAGATCTTATGCTGCCGGGCCGCATCCTGGGCCTGCCGGTAGACCCAGGTATCCCTTTCCCCGCCCAACGGGGCGATCCCCCCCTCGCTGATGCTCAGCTCCGGGTCTGCGATCACCGCGTCCATATTGATATGATGTTTGGTGCCCAGACCCTTGCAGGCCGGACAGGCACCATAGGGAGAGTTGAATGAAAACGCATTGGGCGAAGGCTCTTCATAACTGATACCCGTGTCTTCGCACATCAGCATTTTGGAATATTGAACTTCTTCAAATTCCTCCTTTCCTGTTTTCCGCTTATCTTTTCCATTACCAGGAGCCCCTTCATCGTAAGACGGAGGTGCAACAAACATCAGGTCCTTGCCCAGTTTCAGGGTTTGCTGGACACTCTGGCTCAGCCGGGCCCGCATATCCGGGATAACCTGTAGCCGGTCCACAACCAGCTCAATATCGTGAATCACATACCGATCAACCTGCATTTTCGGAATCAAGTCCTTTACTTCCCCGTCTACCCGAACTTTCAGGAATCCCTTTTTTCGCATTTCTTCAAACAGCTCCCGGTAATGCCCCTTGCGCCCCCTCACCAGTGGCGCCAGCAACATGATCCTTTTCCCGTTGAATCTCCTGAAGATATTCTCCACGATCTCTTCCTCGCTCCATTTTACCATGGGCTTCCCCGTATTATACGAATAGGCCTGACCGATCCGGGCAAACAGGAGCCGTAGAAAATCATAGATCTCTGTCACCGTACCCACGGTGGAACGGGGGTTCTTATTAGTGGTTTTCTGCTCAATGGATATCACCGGGGAAAGTCCTGTGATCTTGTCCACATCCGGTCTTTCCATATCACCTATGAACTGCCGCGCATAGGCTCCGAAAGTCTCCATATACCGGCGTTGCCCTTCCGAATAGATCGTATCGAAAGCAAGCGAGGATTTGCCGCTCCCGCTGATTCCCGTGATCACCACCAATTGGTTCTTGGGAATCGAGATATCTATGTTTTTCAGATTATGAACCCGGGCCCCGAGCACTTCAATGACCCCGGCAGGAGCCGGTTCTGCGTTTCTAATATTTGATTTTGTCGCCATTCGGTAGCCTGCGAAGATACTGATTCGGTTTTTCCGTAAATAAACAACAATTGAAATGAAACCTTGTTAACACGAAAAACGGGTCAATTTATCCACAAAACTTCAAACTGGCATAGTATTTTGATTGATGCCGGAGAGTACCAATTCATTCATCAAAATCATGTTATATGAAAAAGACCATGGGAATCGTGGGGGGCATCGTATTGTCTGTCACCAGCCTTTACACGTTCGGACAGGAAGCCTGGGACGCAAATAAAAATCCAACCGTCGACTCCATCGCAGCCAAATACAGGAATAAGATCATAGCTGCCCCAGAGGCACGAGCCATTGATAAGGTATTTCCGGTGATCGGGCAATACGAAACCACAACCAACCCGGAAACACCGGCACTGACCATTACCCTCGATGAAGAAAACAAAGGCATTGTGTGGATTGAAGGTTTGCCACATGGAAAGGTCAGGGCGATGCTGACCCGTTCCCCCGCCACTTATAAAATTCCCGCACAGAAAACCACAGATGGAAAAGATGTGGCTGAAGGAACCCTGATCTACGATCAAGACCAGCAAACCCTTAACATCTGCATCGGCCGGCCATACAATAATGAGAATCCGGCATCGGCATTTATAATGACAGATGCCGAGAAAGAAATATCCGCCAGGATTTCAAAAAAAACAAGGAAAGAGGCAGTTGCCAGGACCTGGATTTATTCAGGTACAAAAACCCAGCATGAAAAAGATACTGTTGTAAACTGAATTCATAACAGGGACGGTTCATCAGATAGGGGCTGCCGGAGGCGGCCCCTGTTTTTTGACCTGACCAATCTAATCACGAACTGACCGAAATCAGTTTTAACCAGCCCTGAAGTCATGCCACTCCTGTGCAAGATGGGGTTACTTAGTAGCACGCAACAAGATTATTCGGCGGTTAACAGCCTATGGTTCAGCGAAAGTATGCAAGCAACTCCGGGAAAAAAACGGGACACAGGGAAAAATCGCTTTTCTCCCTGGCTTATCCCGCCAGCCTGGATGAGTTCCGGTTGGCCCTTGAAAAATTAAGCACCCCGCAGAAGAATCAGCCTGTAACGGGATCATTTAGTTTTGAAGTTGTGAAATGGCTGGCACTGAGTTTCCCGGAT
>JBMSNP010000118.1:0-4767 GCA_049421765.1 Chitinophagaceae bacterium
GGGTATTGGTTTGGGGTTACAGGGAATCGTGGGCAACTTGTTCAGCGGGATCATACTGGCCTTTGAAAGGCCCTTTGAGATCGGCGACCAGATTGAAGTAGACAACCGCCGGGGACGGGTCAAGGAAATGGGTTTCCGCAGTTCGCGTATCATCACCTTTGAAGGATCTGAAGTCATTGTGCCGAATGGCGATCTGCTCAGTCACCATGTGATAAACTACACGCTCAGCAACAACTTTACCCGCGTGGAACTGATGGTGGGTGTGAAATACGGAACTGACCTTGAAAAAACCAAACTGGTATTGGAAGAGATGCTCCGGAAAAACATCCATGTCAGGCAATTTCCGGCTCCCCAGGTTTTGCTTCACGCGTTTAACGAAAGTTCGGTAGATGTCCGGCTTTTGTTCTGGACCGACATCAGCATCTGGGTGGAGCTCAAGAGCGAGATCATCCTGGCGGTAGACAAAGCATTCCGGGAAGCGGGAATCGAGATTCCTTATCCCCAGCTTGATATACATATCATTTCATCCTCCGGTTCAATGCCTCCCGGCAAAAAAGATTAACCCGTGTAGAGGAGAATCTATCAGGAGCATTAAACGCATCTTTACAAAAGAACCTGTTGCTTACTTTTTCCCATCCCCCGGTACTGCCATTCGTTACCGTCAGCCGATTATTCGTCCTGTCCTTTAGAACCGGATTTATTGAGCGGGTTGTATGACGGGTTGGGTTCCGGGAAGGAAGCCCCGGTTTCGTTCCACCACTTCTTCAGCCTATTGCTTAATTTCCTCACAAGCGCTGGCCGGGATGCGGCGATATTGTTTTTCTCTCCTGTATCCAGTGCCAGGTTGAACAACTCGGCAGAATTATCTTCAAAATAATAAACCAGTTTGTACTCCCCTTTCCGGATGGCAGATCCCGGTTTTCCTCCCTGGTTGCTGTAATGGGGATAATGCCAGTAGATTTCCCTGTTCGCATACTTTCCCGGATCCTGTAACATCCCTAAAATATCCTTTCCATCGATGGGTTTATCCGCTTTATAATGGGGGTCTATTGCTTTTCCTGCCGTTGGAAAAATATCAATCGTGCAAACCGGAAGTTCTGATACCGAGCCCGGCCGGATCTTGCCTTTCCAGTACATAATAAAAGGGACCCGGATACCACCTTCATAGAGCCACCCTTTTCCGGCCCGGAGGGGGCCATTTACAGTGGGACTCCCTTCCGAAGTACTTAAACCGCCGTTATCAGAAGTAAAGATGATAAGTGTGTTTTCGAGCAAACCCGTTTGCCTTAACTTCTCGAGAATCCGGCCGATATTGCTGTCCATATTTTCTATCATGGCTGCATACACGCTGTTATCCTGCACCAGTCTTCTCCTCCACCCGTTTTCGTTTTGCATCCAGGCTTCATCCCGGGCAAACCGGTCTTCCGGACGGAGACCCAGTTTCATTTTCTTTTCCTCATATTTTTTCACGAGTGCAGTCGGTGCCTGGAGCGGGTTGTGCACGGCATACAGGGAATACATCATCAGGAACGGATGCTCCCGGTGCTGATCGATAAAGTCAATGCATTCATTCGCCAGGCGGTCCGTAAGGTATTCCCCGGGTGGCCCATCCTTCAGCCTCGGGTTTGCATAAGGTGTAAAATACCCGCCTGTGGTATCATTCCGCTTACCGGTTGGAGAACCGTAACTCCAGCCCCCTTTGTTGATCTCAAAGCCCTGGTGATCCGGCCAGAATTTCTCTTCATCCCCCAGGTGCCATTTGCCGGCAAAAAAGGTTTTATAACCCTGGGCGGACGATAACTCGGCCAGGGTATTTTCTTCCAATGCCAATTGGTAGGCAGTGGCGCGGGCAACCAGTTTTTCATATGGGGTTGCTTTACCCCCGTCCTGCCGTCCGCGAATCCAGTCGGTTACACCTGTTTTTACCGGGTATTTCCCGGTCATCAGGCTGGCGCGGGTAGGACTGCAAACGGGGCATGCCGAATAGGCCTGGTTGAACTGAATGCCTTCAGCTGCCAGTTTATCCAAAACGGGCGTTTCATAAAACGTGCTGCCATAACAGCTGAGATCCGTCCAACCCAGGTCGTCTGCCAAAATGATAACGACATTCGGATTCCGGTTAACGGGCTGAGCCTGGCACATCAATCCTACAACCAGGAGGAATAAGGCTGCAATGTTTTTTTTCATATCGTGATTTGGAAGCCCTTATACTGTCTCATACAGGAAGAAAAAGCGTATTCAAACTTAGATAAAATTGAATAAGTCTATTGCAATCTTCCGGAAGCTAATAATCGAGTGGCTGAGATGAAAACTGAGCAGGGATTGTTGTGGCGGCAAAAAGGCCTCTTAATCTTACATAAGAAAAAAGCCTTCCCTTTTTAGAGAAGGCTTTTGAGCTGTAGGGGGAGGAATCGAACCTCCACGGAGCAGTTAGCCGCTGCACAAATTAGAAGAGAGAGCTACTCTCAAACAACTGGTGGTCAACCCCAGTCGGTCCGCCCGTCGGCGGATCGGCGTTATGCAGTGTTTATCCCATTGCCCGCCGAAGCTTTAGCGTAGGCGGGTGTCCGCCATTGCTATAGCTTCGACAGGCATTTCTCCACCCCCGAGACAAGAGGGCATGTCTGCCGGGCTCTGTCCGCCGTAGCTTGCGCGTAGGCGGGCTTGCGCCATTTCATCACCCCACAGTGTAAAGAACACCCCGATTGCCATCGGATTGATTGAACAAATGTATATTGAAAGACTATTTTAATCAAAATAATTCAATAAATATTTTGAAATTATAGATAATATTCAAATATTTGCTATATTATCTAAATAACATCTAAAATCAATGCAAAAAACGGCAGACAAATTGAATCTTGATAAACTGGATCTCCAGATCATTCATCACATGATGGAGAATGCCGAGATCTCCTACGCCGACCTGGGTAAAAAACTCTTTGTTTCCGGGGGTACCATCCATGTACGTATCAAAAAACTGCAGGAAGCCGGAGTGGTTAAAGGTACAAGACTCCAGGCAGACCTGAAACTGCTTGGATATGATGTGATCGCATTTATCGGGATCTACCTGAAAGAAAGCTCCCTGTACGATGCCGTAGCCCGGGAGCTGCAAAAGATCCCCGAGATCGTCCGGCTCAACTACACCACCGGAAACTACAGCATGTTCGCGGAAATCGCATGTAAGGACATCGCCCAGTTGCGGCATGTTCTGCATGACCAGCTCCAAAAAATCAAGGGAATAGAACGCACCGAAACCTTTATCTCCCTGGAAGAAAGCTTTAGCCGGAATGTGAAAGTGATGTAAGGTTGGATAAACCTGCCTGCCAATGAGACCTCCCCGATTTTATCCTTCCCTGGGCCTGCTGATTGCGTTGAACGTAATCATCAAACCCCTCTGGATCTTCGCGATCGACCGGCAGGTCCAGAACGCGCTGGGAGATCCGCTCTACGGAACCTATTTTTCCCTGCTGAACCTCGCCCTGATGGGTGGATTCCTGCTCGACTGGGGGATCAGCGCTTACCTCAACCGGCAAATGGCCGCCCGGGAAATCTCTTCCAATGAATCCGCCTCAGATTTCCTCTACATAAAACTTTTTTTTGCCGGGATCTTCCTGGCTGTTATCCTGCTCCTGGCCTGGTTCTCGGGCACTGAACGATGGGATATCCTGTTTCCCGTTCTCGCCATCCAGGCTCTATCCTCGTTTTTGCTTTTCCTGCGTGGCATCATAACCGCACAGCAATGGTTTCATGCCGATGCGTGGATTTCGGTACTCGATAAAATGGTCATGATATTTATATGCGGAAGTTTCCTGTACCTGCCCGCAATGGCCGGCCCTATCTCGATCGGAAAATTCCTGTGGACCCAGGTGGGAGCAACCGCCCTCGCGGTTGGGGTTGTGCTCCGGCTTTTGCAAAAAAAGGGATTCCGTTTCTCTACAGGCAAACGGTCACTCCCGGCCAAAAGGCTACTTAGGCAGGCATTTCCCTATGCCATGATCGTATTGCTGATGACGATCCATTACCGCCTCGATGGTTTCCTGCTGGGCCAAATAAAAAGCCCTGATGAGGCCGGGCTCTATGCCACAGCCTATCGCCTGTTGGACGCGGCCAATATAACCGGTTACCTTGCCGCCAGTTTTCTCCTTCCCTTTATCGCCCGCCGGCAAAATGCCGGGGAACCCTTCCAGGAATCCGTGCAGGATGTCCGTCACCTATTGATGCTTTATTCCATAACCCTTGTGATCCTGTTCTTTTTCCTTGGAGGATGGTTCAATGAAGTCTTATACCATCGCGCCAATCCTGTCTCAACCAGGATCCTGCAATGGTGTATGCCGGCCCTTATCGGTTATTCCCTTGTACAAGTATACGGAACCGCACTGACCGCCTGTGGTCATATCATCCCCTTCTGCTATATCGCGCTGGGAGCAGCAGGTATCAATGCCGTTCTTAATATTATCCTGGTTCCGGGTTACGGAGCCCTGGGCTGCTGCATCGCGGCGATTACCAGCCAGGGAATTTTCGGGATCGCTTCATTTATGCTGGCCCGGAAAAAATGCGGCGTGATCCTGCACCCCGGCTCGGCGCTATTGTATATTTTTATAGGCGGGATCCTGTCAGGTTCTTTATATGGGTTCAGGCTCCTGGAATTGAACCCCGTTTTACAGGTTGGCCTGGCCCTGCTGCTGGCAACGGGTCTCGCAATGACCACCGGGTTGATTAATATAAAAAAATTTCTTTTGCAATTGGTTTTAGTTTGTTTATTAG
>JBMSNP010000119.1:0-4672 GCA_049421765.1 Chitinophagaceae bacterium
CCCAAATCGCGTAAAATCCCCCGATCCCGGGCTTAAATTTTACAATACTGTGCAGCACCTGTTATAGAAAATTGTCTAATTTACAGGCAACCAACAGGTATTTATGACCGAGGAAGCCATATTGCAGGGTTGTTTAAAGAACGATGCGGCTGCCCAGCGGGAACTGTACAACCGGTACAGCCCCAAGATGCTGGCTGTCTGTTATCGTTTTGCGCACAACCGGGAGGATGCCGAGGACATGCTGCAGGAAGGTTTTATTAAGGTCTTTACACAGATTCACACGTTTGAGAACCGGGGGGCATTTGAAGGTTGGATCCGGAGGATTGTGGTACATACCTGTATCAATATCCTCAAAAAGAACAAGAAATTCAACGAAAGCGTGGACATTATCCATGCCACCGGAGTGCAGGTTCGGGAAGACAGTGTGCCGGCGATCATCCAGGCCAAACAGATCGTGGAATGCATCCGGCTTCTTCCGATGGGTTACCGGACTGTTCTTAACCTGTATGCGGTGGAAGGTTACAGTCACCGGGAGATTTCAAACATGCTGGACATCGAAGAAAGCACGAGCCGTAGCCAGTACACACGGGCAAAAGCAATGCTTGAAGATATTTTGATCCGTAAAAGAATTTTACATAAACCCAAACCGGAAACGGATTGGTTGGCGGCAGTGGCCCGTCGGTAATCTTAATCGTACCCTTAACGACCGCTGGCTATGGAGCAACATTACAACAACAGGGATTTTGAACGGTTTCTGAAACAGAATGCCGATCAATACCGGATGATCCCGTCTGAACGGATATGGGAAGGTATCAATGATACCCTACATACCCGGAAAAGACGCTGGCTGGGTTTTGGCCTGGCTCTCCTGGTCCTGACTGCCGGTGTGGTTACCTGGGTAATGATGCTGCCACCTGCAAAGAGAACGCAACAAACCTTTGTACCGGGTCTCTCTCTGGAAAAATCTCAAACCCCTGCTTCCGGTAACAGCGGGAACCTCGCTTCCGAAAGAACCGAAGGACCGAAGGACAATACGAACCGCTTCCCGGTTTCACCGGAAGGACTGCAACTGGATTTCTTTACTGTTTCTAACCCGGCGGCCGATAACGAAGCCGGCCTACCGGGAACCCAGGATGACGGGGATCAGTTTGCAACCGTAGTGGTTAATGACAAGACAGGACCACCCGCCTCTGCTTTTAACGCTTCTGCCGATCTTAGACAACAGTCCGGAACACCGGACCATCCGATCAAACAAATTCCTGTTTCTGTTCCAGCCGTTTCTGAAATAGCAGTGGCTATAGCTGATATCGCCAGTGTGGAAACGCCGGCCGGAAACCTAACCCGCTCCCTTGATGAAATACCCGTCCGGGATGACATTAACCTGCCTGCGATCACGGAAAAGAAAGCACAAAGCGGAACTACAAAGCTTGCCCGGAAAAGTCTCACCTGGCATTTATATGTCACCCCAACGGTTAGCTACAGGACCCTGTCAGAAAACATTGATTTCATCGCTGCCAGCCGCTATAACAACGCGGTGAATGGAGGCCCTGCCGTCTATTATCCTTCTGACGTCAATACGATGGTGAACCACAGGCCCGACCTGGGATTCCAACTTGGTATCCGTACCGCATACCCGGTATCCCGTTGGTTCAACCTGACAGGTGGGCTACAGTTTACTGTGAGTAAATACGATATCAAAGCTTATCAACATCCTGCTGAAATGGCCACGATCGCGCTGATGGACCGAAGTGTTTCAACGGTCAGCAATTTCCGGAACACCAACGGTTATAAGGAAAACTGGCTTCGTAACTTTTATTTCTCCGCTTCCCTTCCCATCGGTGCTGAACTGAAGCTTTCCGACGGCAACAAAAGCTATTTTGGCATGGGTGCAACCCTTCAGCCAACCTATGTGATCGATAACCGGGCCTACCTGATCTCGGCCGACTACAAGAATTATGCGGAAATGCCCTCCCTGACGCGGAGATGGAATATGAATACCAGTTTTGAAGTATTCTCCGCGCACACAACCGGGAAAGTCCGCTGGAGAGTGGGACCACAAGTACGCTACCAGCTGATGTCGAGCTTCGACCGGAATTACCCGATTAAAGAACATCTTTTTGACTTCGGTCTCAAATTGGGCATACAGCTCAAATAGCACCTGTACTAACTGCCTGTACGGTAAACCCATTCTTTTGCGGAATGGGTTTTGTTTTAAGGTTATTTTCTTTCTGCTTTCAACTAATTTTAGGGCATGAAGAATTGGCGTTTACTGGTCTTTTCCTGGGTCCTTTGCTGGGCACTGGTTTCCTGCAAACAAACCCCGAAAACAGGCCCTTCTTTTATTTCCGTTCTTTCCCTGATCAAAGCCGAAGTGGCAGATGTAGACACTTCTCTTTATCCGATTATCAAGACCGTTATTTACGACAGTACCCGGACCGATACTTTTTATATACCCCGGGAAAAATTTGCGGAAGAAGCCGCCGACTTTCTCAGCATTCCCGACCTGGGCGACCGAAAAGTGGCCGCCCGGTACCGCGAAGAACCCACCCGATACGATGAGTTGCTGGGACGGGCGATCTTCAAGTACGTACCCATCCGGCCTGAGAAAGAGGAGGTCAAAAGCCAGGAACTTCTGGCCACCCCGGTTCCGGGACAGGACGCGAAGATCAACAACATCATTATTATCCGGGAGATCAGTAACCGGGACAGCTTTCTGCAAAAAAAACTCCTCTGGCAGGTGAATAAAAGCTTCCAGGTTATCACAACCAGTCAAAAACCTGGTATCCCGGAAACAACAACGATCACCAAAGTTTCCTGGAACGAACCCCCACAATGACCCCAGCCGAATTTCAGAAAATGGCCGGCCGAATTCCGGCGCAACCGGGTATCTATAAATATTATGATGCCCGTCATGAGCTGATATATGTCGGTAAAGCCAAACACCTTCGCAAACGGGTGAGTTCATACTTCACAAAGACCTTTACCACGTACAAAACACATGAACTGGTCCAACGAATCGCTTCGATCGAGTTCACAATCGTAAATTCAGAACAGGATGCATTTCTGCTGGAAAACTCCCTGATCAAGGAATTTCAGCCCCGTTATAATATCAACCTTAAAGACGACAAGACCTACCCCTTTATCGTCATCAAAAACGAACCATTTCCCCGGGTTTTCCTTACCCGCCGGAAGATCCCGGACGGATCAGAATACCTTGGTCCCTATACATCCGTTAAAAAAGTAAAGGAACTCCTGGAATTCATCCGGCAAACGATCCCGCTTCGCACCTGTAGCCTCAATCTCACCACATCTAATATCCAAAAAAAGAAATTTAAGGTTTGCCTTGAATACCACCTGGGAAACTGCAAAGGCCCCTGTGAAGGCCTGCAGCCTGAATCTGATTACCGGGAAAACCTGGAACAACTCAAAAACCTGCTCCGGGGAAACCTGGCACCCGTCATCCGGCATTTTAAAAACGAGATGAAAGAACAGGCACACCGGCTCTCCTTTGAAAAAGCGGAGATCACCCGGAAAAAAATCGAGTTCCTGGAAAATTACCAGTCCCGGTCCGTTGTGGCCAATGCCCGAACCGGAAACCTGGATGTATTCTCGATTCAAAAGGAAAACAATGTGGCATTTGTAAATTTCCTCATGGTCAGGAACGGATCCATAATACAAACGCATACCAGCCGGGCAGAAGCCCAGCTGGATGAATCCGAGGAAGAGATCCTGGCATTTTCAGTTGCCCGGATCAGGGCTGCCTTCCAGAGTGATGCCGGGGAGATCGTGGTGCCCCGGCCCATTGATTTTCCACAAGTGAATGTAAAAGTTACAGTTCCCAAAGGGGGTGACAGAAAGAAACTGCTTGCGCTTTCCCAGAAGAACGTGAATTACTTTATCGAAGAACTGAAAAACAAGGATCGCCTGCACCTGGCCCCGAAAGACAGGGACAAAGGGGCCCTTCTTGAGCAACTGCAGTCCGATCTCCGGTTGCCTTCTGTACCGGAACACATCGAGTGTTTCGACAATTCAAATTTTCAGGGAAGCTATCCCGTATCAGCCATGGTCTGTTTTAAACAGGGGGTTCCCAGCAAAAAGGACTACCGCCATTTTAATGTAAAGACCGTAAAGGGGATCAATGATTTCGCGACTATGAAAGAAGCCGTCTACCGCCGGTATAAACGACTCAAAGATGAGGATCTGCCATTCCCCCAATTGGTTATCATCGATGGAGGAAAAGGCCAGTTGGGCGCCGCAGGAGAAGCCCTTTCAGAACTTGGTGTCGAAGGGCGTACCACCCTGGTTGGCCTGGCCAAGAACGAGGAAGAGGTTTTCTTTACCGGGGATTCCGAATCCCTGAAGCTCCCATATAACAGTGAGAGCCTGAAATTGGTAAGGCGGATTCGTGACGAAGTGCACCGGTTCGGTATCAGCTTTCATCGACAAAAGCGCAGCAAAGGTACCTTCAAAAATGAGTTGGAAGACATCAAGGGTATCGGGTCTGCAACTGCAGAACGACTGCTGAAAGAATTCAGATCAGTTAAGAATATCCGGGCCCAAAAGCGGGAAAGCTTAAACGCACTGATCGGGGACCAAAAGGGCGGGATAGTGTGGGAATATTTCAATAAAACAGCCGCAAAATGAAGTATCCCTGAAAAACCGGCCGGAATTC
>JBMSNP010000120.1:0-4652 GCA_049421765.1 Chitinophagaceae bacterium
GTAATTCTCAAATAGATTCCGAAACCGGGATCAGAAATGGTATACCGAAAAGTCCCTGAATCCAGTTGTTCGATCAGGAGGTCAACCGTCCGGCTGTTAGACTCAGTGATTTGAATGCTGGATTCGTTATTCATGAACTGCCAGTTGCCAGAATTCACGATATCCGGATCTGCCGGATTGCAGCGGGAAGGACCTTCTTTTTCGGTGTAATTACCATTTTCCGTAAAACGGATCAGGTTGTCTATATCACAGGCGTCGATCCCTGCCGTGATATCATCCCAGGGATCTCCAGGGTTAATTTTTTCTTCGAACCGGGCGATCTTCCATTCTTTTTCAGTAAGTAGTTTTGTCCGGGCTGATAAATTATTGTCATTTTCTTTTTTGCAACCGGTGAATAGCAGGAGAATGCACACTCCAAATTGAACCAGGTAGTTATAAGGTTTCATATTGATTTTTTTGGGTTTAATGGAAGTTGAAAAAGGTACTTTATGCGAAAGGGTTAGACTTATTTAACAGTTTTTCCATTTAGTAACCAGCCAAGCCGGATACCGAAATAGCTGCTTTTTAATGTACCCTCTTCCGAACCGCCGGGTACCAGGTTACTGAGTCCCAGGTTATAATTAGCCGATATAAACAAGCCATTCGGGAAGCGGTAACCAGTAAGCAGGTTGGCGCCAAAGTCAACTCCCTTCATATCGTCGTTATCGGGATCATCACCGAACTGAACATCCTCCGTTAAGCTGTTGGTGCCATCATCGTATTTCCATTTTCCGGACAGGCCAAATGCTAAGGAAGGGCCTGCCCCGATAAAAAATGTACCGGTGTTACCGGAAACATTGTATAGAAAATTCAGCGGTATTTCCAGGTGATTGCCCGTGAGTTTGGTTTTTCCAGTGATGCCCATAATAGTCACTTCTTCCTTGGTCCCTTTTTGAACCCAGTTGAGGGCGGGCTGGAAGCTGAAATGCTTACCAAAGGGGATGTCCGCCAGTACCCCGGCCGTGATTCCGGCGATACTGTTACCATTATCTGTTTCTCCTTCCAATTTTGCATGGTAATTGGAGATGGCGGCCCCGGCAGAGATTCCGAACCGGGTTTGCTGTGCGTTGATAATCAATGATATAATCATTGAAATGCAAATAGTTGTCGTATGCTTTTTCATATACTTTTATTTATACACCAAGCTATACACAACTACAGGCAAACGATAATTGTATTTTGCGTAAACACAGATACTCGTTGCAATTTTTGCAATTGTAAGGGGTGGAGGAGTGATAAATTCGTCCCGAAATGTTTAACTTTTACCATTCGCCGGATTTAGTTCACAAGGGGCGAATTCATGAAAGTTCAAACAAAAATCGATGTCCGTTCGAATTGCACAGGATATGCTTTTCAATAAGATTCGGGAATTCATACCTCCGGAAGCATCGGTAGCAGACGTGGTGGCCGAACTGCTCAATCTAAGTCCCGATAGCGCATATCGACGGATCCGCGGTGACACACCGCTCGTCCTGGACGAAGCGAAAGTCCTTTGTACGCATTTTAAGATTTCCCTTGATCAGCTTTACTACATCGAACCGGAATCTGTTTTATTCCGAAACGTGCGTATTGATAATCAACAATACACGTTTGAACATTACATTTCCGGGATAAGAGACCGGCTTCGCTCGATCCGGCAGCATCAGGAAAAAGATATTCTTTACCTGACGAAAGATCTTCCCCTGGTTCACAATTTCTATTTTCCCGGATTGACGGCTTTCCGTTATTACTTTTGGATGAAGAATATCCTGCAGCATCCTGACTTCTCTACCAGGAGTTATGATCCGGAACTCGCCGGACCGTTAATCCGGGAGTTGTGCCAGGACCTGACCCGTGAGTATACCCAGATCCCTTCCACCGAAATCTGGAATGCCGAGTGCATTAACAGCGCGATCTCCCAGGTGGAGTTTTGTAAGTCATCCGGGTATTTTAACTCTTCTTCAGAAATCCGGGATTTGTACGGATACCTGGAAGAAACAATCCTCCATGTCCAGGCACAATGCGAGGCAGGCCGCAAGTTTATGCCCGGTGATTCCAGCCCGTCCGGGTCATTCCGTTTTTTTTACAACCGGGTCATACTCGGAGATAATACTATCCTGGTCAACCTGGAAGGTAAAAAATCAGTCTACCTGAATTATGACGCTTTGAATTATTTGACTACCGGGGACATCACTTTTTGCGAGCAGTGTGAAAGTGACTTAAGGCAGCTGATTCGAAAATCCACCCTGATCAGCCAGACCGGGGAAAAACAACGGAATATCTTTTTCGGTATTTTACTTACCAAAATAAAGGATCGGTTAAAACATCTATAATATGACACCCGGGGAATTACAGCAACTCCTTTTTCAACAGATCCGCTCCAAACTACCTGAAAATGCCTCACTGGCCGAGGAAACAGCCCGCCTGCTGGATATCAGCACGGACAGCGCGTACCGCCGTATCCGCGGGGAAAAAACAATATCGCTCGACGAATTGGAGATCCTGGTCCGGGAGTTTCAGGTATCCCTCGACAGCCTCCTGAAGATCGGTCAGGACAGCATCCTTTTCCAGGGTATTTACATGGATAAAGACAAGTTCAGCTTTGCAGATTATTTGCAAAGCGTGATCCGGAACATGGGCTATATCAATAGCTTTACGCAAAAGTATTTTTATTATCTCTGCAAGGATCTTCCCATATTTCATCATTACCATTTCCGGGATATTGCTGCATTTAAATGGTTTTTCTGGCTGAAGACCTATTTCCAGTTTCCGGGTTTTGAAAAACGAAAGTTTCGTTTTGAAGATCACCCCGAGGAGCTATTCATACTGGAACAAAAAAGCCTGGAAATCTATAACCAGATACCCAGTGCCGAAATCTGGAACCTCGAAAGCATGAACATCTTTTTCAGGCAGATCGATTTTTACCGCGACGGGCACGTGTTTGAATCCGACCGGGATGTATACCGATTGTACGAATCGATTGAAAAACTATGGAACCACCTGGAAAGGCAAGCCGCCGCCGGGTATAAGTTCCGTTTCGGAGAAAAAGAAGCAGTGCCGCAAGCTGAATTCAAAATGTACTTCAATGAAGTGCTGCTGGGCGATAATAACATGATGGCGGAACTGGACGGCGATCTGCTCTCTTTTGTATCACATACTACGATCAATTTCATGTATACCCGGGATGAAAAATTCAACCGGAACATGTACAATCACATACAAAACCAGATTAAACGTTCCACCCTGATCAGTGAGGTAAGTGAGAAGGAGAGGTCCCGTTTTTTCCGCATCATCCGGGAACGCATTACAAAACGTAAAGAAAGCTTAAAAGTGTAGGCAACCCCTGTTCCGTACAGCCCATCTTTACGTGGAAATGAGTATGTTGCAGTGGCACTATTATTGATGCGCTGTTGCACTAAATAAAACCCGTATGAAAAAACGTTATTTGCCTCTGATCATCTCCTTGTTCCTGTTTGCTTCTTCTGAAACCATGTCCCAGATCCCCATTCGTATCGGCGGCGGGATCACTGAAAAAGAGGCCGGCGAAGGGATCAAGGAGGCGTTATCACAAGGTCTTGTAAAAGCCGTGCTCCAGCTGAACAAGGAAGACGGGTTTTTCCGGGATGCCCTCTATAAAGTACTGATGCCGCCGGATGCAAAGAAAATGGAGAATACGTTGCGTAAACTCGGGATGGGAAATATGGTGGACAAGGCGATCCTGCAGATCAACCGAGCTGCGGAAGACGCCGCGGGTTATGCAAAACCCATCTTTGCCGATGCGATCAAAAACATGACCATCGCCGATGCGATCGGACTGGTGAAGAACGGTGATACCAGCGCCACGCATTTTTTCCGGGTCAAGACAACGGAAAAGCTCGTGACTGCTTTCACCCCGGTCATCAAAACCTCCCTCGATAAGGTGGATGCCACAAAATATTACGGGGATGTAGTGAATACCTATAATAATTTCCCGACGACCATGAAGAAAATAAACCCGGATCTTCCCGGGCATGTGACCGGCAAAACCATCGAGGCTTTATTTGATCTTGTGGGCAAAGAGGAAAAGAACATCCGGCAAAACCTGTCGGCCCGCACTTCCGATCTCCTGAAAAAAGTATTTGGTACGAAGTGGTGATTGAGGTTAATCCGGGAAAATACTCCAGAATAAAAGCACTACTCTTCGCCGCGGATCATTGACCTTGTAATCAGTGATCTTCGGATCTGGAAGGGATTCTCCTTTTCCTTCATAGAGGTAGAGCACATTTTTGATATAAATGCCGTTATCCGAACGGGAGGCTGCGAACTCTCTGAACAGGTTCCTGACCGCTTCCGCACGGGCCCGGGACAATTCCTTGTTCAGCTCTCTGCTGTCGGGCTCCTTACCCGACATACGCAAACGGGATTTCAGGTTATTATAGAGTACAGAGCCTTCATCGATCACGGTGGCATCGGCGTATCCTTTAAATGTAATGACCAGGGAGAGGGGGAAGTCGGGATACTTTTGGGTGAAACGATCGATTTCCCTTGCGGCAGGATCAAAGATCCGGGTCATGTCTTTAACCACGGCAGGTGCCACATGATAGCTGCCCGGCTGAAACAAAACGTCCTGGTCCAGTTTCACCACCATACTCCGG
>JBMSNP010000121.1:0-4556 GCA_049421765.1 Chitinophagaceae bacterium
AATTCGGGCCGACCTGTATATGTGTGTAGATGAAAAAGATTAAAAGAACTTTTGATTTTGGAAAAAATGGGGCCCGGATAGAAATCCAGCCCCGTTTTTAAAATCCAATATCCTATGAAAAACCGAGACGAAAATACAACAATTCCCCAACTTTCCTATAGGACTTTTACGATTTTTGAAACTTTTTTTAGGATTGAAAGTGAAAAAGTTGGAACAAAAAAAAGCCCCTTTGCAGGGGCTTGAATATTTTAAAAAATTAAGTGAATCCGTATTAATACGACCAGAGATCCTGCTCGAAATTGAACATCTTGTCCTTGATATTGTCTCCTTCCAACAAAGCCAGGATCGGATCTTTGATATAAGCCCTGATCATCTTGTTACCCGGGTTATCCAAAGTGGACTTAACCAGGTAGCTGCTGAACATGCGGCTTTCAAACAATTCCTCCCAGGTCATGCGGCTTTGTCCCATGTTTTTGGGGTTATACACTTCATACCGGGTTAAGGTCGCCCGGAGATCGGGGTAATAGATCCAAAACATCTGGGAAACCCCTCTTTCCTTACCATTTGGAGCATAGAGGGTCTTCAGGGGACAGATTCCCAGGATCCGGCAGAACAAACGGCTTGACTCACGGTCAAATACCCACTCTTCCTTTAGCCTGATCTTCATTACACTCTTTGGATCAAAACTGGCCCGGGTAACCACATAACTTAGGATCTTATTGGGATCGTTGGGGTCAACCTGGGGAACCGTATCATTTGAACCTGTGGTCAGTTGCTGAAGTTCGGAAAGGCTCATCGGTGTGGTGAAGCGTTCATCTGCAAAAGCAGTTACTTCACCGCTGTTCACAGCTTTGAGCAGAATATCCATGAAAATCTGACTGCCGTTGTCATCGGTTGTCTCATACTGGAAAATCTTATTCATTTTTTCCCGGAGATCCAACTCGCGCCACACTTTCTCGGCAAAAAGGGCATCATCCCAGCGCAGGTGCTCATAGGGCAGCGGGGTCCGCTGGGTCAGGCTGGATTTATCGAATGCGTTCTCATTCCGGAGCGACTTCTTGACATCGTTATTATTCAAATTAGCCGTATCGTATGTGATCGGGATGTTTGCGTACGGGTTATAATTCACCGGGGGCAGATTATTATTTTGCTGCACATTGGGCTGCCCGGTCGTATCTGACGGATTACCTGAAGGGTTGGTGTTCCTTCTCCTTCCCGAACGCTGGGCATCTGCACCTTCGGCAATCAAACCCGCCACCAGTAAACACAAACAACTTTTAAGAATAATACGTTTCATTATCAATGGTTTATTTAATATAGTACACTAGTCCGGGGATTTTCCGGGTCCTTCCATCAGGTCCGAGTGCCCGGATATCATCGATCGTAACCGTTCTGCCAGGGGCCAGGTTCCTGATTATATTTAACGCCCTGGGACTCCAAGTATTGCCCTGGCAGGGAGCCTCTTCGATATCACCGTCGGCATTGTCGGCGGTTAAAACAAAGCTAACCACAGAATATTTCAGATCGAACGGAAAATCCTTGATATAAGCTCCCACACCTGTTTGGGCTTTGAACTGACCGGCAGGCATATTTTCGTTACTCATTACACCACCGACGGTTGCCACCGGATCAGGAATGGTGCGCACACGGAACTGGGCCGCACCGGCTATTTTTCCCTCAACCGAAACCGTAATACGGGCATCATCCGTTACCTGGTTTACCCTGGCAACGTATTTACCGGGGCCGACCCTGGTGAGGGTACCTCCGCCACCTGCGAGGGTAGCCTGTACCTTATCGTCACCGCCACCACTGGCTGCGATGGTAACCGGATTATCAACACCGATATACAATACGTTCATTTTATCAAGGGCGATGGACGCGTTGGCAGAACCAACCACATACTCGACATTTTTCTCAAGTGTCTCCATTTTACCGCTCACCTGGTTCATGTAGGTGATACGGACCGGTACGGTATGAGAACCCACACCACCGGCCTGGGATTTATAAAGGGCAAATCCTTCCTCACCGATCGGTACAGTGTTCCCTCCGATTGAAATAGTTGGCTGGGCGGCCTTACTAAAAGCCCCGATACCGGCTTTGATCTCGAGCTCCTGGCCCGGCATCAGGTAGTTGGAGTTCTGGCCTACTATGGCAGCATAGGCGTCAAAAACCACTTTTACCTCACCTACCTTCTGGTGACAGAAAGTGACAACTTTGTTTTCGGCAGTCTTGATGTCATTCTGGAATTTACTGAGAATGGTCAGACCGGCTACTGTGGGAACCATGTGGAAGTAAGCAACTTCCCAGTCCTTGGTTTTTCCATCCCGGCCGGGAGGATTCGACACATCGATAAAAGGTCTGTCGAAAGCACTGTCAATCTCAGGATCGATCGCCCTGATATCTTTTCCATATTGTTCCAGCATGGCCTTCAGTTTCTTACCTTCTCCTTCCTTGACCATCAGTTTGGTTACGATATCCAGGTTGTCTTCCTTAAAGGTCTTTGTGGGATCAGAAAGACTTCCGCCGGCCAGGGAAATGATTTTTCCCTTGAGGCCTTCTATATAATCATACAGTTTTTGGGAAATACCGGTCGCCTTCTGGGCATTTGGAAACCACTTATCCGCCCGTTCCTTGGTTGCCGGATCGGTCGTTTTTTCCTCAAGTGATTTCAGGATCGTGGCCGTGGACTGATTGACCGTTGTATTCGTATTCTCGAGGCTTCGTCTTACGGTTTTAAAGGCATTGAGGATCTCCGATGATACGTTCAGTGCCAACAGGGCTGTCAGCACGAGGTACATGATGTTGATCATCTTCTGCCTTGGCTCCTTAGGTAGAGACATGACTATTTATGTTTATTGGATTTAAGATGGATTCTCTTTTCCGTTTTCCCGTTATCCGGGATAAATGTTGTTTTAGCTGCGACCCTGCATGGCGGTGAGCATATTTCCATAGATGCTGTTCAGGCGGCCCAGGTTTACGGCCAGGTCCCCGATCTGTGCCTGCACCCGCTTGGCGTCCTCGGCACTGTTCAGCATGGAAGCAGAGGTTTCGGAAAGTTTGCCATAGAAAGCGTTAAGCGCCTTCAGGTGGTTGTTACTTTCCTGCAGCTCCAGTTCATAAATAGTATTGAGAGATGAAAGGTTTTTGGTGAGAACCTGTACCTGCTCGTGGAAGGCTTTGGCTCCCTCGGTGGCGTTGTTGAAAGCTCCAACCGAGCTGGCAGCTGTGGAATACGCGTCCTTTACCTTGTCGAGCTGGCCGGTTACTTCGCGGGTTTTTGCAGTAAAATCTGTAGTTGCCGCAATCGTGTCCCCGATATTGTTCATCCCGCCCACGGTAGTGCTCAGTTGCTTGAAACCTTCTCCGAGTCGCTTCATGGTATCCGGTGTGATATCCGCTTCCAGCAGCATCTTGTCCATGGCACCAAAAGTGGCGCGTGTTTTGGCTCCGGCGACGGAAAACTGCTCCTCATCATGCGAAGCATCTTTTATAGGAGGATAGATGGCGTATAGGATACCATAAAGGGAGAAGATGATTGCCTCGGTGGTAAGACCTATCCAGAGCCAGGTATCAGCATCCGCCGCGTGCGTGATCTTTCTGAGGGCTCCCCAGATAACTAATGCCGCACCGAACGAAACGCCTACGTCTACCCATTTACTTACTTTGGAAGGAATTGCTGCTGCCATAATTGGATTTTTTAAGTGGTTTTAATTGATATTACGAAGAGGAAGAAAGAGAGGACAGTTTAGATGCACTGCCCTCTCAAGAATTTTAGTTTTTTCGGCACATGTTTACTTTTTCCGGCCTTTTACGGTAGCGGCCGGCAGGTCGATCACACAACGGAAGCCGATATACGATTTTGTGGAGTCCTGGTACTCATACGTACTGGTACCGGTCTGAAGATAATAACCGACATCTTTCCAGCTGCCGCCACGGATGATCTTCCGCTTCATAAGCGGGGGGTCGTCATCCTTGGCGTTCCAGCGAACATCCGGGTTCATATCATGTTGGAAGTTGTTCCGTCCTTCATAATATATGGAGGAAGTCCACTCGGCCACGTTACCACTCATGCAATACAGTCCGTAATCGTTTGGCCAGTATGCATCAGCCCGTACTGTATAAAAACCGCCATCCTCGGGATAATTACCACGGCCGGGTTTGAAATTCGCCATCAGGCACCCTTTTTTGTTACGGAGGTAATAATTCCCCCAGGGAAACATCGACTGGGAGCGACCACCCCGGGCGGCATATTCCCACTGTGCCTCGGTAGGGAGGCGAAAATCTGATTCCTGGGACCTTTTTTTCGAATCCAGCCAGGAGTTTAAATAATGTGTTCTCCACTCACAAAAGGCCGTAGCCTGCTTCCAGTTCACCCCTACCACCGGGTAGTTTCCGAAAGACGGGTGTGAAAAATATCTCTTGGTCATCGGCTCGTTGTAGGAGTAGGAGAAATCCCGGATCCAGGCCAGTGTGTCGGGATAAACCTGGACGTGTTTTTTTACGATGAATTTGGACCGGGGTTTGCCGGCATTTTCTCTCCTGGCACTTATTTTCAT
>JBMSNP010000122.1:0-4476 GCA_049421765.1 Chitinophagaceae bacterium
CAACCAAAATCTTCCTGTTTCCAATAGCGGGATTTCTTTTTCTTATAGCTGGCGCACCTGTCCCCGCTGCAATTGCCTGGGCATGGCTTATCGTTACACTTCTCCAGTCTCAGGAAACGCGGGTGATGAAAATAACCCGATGGGCAAAAGCTCACCCCCACAAAGCCCAGGTCCTTATCACCCTGTTGCAATTGCTGATTCTGATCCTGGGACTATGGGTGGGGTATAACCTGAACCAGGCGGGGTACTCCATGCCGACCTACATGGTTTTTATTTTCGGTACGGTTTTGTTCATCAGTCTCCTGTCCGTTCCTTTTATACCCCGGAAAACCCGGCTGATCCTACCCGCTGTATTGCAAAAACACAGGAGAGCATATATAGGCATTTGCCTCTCTTCTTTCCTGTTAATGATCTATACCGGTAATTATATTACCAACAGGTTTCCCGGGTCCGGGATCGTAACTGTGCTTCAAGCATCTGATCAAATCATTTTCCCGGAAACAAACAGGGCGGAAAATTTATCAATCCCCGTCTCTAGCACCCCTGCAGGACATGCCACGTTTCCTTTCCTTGCCGCCAGTGCCATGAATGTCAGTCCAGACGCATCTATTGTGCCCTCTGCTTCTTCAAAAGCAGAAGCAAAAGCCGCCAAAAAAGCCCATCGGATAGAGAAGAGAAAAAGCCGGGCCATGAAGTGGTTGGCGAAAAAAAGACTTTGGATGTCAGGAGGAGCCTCCTCTGGTACTATTTTGTTAATCGTTTTGCTAGTTGCAACAACCTGTGGCGGAGTTTGCCTGATGATCGCTGGTATTGGAGATGGTGCTGTTGGCTGGGCGATATTGGGTGCACTGGCTGCCACGGGATCGGTTTGGGGCATTGTAGCCCTGCTCAGGGGCAGTAAAAAACAGGCCAGACAATAAAAGAACTTGTGTATTGTGCATTAATTACAGGAGGTTCCAGAGGCATAGGGCGAGCTATTGCCATGCAACTTGCCATCGATCATCAGTTACATATTCTTATCAATTATTCTTCTGACGACGAATCGTCACGGAAAACACTTGCAGAACTTATTGAACAGGGACATAGTGCTGAAATTCTGAAATTTGACGTGGCGAATAAACAGGAAACAGAAGCAGCCTTGGGAGAATGGCAGAAAAAGAATCCGGGTATGTTCATCCGCGTACTTGTCAACAATGCCGGTATAACCCGCGATGGCCTGTTTGTCTGGATGGCTGAAAAAAACTGGGATGACGTGCTGGCGGTTTCATTGAAAGGTTTCTTTAACGTAACACAGTACGTCATCCGGGCGATGATGAAAAATAAAACGGGTCGAATTATAACTATTTCATCGGTCTCCGGAATGCGGGGAGTAGCAGGACAAACGAATTATTCCACGGCCAAAGCGGGGTTGATCGGTGCCACCAAATCCCTCGCCCAGGAACTGGCCACAATGAATATCACCGTAAATGCTGTGGCGCCCGGTTTCATTAGTACGGACATGATACAGGACCTTGATATGGAAAAATATCTCCGGCTGATCCCCGTAGGCCGAACCGGAGAGCCTGAAGAAGTGGCTCACCTGGTTAGTTTCCTGGCTTCGGAAAAATCATCTTACATCACCGGGGAAGTGATTCATATCAACGGAGGGCTTTATTCATGATGACAACCGGAAGCAAGAACATAGAGAATTATATCCCCCAGCGACCTCCCTTTGTCATGGTCGACAGGGTTACGGAAGCCACTGAAGCCCAATTTAAAACCGAGTTTGATATCCGTCCTGAAAATATTTTTCTTGAAGATGGCTGTCTCCGTGAATATGCTTTGATCGAAAATATCGCGCAGAGCAGTTCGGCCGGTCTGGTTCTGACTCAACAATGGGCCGGTAAGGAGAGTGCCGATGGATATATCGGCGCCATTTCAAAACTCAATCTCCATGCGTTACCGTCTGTGACTCAAATAATTCATACCACCATTTTCCTGCTTGCCCGCTTTGAAAATATGTTTTTAATACGGGGCGAATGCCGATCGGCAGGAAGATTGCTGCTTGAATGTGAAATGAAACTGGCGGGTATATAATGATAAATAAAAAAAACAATCTTTCATGGATGAATTAATACACGAGTTGAAAAAGCAAATCATCATCGAACTAAACCTACAGGATATCAAACCAGAAGACATCCGGGACGATGATCCCCTGTTTGGTGACGGGCTGGGGCTGGATTCAATCGATGCCCTGGAACTCATCGTATTGCTCGAAAAATACCACGGAGTGAAAATAACCGATGAAACCACAGGGAAGAAAGTGCTTTCTTCTATCCGGTCGATGGCGGAATTTATCCTTGAGGAAAAAGCGAAAGAGGTATGAATGTATATATTACCGGTATCGGAGTTATTAGTGCGATTGGCCTGGATGCTGAATCCAATATCCGTTCGTTGCAATCAGGACAATCCGGCATTAAACAATCTTCACTTCGGTCATTCATGCTGGCCGAAATAACCCTGAGTAATGAGGAGCTGGTACATCGCCTTAACCTCCCGGAAAAAGATTACTCCCGGACAACCCTGTTAGCCGTTCACGCTGCGAAAGAAGCATGGGGCCGGAATTTCAAGGATCCGCGTATCCGCAGCGGGTTTATTTCTTCCACTTCCGTGGGAGGCATGGACCGCACAGAGCATTATTATTACGAATCCAAATCTGATCCTTCTGTAAACCATTACCAGCGGATGGTGTATGATAACGGCAGCACTACAGAAATGGCGGCAGCTTTGTTGGGCTTTTCCGGAGATATATATACGGTCTCAACAGCCTGTTCTTCCGGCGCCAATGCCATCATGCTGGGGGCCCGTCTCCTTCAGGCCGGTTCACTGGATCGCGTCTTAACAGGAGCCTCGGAGCCACTGGCGTTATTTGACATAATGGGTTTTCAGTCGTTGAACATCTATGACCAGCATATCTGCAAGCCCTTTGACGAAAACAGGGGCGGGCTGAACTTGGGAGAAGGTGCCGCTTACCTGGTGCTCGAAAACGAACAAAGTCTATCCGTAACCGGAAATCAACCGCTTGCGATACTTTCCGGATGGGATAATGCCTCTGACGCCTTTCACCAGACGGCCAGTTCCCCTGATGGAACAGGGGCCTATCTGGCTATGGAAAAGGCTTTGAATAGGGCTCGCCTGTCAGCCGGTGAGATCAGTTATATCAATGCGCATGGTACAGGAACTGGAAATAATGACCTGTCTGAATCATTTGCCCTGAAAAGGGTTTTTGGAACTTCAATGCCTCCCTTTAGTTCTACAAAGGGCTTTACCGGTCATACGCTAGCGGCTGCCGGTGCCATTGAAGCGGTGTATTGCGTACAATCCATCCAAACACAAACCCTCTGGCCAAACCTACATTTTTCAATCCCGATGAAAGAAACAGGCATGATTCCTTTAACAGGTATACGCAGCAGACCGGTCAGGCATGTCTTGTCGAACTCCTTTGGTTTTGGCGGGAATTGTAGTTGTTTAATCTTCAGCAAACCCTGACATGTACATCGTCGCAGCATCCACCATTTCACATCAACCGACATTCAGGAATCCGGGGTTTTCTAAGCAAATAACTGCATTAACACCTCCTTCAACCCTTATTTCCCCCGATTATAACGAATTCATCCCTCCGTTAGAACGAAGGCGAATGAGTGATGTCATGAAAATGGCCATCGTCTGCTCCATAGATTGCCTGGAACAAACTGGACTGAGGACGCCGGATGGAATTATCGTCGGAACCAGTATGGGATGCCCCATCCATACAAAAAAATTTCTGGATAAGGTGGCGGAAACCGGAAATGGTCCATTGGCCCCAACATCATTTATTGTCTCCACCCACAATACTATAGCCGGCCAGGTGGCATTACTCCTGAAAAATCATAGCTATAACATGACGCATACTCACGGTAGTCTTTCTTTTGAACAGGCACTGACCGACGGATTGCTTTGTATCGGGGATGGATATCAGAACCTCCTGGTTGGTGGCGCTGATGAAGAAGAAAGTACTATTTATAATATGCGGAGAAGAATTGGAAAGGATCCTCTGCACATAACCTGCGGCGCCTCATTTTTTATTTTATCCGGTAACCAGTCCTCGAATGCCATAAAACTGTCTGGAGTCCGTAGTTATTCCCTGGTTGAAAGTATTTCCCACACTATCAGGAATTTTCTTGATTCGCAAAACCTTTCCGACGAAAATATGGATAAAGTCATTTTTATTTCGGCCCATGAAAAGACCGGGGAGGAGCTGAAAACGATATTTGGCGAAGAAAAATTAATCGATCTCTTGCCATTAACCGGTGCCTGGTTCACGAATGCTGCATTTGCCCTTCATTTTGCAATGGATCTTTGGAATTCCGGAGAAAATTTTTTTAACATCCTGATTTGCAAAAGATTTAATAAAATAATTCTTTAATAAAAAAGGGAGAGAGAAGCTATTTCTCCTCC
>JBMSNP010000123.1:0-4330 GCA_049421765.1 Chitinophagaceae bacterium
GCAACCGAATCAAATCCACGAAGTGCCTTTGCCCCGAAGGGGCAACACATCGGTAACCCAAACATATCTACGAAGAACCACTGTCCCGAAGGGGCAACACATCGGCAACCGAATCAAATCCACGAAGTGCCTTTGCCCCGAAGGGGCAACACATCGGTACCCCAAACATATCTACGAAGTGCCTTTGCCCTGTAAGGGCAACACATCGGTATGATCCAGCATGACCTTTAATGCAGACAAATTATTGAGGAGCGTGAAAAACATACCGATTGTCAAATTGAACATCAAACTCCTCAAGCAATAATTTGTATTCCTCGAAGAATTCAACCTTCCGGTGATGTTCTTTTTGATTTGCTATGTACCTACATACGACAGGTATGTCTTTCTTTCTGTAAGAAAACGCTCCAAATCCTTCCTGCCACCTGAACAAGCCTGCAGCCAATCTTTCCTTATTCACCCACTCGGACGAATCTCCCTTGATCTCTCGCACCAGGTCCGACAAAGACTGCACCGGTCGCATTCCGAAAAACAGGTGGATATGATCCGGCATCCCGTTTATGGCCAACAATTTATGTCCATGCTTCTGCACTATCCCTGTGATATACCTGTATAACCGGTCTTCCCAGGATGGATAAATAAGTGCTGCCCGGTACTTAACAGCAAAAACACTTTGAATATGAATCTGTGTATACGTGTTCGGCACTTTGCGAGAAGTAAGATGCCGAATTTATGTATGGCTGGGCACTTTTGTTTCAGGAAAACCCCATATCCACGGGTATTTTTCGGTTTTGTCACTCCGAATGCATCTCATCACAGATCTCCCCTGCCGATCACCCGGACTGTATGGCGGGTAGAAAGTTTCTTAATTTCTTCATTTGAGAAGACCCCGATTGTGTCGTAAATAAATGCCGGGGAAAGCTCCATCAGCCGGTTGATCAGGTCCGGGTTATTGCGGTAATCCCTGTGCCCGGTGGTTATGGTGACAATATCGTAGGTCCCTGATAAGAGTGCTTCAAGATCCTGGCTGACTCTTAAATTTTTTTCTTCCCAGTACAGCACATGCGGATCATGCAGGGAAACGACACAACCTTCTTCCGACAGCCTGTCATAAAAACCCTCCACCGGTGTATACCGCGTATCCCCCACATCATTCAGGTAGCTTACGCCCAGCAACAAGACTTTTTTTCCTGCCAGATCATCTCCATACTGCGTCTGCAGGTACTCAAATGCGTAGTGGGGCATCTTATCGTTGATCCGCACCCCCTTTTCGCTTTGCAGCAGTGGATCATGACTGCCAAAAAGATTCATCCGTGCCCAACTCGCCAGCAGGGGATCCTTGGTAAGACAATAACCTCCAACCCCCAGTCCGGGGAGCATGAGGTTTTTATGGGTGGGTCTCATGCGGATGGCATTTACAACTTCGTAAATATCCACCCCTGCTTCTTCCGCAAAGCGGCTCCATTCCACCATGAAGGCAATGTTCATGGCCCGGAATGAGTTTTCAAGCACTTTGGCCATTTCGGTGGCATGTGTATTCCCCAGTTTCGTCAAAGGGTACTCATCGGTACGTATCACGGTCCGGAGGAACTGCTCGGCTGCATCCGCACTCTTTTCATCGGTACCCGCAAAAACCCGGTAAAAATTCTGAATAGAATCCACATATTTGGGACCGGGCATCACACGCTCATAGGAATGACCCACTTTGAGTTCGTCAATTGGAAGCCCGCGTTTTGCCAGACATTCTTCCAGCAGGGGGCGCACCACTTTGCCGGTAGTCCCCGGGGGAACGGTTGTTTCCACCAGCACCAATACATCTTGCCTGCAATTCCGGCCGATGCTTTCGATAGCCTTCCTGAAAGGATCGAGGTCCACACTGTAACCTTCCAGTTCATGACCGGGACCCGATACTTTCTTTACATCAAGGTTGATGTCCACGATCACCACATCGGCCTTGCTGTATGCATACGGGTCGATGGTGGCATAATAGTTATTTTTTTCCCGGCTGTTTGAGTAGTACTGGCTGATCTTGGGATCGCTGGCCAGAACCGGAAACACCCCTTCGTTGATGGAACAGATTTTCCAGTAAGCAGCCGGTGTCGGCAAATCGATCCCGATCACCGCATATTCTTCCGAAAGTGCGTTTGCGACCACGAGTCCCATGACAGACCCGACAAAGCCCATGCCCTGAACAACTACGACCTTTTTACCGCTATTTCGAGAGAGGAAGGCGTCGATACCCGCCCGGTCGTCGGAAGTAGAAGGAATGGGGTATTCCTTGTTGGTGATGGGGCTTCGGGATGTATGTTGAAGGGTTTCCATATTGAAAGATTAAGACTGAGATTGAAGGATTGAAGGGAGCAGCATTCAACAGTAATGCAGGTTACACTCTTCGTCAATGAATCCCATTTTGCCCGGGATTTAAGCCCAAGACAACAATAATTCATTTAGAAATAAATGAGATTTTTTGAATTAATTAATTCATTCTTTTTTTGCCCCGGGTTTAAACCCGGGGCAAAAAGTTATATTATTCTCCACCCCTAATAATTCTCCCCGGATTCCCAATCACGGTAACGCCGTCCGGAACGTCCCGGATAATCACTGCTCCTGCACCGATGATCACATTCTTCCCGATTTTCACCCCCTGCTTGATCACCGAATTCGCGCCTACAAATGTATTCTCTCCCACCTGCACATCGCCGTTGAGCACGGCTCCCGGTGCGATGAATGTAAAATCGCCGATGATACATCCGTGTTCGATCAGCGACCCCGTATTGCATACAGCCGTTTTACCCAAAATGGTCAGGGCGTTGATCGAAACATTCGCCGAAATAAAATTTCCGTGTGAAAGCTGAACCGACGGTGAGATCACAGCGGAAGGATGAATCGCATTGACCGGTTCCCCCAGGTGGGGCAAAACGGCTTCATATACTTTCCTGCGCAGGAGGTTGTTGTTCCCGATCCCGATAAAATAATCAAAAGCCTTCAGTTTCTCCAGCACATCGGGTCTCATTTCCGGCCCCAGGTATTCAAGCCCGAAAGGATTCTGCTCCTTGGGCTCGTTATCACAATAAGCGGTAACCGTATACCCGCCGGCGGTCAGCAGGTCGATCCCGGTATGGGAATGGCCCGAGTACCCGATAATGGCGACTTGTTTTTTCATACCATGTTTTTTTGCTGTAACAGTTCCAGGTATTCCTGCCGCATCGAAGCATACAGGAAAGGCTGGCTGAATTTCTCCCCGATCTTTTTGCGGAGACTGGCGGCATACCCTTTCATTTCTTCTTCCGCGCTTAGCGCATACTGAAGTTTTTCCAGCAGGTCTTCCGCATCACGGGGTTTAAAAAGCAAACCGGTTTCCCGGTGGGTGACAATATCCACGCTGCCTTCGATTGCGGAACAGATAATGGGACAGTTCATCGCCCCGGCCTGCAATAGTGTATTTGGAAAACCCTCCCGGTAGGACGCATGAACCAGCAGGTGAGCGAGGTGCATGAAATATTCCACCTGGTCGCTCCAGTCGATATGGATGATCCCGGGATGTGTTTTCAGGATCTCCCTCGCTTCATCCGGTATGGGATCCAGTTCATCTTCAAAGGCGCCAAGGACGATAAGCCGGAGTTTGGGATCGGTGTCATAAACAATGCTGAAAGCCTTCAGTACTTCCGCGACTCCTTTGTCCTTAACGATCCTCCCCATGTTGAGCAGGTAGCGGCATTGCGGGTCGAATTCAAGCTGTTTTTTTACGGCCTCCAGTTTTTCATGAACCAATGCAGCCGGAGAATAACGTTCAAGGTCCACCCCGTTGCTGGATCCATACCCGATGACCTTCAATTTGGATTCCTTTACCAGTTTGTGCCCGCGGATATAGGCCAGCAAAGAATAGCTGTTTGGCCATACATGGTGGGCGGCCCGGGCCGTGAGTTTTTCCATGAAGACAAGGACCCTCCGGGTAAAACCGGTGGCGGTCATAAACCGCAGGCCAGCGATCGTATGGATCCGGATCTTCACGCCGGCCAGCCTGGCAGCCAGCATGGCCAGCAATCCTGCCTTGGGTGTATGTGAGTGAACAATATCGGGTTTTTCCTTTCGGAATAGGCGATAAAGTCGGTAGAGTGAAACCAGGTCTTTAAAGGGAGTGATTTTCCTGGTCATCGGGATGATCCTGTTGGGACAACCCTCATTCCGGAGCAGATCCGGCCATTCTTTTCCATCGCTGCTGACCATCAGTACGTCAAAACCGTTTTCCCGCATATAACGCATCTGGTTGGAGAGCAGGTATTTCAGGGAGAGCGGGGCCGTGGTGATACGGATCAGTTTGGGCATGGGGTCA
>JBMSNP010000124.1:0-4031 GCA_049421765.1 Chitinophagaceae bacterium
TGATCTGATTTTTTCATCAGGTAAATGGGTTTCCGGCGGCCCTTCAGCAGTGATGCAATCCGGTTGACGCTGCTCTTTGCCTCAGCCAGATACACCAGGTCATCAATATCATACACGATAGCACGTGCCCTTTTCCGGTACAGCCATTCAAAAAAAGGAAAGCCAAACGGTGTTACCCAAAGATGCACATACACCAGGTCATATTTACGCAACCGGAACAGATCGCGGATTCGGAGCAAATAACCGGCCAGCACATAAAATAATTTTGCCAGGAGATGCCCCCTTCGATACACTACTTTCCAGCAGGCAAGTGATAAAAAGGACCGGTGGGTAACCCGAATACCCGCTTCCCGGAAGTGTGAATAATACTGTTCAAATTTCAGCCGCTGACTTGGCGCAACGTGCTCCGGATAAGGCACGACAAAAAGTACGTTGAGTCCCTTTTTATTCATTGACCCAGCAGTTTTTGGTATACAGCTGCATAACGCAGGATGCCTTCTTCGAGGCTGTAATATTTTTTAGCCCGGTCGCGAATCACGGCAGGATCCTTCGCCAGCAGGGCGGGAAGCTGATCCATGGCACGACGATACTCCGGTTCCTGAAAATCATCAATGACGAAACCTCCTTCCACTGCGTTCACTACCTGCTCCACATCTCCCACTCCCCTGTTTACAATTACCGGTATGCCCATGGCCAGTAATTCCCCGAGCTTCGTAGGCGAACTGGACATTTTTGAGTATACCGGTTTAATGAAAGAAATACTGAAGTCAGCCGCTTTGGCATACACGGGTACCTGGTCACGCTCAGCTGAAACGATCCGTACATCCGTTTCGCTGAGATTAAATTTTTCCAGTTTCCCATACACCATGGCGGGATCGGAATGTGTAATAAAAAGAAATAAAGCCCCGGGATACATCTCTTTAAAAACGCGGAAAAAATCCAGCATCTCATCCAGCATATACCAGGATCCCAGTGAGCCCAGGTAACCCAGCACCGGTCTGTTCGCTTCGATCCCCAGGATCTGCCGGCCTTCTTCTTTTTGCCGGGGAGTCCGGAGAGAAAAATGGTCCATGTCCGCACAGCACGGGATGACATCCGCGGGGCTGGATTGAGTATAGCTTTCCCAGCTTTCCATTTCGGTCTTGCCGGCATGGGTAAGTGAAATGATTGCGTCCGCTTCCCGAACAAGCTGGGCTTCCTTTCTTTTGTAATGCCGGTACACCTGGCGAAAAATAAGATTCCGTGTATCCCAGGAACCCCCGTCCTTCTTTTCATCCGCCCAGAATCCACGCATATCAAAAAGAAATTTCACTCCAAAGCGCCTTTTGAGCAATAACCCGTTATCTGAAGAAGGATAGCTCCTGCAATGTACCAGGTCGAATTGATGCTTCCTTTGCAGCTTAAGAGCCGTATGCCTCATTTTTATGGCATCATAAAATTTGGAAAGCAGCGGAGGTTTAGACGTGAACCAAAGCGGCTCCCAGTCGATACCGGCCGGTTCGAGCAAACTGCGGATCCGGCTTTCAAGTTTTCTGAACCGATCTTTTTTCTCAAAGCTGAGTATGGTAAACTTATAACCCAGGCGGGAAAGACCCTGTAAATACGGAATCACCTGGCTTTGCCCCAACGGGTCGGTCATGCCGTCGTATGATATGTAGAGGATTCGTTTCAATCGAGTAGAGACTTGGGGCGGGGCTTGCTTTTTTTAGAAATGATTTGTCCGGGGATTTGGAAGTTTAAGGTTGAGGTTGAGGTTAAGACTCTAATCTGAGATGCTTAACCTTAGCCTTAGCCTTTCCCGCTTCATGAGGCAATAGTTGAAACCCTAGGCCATACATCCTTAGCAAGATTATCCCATCCACCTCCGGTACCACATCTGGAACATCAGGAGGTACCAGATCTTGGTATACAATTGCTCCTTACCTGCATAAAACTCGCTTTTCAGTTTGTTTACCTCCTCCGGGTTGAACAGGCCCTGTTGCATCAGGAAGATGGGATCCGTGGCCTCGTCCACAAAATGTTTCAGTTCATTTTTCAGCCAGCCGGCGATTGGAATTCCAAAGCCCATTTTAGGTCTTTCCATCATGGAAGCGGGCACGTATTTATGAACGATCTGCCGGAGTATGTATTTCTTGATACCGTTGTGGAGTTTATAATCTGAAGGCAGGCGGGCGGCGAACTCGATAACATGCTGGTCCAGGAAGGGTTCCCGGCCTTCCAGGCTCACGCACATCGAGGCCCGGTCCACTTTCTGAAGGATGTCGTCGAGCATATAGGTTTTATAGTCGATCGCCATCATATAACTTAAGTCATCGCTGTATTCTGCATTCAGTTCCTCGTCAAAATTGGTAGGCAGGGAAACAGGTGCCTGCTTCATCAGGCGGTTCAGTTCATCCCGGAAGAAGAGCTGGCTCATGTTATGCAGCAGTTCTTTCGGGCTGTTATCCTTCAGCAGGTGCATGATTTTCTTGTACCTGGTTGTGAACAGGGGTTTCCGGTTAAGCACCGGGACCCGGTGTGCGGGGATCATTTTCATCATTCCGGCCATTCCGCGGCGAAGAGGAGCCGGGATCCGGTTGAGTTTATTTTTTACACGGGCGATATAATCGTATTTATTATAGCCCGCGAACACTTCGTCTCCTGCATCGGCACTCAGGGCCACGGTAACCTGCTGCCGGGCCATGCGGCTGACCAGTGTTGTGGGGATGGCGCTGCTGTCTGCAAAGGGCTCATCGTAATAAAATGGCAGGTCCGGAACGATCTCAAGGGCTTCCTTTGTGGTACAGTAGTATTCGGTATGATTGGTTCCCAGGTGCGCCGCCGTAGCTTTGGCGAATGGCGCTTCATTCAATCCCGCGTCGTGAACACCCACGGTAAACGTGTTGATCTTTGCGGTACTGTTCTTCTGCAGCAGGGCGGTCACGCAAGTGCTGTCGTACCCGCCGCTCAGAAACACGCCTACCGGCACATCGGCCACCATGCGGTATTGAAATGCCTTTTCCAGGATGGCTTCGGTTTGGGAGATCGCTTCGGGTAAACTGATATCCAGTTTGGGCTGGTTGTAGTGATCAAGCACATCCCAGTATTTCCCGATCTCCACCCGCTGATCATCAAGATAAAGGGTAAGGTGATGACCCGGCTGCAGTTTATGGGCGTGGCGGAAGATGGAGTGCGGGGTAGGCACATAGCCGTACTGCATATAAGAAGCCAGGACATCGGTGTTCAGTTCCTTTTCAAACCCGGGATGTTCGTGAAAGGTTTTCAGTTCAGAACCGAACAGGAAGAGCCCGTTCTTAAAATACCAGTGAAATGGTTTTACCCCGGCCCGGTCGCGGACACAGAACAGACGGTTTTTCCCTTTATCATAGATAATAAAGACAAACATCCCGATGAATTTCCGGAGGCAGTCCGTTCCCCACTGCTTATAAGCATGGAGGATGACTTCCGTATCGGAATGTGTTTTGAATGCATGTCCCAGGCCGATCAGTTCATCCCTGATCTCGCTATAATTATACATCTCCCCGTTAAAGATCACCAGCAGGTCTTCAAAAGCCATGGGCTGTGAAGCCGCGTTGCTCAGGTCGATGATGGACAGGCGCCGATGACCCAGCGCCACAATGGCGGAATCTGTTTTATCCAGGTAATGCCCATCTCCGTCGGGGCCCCGGTGGCGGATGATATCCGTCATGCGCCGGAGAGTTTCATCCGGAGTGTTTCTATTAAAATCTATATATCCGGCGAGGCCGCACATAGGGAGAAGTTGAGAGGTTGAGGGGTTGAGGAGTTTAGATTTTTGCTGGGACAGCTGCTTTAACTAGCGGATTCTTTTGAACCAGTGCTTTGAACCACCCGGTGAATGTGGCCAGGTCGATGACTGCGGTAATCAGGGCAACCGTTCCGACCACCAGCGGGTTCAAAAAAGCACCGGGGCCAAATTCATGCCGGTGCCGGTATCCGCGCAACAAGCCCCGAAGCAGCATCCAGCCCGGGATCAGGATATAAAACAGGGGATGAACGAAAATCCCGAGAAA
>JBMSNP010000125.1:0-3731 GCA_049421765.1 Chitinophagaceae bacterium
CCTGCCTGCCAAAGATTAATCGTATCGGGGTTTTGGATTTTGAATTGCATTGGATCCCGGTTCCTGAATTCAATTTAGTTTTTTCAAAGAAAAACCCCGCCATTCGGGCGGGGCTGCTGACCGTGTCCATAGAGAATTTATTTTCCAAAAGTAAACCTGGCGGTAAATCCCACACAGGCCGGTTCAAAATTGATGTCAGTTACAATATTGAGTTCGGGTTTCCAATCCAGTGAAATATTCAGCGGAATATTGGAAAACTTGTAATCCAGCCCGATCACGCCCTGGGCACCGAAATTGGGATCAGTGGATTCTTTCAGGGTGGTAGGATTCAGTTTTTTAACAAAGGCGATATAGCCGCCGCCCCCATAGAACCAGGAGAGGCCATCGGCCGCCAGCGGCTTATACAATTCAAGCATCGCCCCCAATGCAAGGGGGTCTCCAAACGTAAAGAGCGCTTCTATCGCGGCCTTATCGGAGATGAATTGCTTGAATGAAACGGAATTGTTCTGGTAAGCGTTCGAACTGCTCAGGCGTACGCCCAGGGCAGTTTTATATGGGGCTGACTGGGCTCCGGCTTCTAAAAAAAGACCACTGCCGGCAACCAGCAGTACCACAACTAAGATTTTCTTCATGGTGATTTGTTTGTACTACCATAAACGAAAAATAGTGCCAGTAATGTCTAAAGAAAATGCAAAAATCCCGGGTGCCGGGGAAATCAAAGAATGGGTTATCCGTTAATCGCCATCGTCAAACACGCCTGCTCAATAAAAAACCGATGGCTCCAACTTGCTTAAACCTTCAAAGGTTGATCCAATAAGTCAGATTAATCAAAATAGATCATACTTTGTCTTGGGCCGGCGGTCCTCCAGCCATATAAATCCCGGGAGCCGCATCAGGGAGGGGTCTTTTTGCTTGATCGGCCAGATCGTCCCGTTTACCCGGGTTCTGAACACCACTTTGTGCAGTTCCTTTTTTCGAAAATATACATCGATGATTTCAGAATAGGATTCGTTGATCCCCGTATAGGCGCTGTCTTCATCCTGTATATAATAGATACAACCCGCCTCGCCTGCGGAACGGACCGAATCAATATTACCGTCCGTAAACCAGCCATCCATCCGGAGGGCTTTGATTTGATTGTAAATGCCCGGTTCCAGTTCATTTACCAGTAAACTATTCGCGAAGGCCTCCACCCGGTCGGCTTTTTTGTTTCGCGTATGCAGGAGGAGGGTATCTCCCGTGATCTGGCTTTGTTTTGACCAGACCACAGGATCCTGGTACAGGCGGAACACGGAATCCTTAAACGAATAAAACAGGCTGTCACCGGCAGCCTGGAGTGAATCTGAGAAGATCCGGACATGACGGTATCCTTCCAGGTAACGGTTTGTACTGTCTTTTTTAGAGGTGTTGATCAACTGCGTCCCTGTAAGCGTATCCTTTACAAGGGAATCCCTGGAACCATAGAGGTCGGTCAGCCTGGCAGAAAAAAGCGTATCCGCCGTGATATAGAGGGAATCGTTTTCCTGGCGGATGATCATCAGGGGTCTGTTTGTTGCCAGTGTCTTTTCCTTTTTGCGGTCTTGCAGGATCAGACCTGCGATCACGGTAGTGCCCTGGGCCGTGTCGTGTACCACGGCATTTCCGATCAGCTGAATGATCCCGGTACTGTCGTTGGATGTGATCCGGTTGGCCGTGTATTTCCTGGGGCCATCCGTAACAACCGGGCGCTGTCCGAATTCCGCCTGACCGGTGGCGAGGTTATAATACCCCTCCCTGGTTTCGATGGTACGCCCGCTGCTGTCCCGGATATGGGTTTGTGCGATGAAACGGGTCATTTGGGTCTGCGTATTGTATAGCAGCGAATCAGTCCGTATTGTATAAGCCGGATCCACAAGCACCACATCATTTTTAAAATAGACATCGTGCAGGTCGGCGTAATAGAAGCCTTCCCGGCTCGTGAGAGTTGTTTTTTTATTGACCACCCTGCCGCCATGAAGATAGGTGCCGATACTGGTGGTCATGTCGTACTCGAGATCGGGAGTGGTTAGGGTGCCTTTGCCATCGGTCATCCGCACCCCGCCGTCAAGAAAAGCGATCCGCTTGTCGGTAAGATAACGGAGGTGGCTGGAATACACATGCACGGTATCGGAGTCATTGATATGCACGTTTCCCCAGGCTTCAAAGGTTCGGGTATTGTTATTGATGACACAGCTGTCACAGAAAAACAAGGAAGTTCCCTGTTTCAGTTTCACATTTCCTGCAAGGATCTGGAGTTGGGTGGAATCGTTGACTTTCCTGAATTCAAGTTTTCGCACACCGGGCAGGATCTCAACGGTGACCAGGCTGTCCGATGAGGTTCCGCCCGGGCCCGGTGCCACCGGTTCCTGTGACATGGCCGGCAATCCGCACACCAACAGGCCCGCCAGCAAAAGGGTCCGATAAAAAAAAGATAGGTATGGCATGGATCAGCTACTTGATCGTATCCTTGGGAAGGGGCGAAGTTAAAGCCCCGCCTTTGTCTTTTTTGCCAAAGATGGACAAATTAACGTAGCGTTTGGGATGTGTGCGCAGATCATCCAGCAGGATCTCCAGGCTAAGAGTCGCATTCTTCAGGTTATTGTACAGGGTCTTGTCGTTGATCAGTGAGCCCAGTGTTCCGTCCTTGCTGTCCATTTTCTGGAGAACGGTTTTGAATTGCCCGATGGTGTTCTTCAATTCGTCAACCGTGGGTTGCAATTCGAGAGCGGCCAGTTTCTCCGATGCTTTTTTGGTATTGCTGATCGTGGCCTTGATATCGCTGGTATTGCTTTTCAGATCCTCGGTCAGCTTTTGTACGTTGTTGAGGGTTTTTGCAAGCGCCCCGCTTTTATTATCCAGTAACCCGTTCAGCGAGTTGCTGGCAATATTGAGATTGGTCAGCAGTTGTTCGATCTTGTTCCGGTTATCGGTACCTATAACCTTGTTTACGTTCCCCAGCACACTGTTCAGCGTGTCCAGAGAATTCCGCACTTTGGTGAGGGTGGGGGTGAGCTGGGCTTTTACATCATCCAGGATCCCCACATCCACCCGGGTTGTAAGCGTGTCGCCAGGTTGCAGGAAATCGGTGCTTTTGCCTTTTTCGATCATGATGTAGGAGGCGCCGACCAGCGGTGTGGAAATGAGGGCCTTTGAGTCACGCGGAATGTTCACGTCTTGGGTCAGGTTGATCGTGGCCACGATACCCGACATGTCTTTGTCTTTTACAGACAGACCATATACGATCCCGATCACATACCCGTTGATCTTGACTTCATTTGATTTGGATAGTGAACCCAGGTCATTGAAAACCGCATAGATCTTCTTGCTTTTTTTGAAAAGGTCTTTTCCTTTCAGGTAATTAAACCCGAGAATTAGGATGGTAAGGGCCGTAATGGTCAATACCCCGACCTTTGTTTCGTTGCTGATCTTCATTCGGTTATGTTTGCCGGTTATAAGGTCTTTGAAGGGGCAAATTAGCTAAATATTTTGAATCGGTTCGGGCAGGTTTAAAGCCACCTGATGCAAAAAAGGATGGACCCCGGGGTCCATCCTTTTTATACTGTTGCTTATTTTTTAACGGCCCTGCCGTATGCGTTCATTCCGTTCCACCATTTCGAGGAATTCACGGGTGGCTTCCGTTGTTACCCGGCTGGCTGCAACTCCGTCACTGCGGGCGTCTTTTTCATCTTTCAGTCCGTCTTCTGCTTTTTTCT
>JBMSNP010000126.1:0-3719 GCA_049421765.1 Chitinophagaceae bacterium
GTATTTCAGGGAGAGCGGGGCCGTGGTGATACGGATCAGTTTGGGCATGGGGTCAAAGATCTGGCTGGGGCAGCAGGGGGAAAAATAAAAAAATTTAAAAAATCAAATAACAAATCATGATTTCCCATTCATCACATTCAGAGCGATTGAAAGATATTTATCCTTGTTGGCATTGATGGAATACTCCTTTTCGACTTCCCTGGCTGCGGCGGTTCCGATCCTGGACCTGAGTTCTTCAGAAGACGCCAGCTGCAGGATACGGTCCACCCATTCCTGGTCATTGCTGACCAAAAAACCCGTTTCATCATTCCGGATGATCCGGAAGTTTGTGCCGATCGCAGCTGCTATGGTAGGGATTCCGATCGCCATATATTGCAAAGCCTTCAGGCCGCTTTTTCCATAGACCCAAGGCTCATCCGGCAAAGGGTATAAGCCGATATCAAAGCGTTCAATAACCTCAACCTCGTGAGCATCTTTCCAGGGTATGGCCTCGATGTCGATCCCCTCGAGGGCAAAACTTTCATCGCCCATTACAATCACCCTGAAAGAAAGGCCTTCCTGCTGAAGCCTGCGAAATACAGGTTCCAGGAGCCGGACGTATTTGGAAGTACTGTGACTGCCACTCCAGCCGAGTACCAGTTTCCGGTTAAGTATTGCATAACCGGATTTTGGCCGATACCGGGCAGTATTGATCGTTGAAGAAATATCCGTGGTGTGCTGATTGAATTGCCGGACAAACTGGTCGAGGTAGGGAGTGCAGGTGATTACATGATTAGCCTTCTTCATCAGGTAGATCGGCTTTTTTCGGCCCTTTAGAAACGCGACCATGCCGTTGACCTTGCTTTTGGCTTCTGCCAGGTACACGAGGTCATCGATATCGTAGATCATTTTTTTTGAAAACGAGGAATATAGCCGCTCGAAAAAAGGCGGCCCGAATGGTGTTACCCATAAAAAGACATAAATCGCATCGTAACGGCGGAGTGAAAAAAGAAGCAGAAATCGCTTCAAGTAACCCCATAATGTCCATGCGATCTTCTCCGGCACCCGCCCCTTCTGATAAACGATCGCCTGGAACCGTTCGGTCATGAATGGCCGGACTGTTACTTCAATTCCCTGTTCCCTGAAGTAACTGAAATACTGTTCATATTTCAGTCGCTGCCCCGGCACGGTATTTTCCGGGTGCGGGCAAACGATCAATAGCTTATGCTTTTTTTCCGACGGCATGCCAAAAAGGAATATTTTCTGAAAAAACAATTTCGGTAAGCCCTGCTGAACGCATCATCATATCGATCTCGTTGCGGGAAAATCTTCTTTCAAGCGGGGTGCCGAACCGGTCGTGGCAATCATTACGCATGATGAAAAAGCGCTGATCCTCATAGGCCTGTAACGGGAAATACTTACGGACCCGCAGGGGGACGCCAATCCATTTCAGGAAACGGCTGGACACCGCAAAAGGGAGATAAACCAGGGCGGCGAGTACATCGCAGGTGAACATTTTCAAACCCTTTGGGAAGCGCGAAATGACCAGCCGCATCAGGTTGGATATTTGGAATACCAATTTGGTGATCCAGGAACGGTTTTCGAGGTTATAATACAGGTAGAGTAGAAAATAACCTCCGGGTTTTATCTTTTTCACGCAATCGCGTAAGGCCTTTTCCGTGTCGGGGATATGATGCAAAACCCCCAGGCTATAGCCAAAGTCAAAATGGTCATCCGGGAAAGGCAGGTTATCGGTTGAGGCTTTTACCAGGTCGATCGCAGGGTCTGAACCCAGCAATTCGTCGGCAACGAGGATGGCATCACTGGGATCCACACCTGTGATCGTGTTATACCGGCCTTTCAGGTATTTGATAAACCGTCCGCTTCCGCACCCGATATCTATCACTTTGGATCTGCTATTGAGCATCTCGGGAGTTACAATATCAAAATACTTTATGCCCAGGGATTCAATATCGCTGTCCCGGAAATCATGAAAAGCCTTCCATTCATAGCCAAACGAAGCGACTGTTTTGGGATCGATATTATCTGCGGGAATATCATAAAACCTGATTTTCCTGTATGAAGTGGTGTATTCCTCAAAACCTGGTGCGATCATAACTATGAATAAAGTGGATAAAAAGAAAACATGTCTGCGGAAACTGAAAATGAAATTCCCTTTCAGGGAAGGAGGACCTGACACGCCGGGTCATCCAAATCTTGTTTGTCGCCTGGCCGGGACAGCAAAATCCACGATCTTTAAAAACCAGCGGGGATAAGCCAAACCGGCCTTATTATACAATAAGATCAGGAATACCAGGTAAAAAGGCATACAGGGGATCTTATATCTTGACAAAGCCCCGAAATTCGAAGTTGACACACCGACCGCCACGGCAAACACAATCGAAAACACAAAACACATCAGGGTGATCGAGTCCGCGAACGGCAGGCTGAAAAACCGGCGTACCCCGCGCTTAAATAAAAAGAACAAGGTCAGAAAAAGGAAAATATTGGATTCAATCGCCGACAAAAGGGCGATGGGGGTATTGATCTCCCAAACTAAGGGCCGGAAAAAAGTGGCGGTAAGTCCCCCGAAAACCATAGCCGCCGGGTTGCTTGTGTTGATCGTGAAATAGGAATCCTTTCCCGCCAGCTGCTGGTTGATGGCCGCGTACATCTGCTGCTGGTATTCAATATTGCCAGCCAGCTTATCAAACTGGTATTCCTGCCCGGCTTCCATCGATGTGAAATAGCGCATTAGAAACACGCCTACCACGGCCCCCACGCCAAAGGCCATAACCGTGAATATCGAGCTGAGCGTTTTGTTTTCAATCCGTTTATTTACTTCCGTAAACTGCCAGACCACGATAGCCAGCACCAGCACCAGTAAAATGTAAACTTTCATGGTATACAGGAAGAAACCGCAGACAATGATTGTCAGCAGTGACAGGAATATCTTTTTCCCCCGAAACAGGTCGTAGAATGCATACAGGACAAATCCCACGGAACCGAATGTGATGGGGTCCTTCAGCAAGCCCGCGCTCCAATAAGCCACGCTGGGAAGGAAGAGACAGGCCAAAGCAAGCTGTCGCTTCAGGGAGGGAAAATAATTCCGGAAGAACCGGAATAGCTGGATTGAGCCCAACAGTGCAAAGAACCCAAAGCACATGTTGATGCTGATATAACTACCGAAAAACATGTACAACGGGAAAAAAGCAAGCTTGGGTGGGAAAAAGTTGGGTGGAGAGATCATGTACTGGTACGTTAAATCCATGTCATACCCATCATAGTAAAAAAAATCGAACAGGGGACTGCGGACAGTAACCCGCTCTGAAAAAAGCATGACCCAGAAATTATCCGGGTTGTCCTTTACCGCAGCCTGCAGGTCCTTGGCCGCCTGGTAATATAAAGACGTATCTCCTCCCTTGAAATAAAACTCGGTCAGGAAGGTAAATGCCAAAACACATAATACCTTGAACTTAAAAGCCCGGTTATAGAACCGACGGGTTTCTTCATCCTTTTCCCCCTGAATGAACGACTTAAAGATAAAATAGCAGACGAGCAGGCAAATCGGGAATGCCGCCGCATCAATAGGTGAGAAAAAACGAACCAGTAAATACATGGTTAATAATAATCCGTTCAGGAGACATAGACCGGTAATATTTTCCCGGCATGTTTTAACTGCCCCGCTCCGGAAGCCTCCCGGATAATGGACAGATAGGTCTGTTTATTTTGATTGACAG
>JBMSNP010000127.1:0-3601 GCA_049421765.1 Chitinophagaceae bacterium
GGTACAGTGAAGCTCTTCGGAACGGGCAGCGGCAGGAAGCCATCATGCAGGAGATCATGGCCCTGGAAGGGATCGAAGAAAATTGGGATAGTGAGGAGGTGGAGAAACTGGTGTTACAAAAGTTGAGCGATCAGGGACTGGGATAAGATGATACAAGTAAGTTCCAAGCTCCAAATCAGAAACGAATTTAAAAAAGCCCGGTACAAAGATAGAAAACTGCAAACCGTAAAATGTAAACCGAAAACATCAAACGTCAAACCAGAAACGTCAAACGATTACCCAAATATCTATCTTCGTCCCAATGACGCGCAGCCAGCTTGAAGAACAAATTAATATAAAAGGCTCTTACCTCTGTGTGGGGCTGGATACCGATATCTCCAAAATCCCAGCCCACCTTTTACAGGAAGAGGACCCGGTTTATGCTTTTAACAAGGCAATCATCGATTCTACCCGGGACCATTGTGTGGCCTATAAGATCAATACGGCTTTTTATGAGGCAAGAGGAGTAAAGGGGTGGTCTTCGATGGAGAAAACGGTTCTTTATATCGGGGAATCCCATTTCCGGATAGCGGATGCCAAAAGGGGCGATATCGGGAATACCTCCGATCAGTATGCTAAGGCTTTTTTTGAAACCCTGCCTTTTGATGCGGTGACGGTGGCGCCCTATATGGGCGAGGACAGCGTTCGGCCATTCCTTCAGTATCCTGGCAAATGGGGCATCGTACTGGGTCTTACTTCTAACCCGGGTGCGGCAGATTTTGAACTGCAGCCAGCGGGAGAGGGGTTTCTTTATGAAAAAGTTCTCGGAACCGTTTCGAATTGGGGGAGTCCCGAAAACACCATGTTTGTGGTGGGTGCAACACAGGCCGATTCTTTCATCAATATAAGGAAACGTATCCCGGAACATTTTCTCCTGGTGCCGGGAGTGGGTGCCCAGGGGGGGAGCCTCCGGGAGATTTCGGAAAAAGCCATGATCCCCGGTTGCGGGATCCTGGTGAATGCCAGCCGGGCGGTGATTTATTTGTCTGCTGGTATGGATTTCGCAGATAAGGCCGGGGAAGCTGCCCGTGCATACCAGGCTGAAATGAAAGGGTACCTCGCTTTGTGACCCTGAAGAATTTAGAGTTACCTTTGCCCCTTATCATTCAATCATCACATGGCAGAAGAGCGCAGTCTGAATTTCCTGGAAGAAATCATCGAGGAGCATCTGGAAAAAGGGACTTATAAAAGTATCGTAACCCGGTTTCCTCCCGAACCGAACGGATATCTCCACATCGGCCATGCCAGCAGCATCTGCCTCAACTTCGGGCTCACCAGGAAATACCCGGGATATACCAATCTTCGATTTGATGACACCAACCCGGAGACCGAAGAGACCGAATATGTGGACAGCATCAAGGACGATATCCGGTGGCTGGGTTTTGAATGGAAACACGAGCGCTATGCCAGCGATTATTTTGACACCCTTTACGAGTACGCGGTAACACTTATCCGGAAAGGGCTTGCCTACGTGGATGATTCCACTTCCGAAGAGATGGCCGCGATGAAGGGCACTCCCACAGAAGCAGGGCGGAACAGCAAATACCGGGATCGCAGCATTGAAGAGAACCTGGACCTATTCACCCGGATGAAAAACGGGGAATTTCCGGACGGGAGCCGGACACTCCGGGCGAAAATCGACATGGCACACATAAACATGCTGATGCGGGACCCGGTATTGTACCGGATCAAACATGCTCATCATCACAGGACCGGCAACAAGTGGTGCATTTACCCCATGTACGACATGGCCCACGGGCAAAGCGATTCGATCGAGGAAGTGACACATTCCATCTGTACGATGGAATTTATTCCCCACCGTGAGCTTTATGACTGGCTGATCAGCCAGTTGGGGATATATCCTTCCCACCAGTATGAATTTGCACGCCGAAACATCAACTATACGGTTACCAGCAAAAGGAAATTGCTACAGTTGGTTACAGAAAATCATGTAACGGGTTGGGATGATCCCCGGATGCCGACGATAAGCGGACTGAGAAGAAGAGGTTATACCCCGGAAAGCATTCGGGATTTTTGCGACCGGATCGGAGTGGCCAAAAGGGATAACCTGGTGGATGTGGGACTGCTTGAATTCTGTGTCCGGGAACACCTGAACCGGATCGCCCTGCGAAGGATGGTTGTTTTTGACCCGCTCAAAGTTGTCCTCACAAATTACGAAAGGGGCGAAGAGATCCTGGAAAGCGAGAACAACCCGGAAGATCCGGCTTCCGGAACCCGTGATATTCCATTTAGTGGTGAGTTATATATTGAGAGGGAGGATTTTATGGAAGATCCGCCAAAAAAATATTTCCGCCTTGCACCCGGCAAGATGGTACGTCTTAAAAGCGCCTATATCATAAGGTGTGATGAAGTGATCAAGGACGGGAATGGACAGGTACTTGAAATCAGGTGTAGTTATATTCCGGAAAGCAAAAGCGGACAGGATACCAGCGGAGTCCAGGTAAAAGGAACGCTTCACTGGGTAAGTGCCAGGCATGCAATTGGTGCGGAAGTACGGTTATATGACCGGCTGTTCCGTGTGGAAGACCCAACTGATGAGGTGGGAGATTTTAAGGAGTACCTGAATCCTGGTAGTTTGCAGGTTATCAATAAGATATATGCTGAACCAGCACTCCAAAATGCATCCTTAAATGAAAGATACCAGTTTATCAGGAAGGGGTATTTTGTCATGGATCCTGAATCGGATGGCAATAAGCTGGTTTTCAACCGGACTGTAGGATTAAAAGACAGCTGGGCTAAAAAGTCATTACAGGCTGAGTGATTGCGATTAAGTGCTCAAATTTTTCATTTTTCCACAATTCCGAACCGCTCAAGCTTGATAAAAATCTTTTTTTTTCTTGGGGCGATTTAATTATTATTGTCCATAATTTCAATACTTTCGGCTTAAATTTTAATTTCCTTAACTAGTTTATGGACTTAACCAAAACAGCGCATTTATGAAAAGATTTATTACCCTCATTCTTTTTACGGGTTTTTTTGTGCTTGCTGGATTTTTAAATGAAATTCAGGCGCAAGAAATACAATCGATTTCATCTGTTACAGGTCGCCTTGTACGGATAACACCCCGATTGTCAGAAATTGACCGCAACAGTATGTACGGTCAGCCTTTTGTTACAAAAAGAGATGAGCGCGGCCTGATCAGTCATCAAACCGCGGAATGGAAGGCGGCTAAAGAGGCGTTTAAAGCACTTCTTTATAAAAGAGAGGGAGTGGATAAGACCTTTGTTCCGCAAACTGTTCCCTCCCGGAATGTTCCTACTTCAACAATCAATTACAATGCAGATGGTCTGACTGCAACTGGTTTTGCTCCTTCTGACAATAACATGGCAGTAGGACCCAACCACATCATCCAGATCATCAACCACTCCCAGGGTTCTTTATTCACCATCCGGAGCAAGACCGGAACAGTGATCCAGGCCCCGACAATCCTTTCTTCCCTTACAGGACAAACTGGTGCCGGTGACCCCGTTGTACTTTATGATCAGCTGGCCAACCGCTGGGTGCTTACCGAGTTTGATGATGTAGGAGCAGGGGGGGCATT
>JBMSNP010000128.1:0-3464 GCA_049421765.1 Chitinophagaceae bacterium
CATATTTCCACCAGGGGTAATTTGGTCCCCCGCCTGCACTATAATCCCATTTGTCGAGGTAAATGGTATTGTTCCCGAGAGATTTTATTTCGTTCTGTATGTTTTGTTCCAGGCTGTTGACCGTAGCCAAAACCCCGATAATGCAAAAAATACCAATGGTCACTCCAAATAAGGAAAGAAAGGTGCGGAGCTTGTTTTTCCACAATTCCTGTACAGCCATGATAAAGCTGCTGCTGACAATCTCCAGGGAGCGACGTAGCATATGACAAAATTAACCCGTAATGGGTGAAGAAATTCAACCTGTTCCGCAGAACCCTTCTTTATTTCCTAATATTGCCCCTGGAAAATCATATGAATCAATTCCCTGTAACCGCCCCCGAAGCAGGAAAAAGCAGGCACTTTTTCCGGAAACCCCAAAACGCCCCGTTGTGTTTCGCGCTTGCGCTTCTTCTTTTTCTGCTTCCTTTTGCCGAGTTTAAATGCGCGAATATGACCCTACTTGGAAATACCGGTATCGGAATCGCAATCGGCAGGGAATGGAAAGTGGCTTCCGGGCTTAGCCAAAATGAATTCATGAAGAAGCTTGATGACGGATCCCGCCGGGACAAGGATTTTCTGAAAGACAAACCCAATATTTTTGCCCTGTTGGCCCTTGGAGCCGGGATATTCGGCCTGCTTCTCGGTTTTATTAACGTCAGCTGGAGGTCGCTGGCCGGGATGTGTGCGGGGATCCTCGGAGCCCTGATGCTGATCGCCATGATGATCCAGCTCAAGGTTGAGCTTCAGTCGCTGATGCAGGACAAGCCGGGTCGCGACGGGGCGGATCTGGCCGTACAGGGTATCCTGAAACTTAAATTCACGATCTGGTACTTTATTTCGTTGGTCTCCTTTGTAGCGGCGGCCTTTTTCCATTACATACGTGGCAAGATCGCACTCCAGGATGCCCTGGACAATGACATCGAATTTGAATTTCGGCAACCACCACCCGGGGAAACCGGAGCCGATGCTAGTTAAATAGGGCCCAGGCCTTACCTTTGCGGACTTTATACCTTCGCAGACATGGTTGATACATGACAATCAGAACCTGGAGTCGCGAACTGATCATCCAATATGAAATATCACAACGAAATACAACGTCGCAGAACCTTTGCGATCATTTCACATCCCGACGCCGGAAAGACCACGCTTACGGAAAAATTTCTCCTGTTCGGAGGTGCCATCCAGGTGGCCGGTGCGGTGAAAAGCAACAAGATCAAAAAGCACGCTACCTCCGACTTTATGGAGATCGAAAGGCAACGGGGTATTTCGGTGGCCACTTCGGTCATGAGTTTTGAGTACAATTCAATCCTGATCAACCTGCTCGATACACCGGGTCACAAGGATTTTGCGGAAGACACATACCGCACGCTTACCGCGGTCGACAGCGTAATCCTCGTGGTCGACAGTGTTAACGGTGTGGAGGAACAAACCCGCCGGCTGATGGAAGTGTGCCGGATGCGGGATACGCCGGTGATTGTATTCATCAATAAAATGGACCGTGACGGCAAGAACCGTTTCGACCTGCTCGAAGAAATCGAAAAGGAGCTGAGTATTTCGCTGCACCCCATGACCTGGCCGATCAACAGCGGTCGTGATTTCAAGGGGGTTTACAACCTGCATGACAAAAGCCTTCGTCTTTTTACTGCCAATACCAAGGCAGACGAAGACAGCATTTCCATTTCGGATCTCAGGGACCAAATCCTTGATGAGAAGCTGGGTGAGCGTGATGCGTCACATCTCCGTGATGACGTGGAACTCGTGGAAGGAGTACATGGGGAGCTGGTCATACCCGACTACCTGGCCGGCAAGGTTGCGCCTGTTTTCTTCGGCAGTGCGATCAATAATTTTGGTGTGAAGGAAATGCTGGACACATTTATCAGGATTGCTCCGACCCCACGGAGCCGGGAAACCACAAAAAGAATCGTGGATGTGGAGGAGGAAAAGCTAAGCGGCTTTGTTTTCAAGATCCATGCAAACCTGGATCCCAAGCACCGCGACCGCATCGCTTTTTTCCGGGTTTGTTCCGGCCGTTTTGAGAGAAATAAGTATTTCCACCACGTTCGCCTCGATAAGGATGTTCGTTTCAGCAACCCCTATTCATTTATGGCACGTGACAAAAGCATCATCGAATACGCCTATGCCGGTGATGTGGTGGGATTGTTTGATACCGGGAACTTCAAGATCGGGGATACCCTCACGGAAGGAGAGGACTTCTTTTTTACCGGGATTCCTTCCTTCTCTCCCGAAATATTCAAGGAAGTGGTCAACAAGGACCCGATGAAGACAAAGCAACTGGAAAAAGGCTTGTTGCAGCTGACTGATGAAGGGGTGGCTCAGCTTTTTACCCAGTTCGGAGGAAATAAAAAGATCATTGGCTGTGTGGGTGAACTCCAGTTTGAAGTTATTCAGTACAGGCTGCTTCATGAATACGGTGCATCCGTGGTTTTCAACAGCCTGCCCTTTTACAAAGCCTGTTGGCTTACCAGCACAGATCCCCGGAAACTCGAGGACTTTCTCCGATTCAAGCAGGCCAATTCAGCGGAGGATAAAGACGGGCACCCCGTATACCTGGCGCAGAGCGAATGGTTCCTGAATACAGAGAAAACCAATAACCCGGATATTGAATTCCATTATACCTCTGAAATCCATAAATAATCATGATGGAAGGATTTGAAACGGAACGCCTCATCGTCCGTCGCGCCCGTCCGGATGACCTGGATAATTTTTTTCTTCTCAATGGGGATGAAAACGTGATGCGGTATATCCGGGCGGTCAGCAGCCGTGCGGAAAGTGATGCCAAACTGGAGCAGATCCTGGCGGAAGAAAAAGCTGCATCCGGTATGCCGGGACTGGGCCGCTGGATGATCGATGAAAAGGAAACCGGGCAATTCGTCGGTTCCTTCGCGATTATTCCCATTCCCTCGGAACCGGAAAAAACCCAATTGGGCTATTCTTTTATTCCCTCTGCCTGGGGCAAGGGATATGCCACAGAAGTAGCGGTGGCCGGCTTGAAATTCTTTCTTGACAATACCGATATACCGGAAATTTACGGAGTGTCCGAAACGGCCAATACCGCGTCTATGAAAGTGTTGCAAAAGGCGGGATTCCGCTTTCACAGTACAAAGATCGAAGAGGGCAAGGAGTTGACGGTTTTTATCGTCCGGAGAAAAGAGGGTTAGCGGGGAGGAATTCCGGTATAATTATGCGGCGTGATCCGCTTCAGCTCTTTCTTGATCTCGTTGCCAACCTTCAGGCGCTCGATGAACTGGTGGATTGATTTCTTGTCGATCCGCGTGTTGCCCCGGGTCAGGTCTTTCAGGGCCTCATAGGGGTTGGGGTAGTTTTCCCTGCGAAGGATGGTCTGGATCGCTTCTGATACAACCGCCCAGTTATTATCCAGGTCTTCATAAATTTTCTCGTTGTTG
>JBMSNP010000129.1:0-3155 GCA_049421765.1 Chitinophagaceae bacterium
CAATCCCCCGATGCTTATACTGGTAACCGCATACCCGGAATACGCCCTGGAAGGATTCGAGGTTAATGCACTGGATTACCTTGTAAAGCCCTTCACTTTTGAGCGGTTCCTGAAAGCGGCTCTGAAGGCCCAGGATTTCTATGAAGTCCGGGATACCAACCTGAAGGACCCGGGTTCAGGAGGGTTTTTCTTTATCAAGGCGGATAACAAACTGGAGAAGATACGCTATGAAGACGTTTTGTTTGTGGAGGCGCTCCAGAATTATGTTACCATTCATACCCCGGCCCGTAAATACATGACCTATCTTACATTCCGGGCAGTGGAGGAATATCTCCCCGAAAGCAAATTTCTCAAAGTGCATAAGTCCTATATCGTGGCTGCCGAGCGGATAGACAGTATTGAAGGCAATGACATCCGGATCGGCTCCCACCATATTCCCATCAGCCGGAACCAAAAAGAGGAAGTGATGGAAAAGCTTTTGAAAAACCGGTTCCTGAAACGATAGGATGCATTCCCCCGGATTTATTTTAATTTTAAGAAGCGAGCTCCATGAAAAGAGTTTTATCCATATCGCTCCTCCTTTTGATTTCCCTTTCGCTGCAAGCGCAAAAGGACCTTGGTTCCCTGGCGGAGCAGCTTTTCAGGAACTGCCGGAACGACCGGCAGAAAGTGAATGCCATCGTGGACTGGATCACCGGGCATGTTTCCTACACCACATTCAACACATCCTCCCGCAGGCAACCTGCCGTGATCAATGAGACCGATGAGGAAGGTCCGCTCCCTTCCCTCGATGAAAGGGTTGCAGAACTGGTGCTGAAAAGACGGACCGCATTTTGCGACGGATATGCCAGGCTTTTTTCGGCTTTATGCCTGGCTGGTGGTATTAGATCCGAGATCATCTGCGGGTATGCCAATGGTGGGTTCGGCCGCCCCGGTCGTTTTGGAGTAAATCATTACTGGAATGCCGTATTGCTTGAGGGACAATGGCAGTTGCTGGATCTGACCTGGGCCAGCGGGTATATCAACCTGCGCGACGGTGAGTTTGTCAGGCAGTACAACGGCCGGTATATATTAACGTCCCCGGAGATTTTTATAAGGGACCATTATCCCGATGACCCGCGGTGGATCCTGATGCCGGATCCTAAAGTCCCCGATGAATTCCGGCAATCTCCTTTCAGGCAACGATCGTTTGCCAAATACGGGTTCACCTCTTTCTCCCCGGGTAAAGGAATCATTGAAGCCACCCTGGGCGACACCATCGTGTTGCAACTGGAAACCCGGGTCGCCTCCCAGGGAGCCATTTCCCCATCCACACTGGTCGATTCTGCCTTTTTCACACACTCACCCTCCTGGGTCTTTCTCAAACCGGAACCGGCCGATGCCTCCCTTTTCAGGTATACCTATGCGGTTTCCAATCCCGGAGTGGAATGGCTTTACCTGCTCTATAATGATGATGTGGTGATGCGGTATAAGATCAACGTCACGCAAAGAACCTTCCGTTAACTGCCCCGCTGGGAGCCGGTATTCTGCTGCTTGCTGACAAAACCTGATTTGGGTTTCTGGATAAACTTGGACCCGGAGGCGGAGGCGCTTTTGTTTTTCTTGTCGGCTTTTGATTTTCCTTTCTGATTCTTTTGGTTGAGCAATGACATACGGATATCTTTTTTATGAAGATATAATTTTTTTTCCGGGTCCGGCAAAGGCTCGGGGAAAATGACGGGCGATGCCAAATGCCGTTTTTTTAATTGGTTCTCAAGCTTAAGGTAAACCAGCCAAAAACTAAAATGGGATTCTGGTGCTTACTTGAAGATGATGCTTTTCATGATATTCCGCGCCGTTTTTGTATGAGATATGTTGTTGGCTTCAGAGGTAAAGGTTGCCGTATAAAGACGTCCGCGGAAAAAACAGAACCATTGAAGCAATCGCACCCGGAGGGTTTCGTCTAGTTTGTTATAGCCGGTGTATTCGATTTCGCAGGCTTCCTGCCCGTTCCAGGTAAAATAGCGCTGCCCTTCGCTTGCAAAATCCTTGAAAGAGGGTTTTAGCTGTTCAAGAACCGCCGGGAACATATCACGGATCTTGACCGTCACCCCGTAAGCAGGGTTTTTACTGACATGGATGTTGACGTTTTCCCGGAATCGGTCTCCGGACCGGTCTTCCGGGGAAGTAAAAAAGACCCGGTTGCCTTCCTTGATCTTATTTATCCAATTGCCGGGGTAACGGGCAGTGAAGTTCCCGGCTGTATCGGTAAAGGTTTTCCAGGAAGCCGGCACTTGTCCGCTTGCAGTTTGGAGGATCGGAACAAAAAAAGCCAACAACAGAAGCGGGTGTATGATGCGTTGCAAAGATTTCATTTCAGGGATTTGAAGCATGCAAGGTACACCAAATTGTTCCGGGTCAGATCCGCTTACCTCCGCTTGTAGTCTTATCCCCGTTACCCTTTTCAACTTTCACCTACCTTTGCCGATACCCAAGGATCTAAAAAACATTACCGATGGCTGCCCGTACAGACCTTTTTTCAAGCCCCGACTATTTTGCACTGGATGAACTGCTGACAGAAGAACACCGGTTGATCCGGGAATCCGTCCGCAATTATGTTAAAAAGGAGATATCTCCCATCATCGAGGATTATGCGCAACGTGCGGAATTTCCCCTGCAGATCATCAGGCAATTAGGCGACCTGGGTTGTTTTGGCCCCACCGTACCCGTTGAATATGGCGGGGGCGGGCTGGATTATGTTTCCTACGGGCTGATGATGCAGGAACTGGAACGCGGAGACAGCGGGGTTCGCTCCACCGCTTCCGTACAGGGTTCGCTGGTAATGTTTCCCATTTACCAGTATGGGAGCGAGGAGCAACGAAAAAAGTACCTGCCCCGGCTGGGATCAGGCGAATGGCTGGGATGTTTCGGACTTACGGAACCTGATCACGGAAGTGACCCATCCAGCATGATCACGAATTTCAGGGATGCAGGAGATCATGTGATTCTGAACGGTGCCAAGATGTGGATCAGCAACGCACCCTTTGCCCAGGTGGCCGTGGTCTGGGCGAAGAACGAGGCCGGGGAAGTACATGGCCTGATCGTGGAGCGCGGGATGGAGGGGTTCAGCACTCCCACCACCCACGGGAAATGGAGTCTCCGGGCTTCCGCGACGG
>JBMSNP010000130.1:0-3117 GCA_049421765.1 Chitinophagaceae bacterium
CGGCGCAAATGTACGGTCTCCTTTATTTCCTCCCAAACTATTAGTAATCTATCATTTAACTTCGTTCAAATTTTTTACGTGAAGCACCTTCGCCACCTGAATAAATATTTCTGGAAATACCGGGTCCGGCTGGGGGTGGGACTTCTGTTCGTTTTCCTGTCCAATTATTTCAACGTCCTTTCCCCGCAGGTCACGGGTTTTGTAATCGACTATGTTCAACAGGCACTGAACCTGCCAGGGTACCGTCCCCCGTCCCGGCCCCCCGATTATGACGCGCTGGTGAAACTTTTTATCGCCCGGGTTGAGGGGCCTGAATACTCAATAGGTAAAGTCGTGGCTCTTTGTGGCATCACTATCCTCGGGCTTGCCCTCCTGAGGGGTTTTTTCCTTTTCCTGATGCGGCAAACCATCATTGTGATGAGCCGTTTTATTGAATACGACCAGAAAAACGAAGTGTACGCCCATTACCAGAAACTGGATACGGCTTTTTTCAAGACCCATAGTACCGGTGACCTGATGAATCGGATCGCGGAGGACGTGAGCAGGGTACGCATCTTCACGGGTCCCGCGATCATGTATCTGGCGAACCTACTTGCCATCATCTCCTTAAGCGTATTTTATATGCTTAAAAGGGATACCGAACTCACACTTTATGTGCTGGCCCCGCTCCCCATCCTGGCTATTACGATCTATTTTGTAAACAATACCATCCACCGGAAAAGTGAACGGATCCAGGAATCGCTTTCGGCGCTGACAACCAATGCACAGGAAACCTACTCAGGCATCCGGGTGATCAAGTCATTTGTCCAGGAAAAAGCGATGCTGGGGCATTTTACAAAGAACAGTGAGGCCTATAAAAAAAACGCGATCGGTCTTGCACGGGTGGAAGCGATTTACTTCCCTTCCATCACTTTCCTGATCGGACTCAGCACCCTGCTGACCATCATGATCGGGGGATTGTATTATATCCATGGAGGGCATCAGATCGGGGTAAATGTGATCGTGGAATTTGTCATGTATATCAACATGCTCACTTTTCCGGTCAGCGCAATCGGTCTCACTGCCAGCATGATTCAACGGGCCGCGGCCTCGCAGAAAAGGATCAACGAGTTCCTTCAATCCGAGCCGGCGATTCAAAACAGACCGGGCGCAATTAAATACCCGCTCAAGGGGCATATTCGTTTTGAACATGTGGGCTTTATTTATCCACATACGGGGATTCAAGCGCTGAACGATTTCACAATGGAAATTAAACAAGGAGAGAAAGTAGCCATAGTGGGCCGCACCGGGAGCGGCAAATCCACCATTGCGCAGTTGCTGCTTCGCATGTATGATACCACGGAAGGGAAGATCCTGCTGGACGGAAAAGATATCAGGGACCTGGACCTGCGTTCTCTCCGCGATCAGATCAGTTACGTTCCGCAGGATGTGTTCCTTTTCAGCGAAACCGTATCGGGGAATATTGGTTTTGGGCTGGATAAGTTTTCTCATGAAGCCGTTCAACAGGCTGCCCGCCAGGCAAGCGTGGATAAGGAGATCAGTTCTTTCCCGGCAGGATACGAGACCCTGGTGGGGGAGCGGGGGGTAACCCTGAGCGGGGGCCAGAAACAAAGAATTTCCATTGCCAGGGCCCTGGTAAAAGATCCCGGCTTTGTGATCTTTGATGATTGTCTGAGTGCGGTGGATGCCCGGACCGAAAATGAGATCATTTCCCACCTGAATGAGTATTTGCATGAGAAAACCGCGATTATCATTACCCACCGGATATTCTCCCTGCTCAACTTTGACCAGATCATAGTATTGGAAGATGGAAAAATTGTGGAAAAAGGGACTCATGCCTCTTTGATGGCAATAAAGGGTTATTATGCAGGGCTTTACGCCAGGCAACAGCGCGGGGAAGCGCCTGGTGAGACCTTATGATCCGGCCCGTTTTTAATGCATTTGGCTGATTCAAAAACATATCTATATTTGTGTATTCCAAAACCAAACTAATTCCTTAACTGCTAAAAACTTAGAAAGTGGCGTACGAGAATAATGAAAAGAAACCTGCCTATGGCGATTCTTCGGCGGGTAAAGCGGAAAGTATCTACAGTAAGCGTATTCGGGCTGGGAAAAGAAGGACCTACTTTTTTGATGTACGGGCCACCCGGGGAAATGACTACTACCTGACCATCACAGAAAGCCGCAAACGGTTTGACGACAACGGGTACGACCGGCACAAGATCTTCCTGTACAAAGAGGATTTCAACAAATTTATCAAGGCCCTGGGCGAGGCGGTGGATTATGTCAAGACCGACCTGATGCCCGATTTCGACTTTGATGCCTTTAACCACGACGACCAACCCGAGGATGACCGCCCTGTTTCGGCCGAAAACGGCCATTCAGACCTGGCAGCTCAGTCGCCAGCAGAACCGGTAATTCCGGCTGCGGTGGAACAGCCGGATACGGCTCCCGACACTGGAAATGAGGAGGTGGACAAGTGGTGAGGGTTATTTTTTTTATTAATATTGCAAAAAAAATTATCTTACAACCCGATTTCCGGCTGCTGACTGCTTACCGGGGTCAATAATCACTTAAAATACACAATATGCAACCAAAATTTACGCTACGAAATTTATGGTCCATTAGTGCTAAAATGACCATCCTTATGGTCTTTTTGGCATTTACTGTTCAATCTGGTCTTGCCCAGGTGGCTCCAGTAAAAGATGTTAAAAAGGAGTCGCAGGCATTACGGAATGCTAAGCTTGCGTTTATTCAAGCACAGAAAAATCCCAACATTTTTGCGGATAATGATGCTGGTCTTCCGAACCGGAAAGTGATCGCCAGAAATAATCCTGCTGCAGTTTGCCAAACTTTTACTGGCGCCTTGGCCCCGGGCGGGCCTACAATGCCAAACCGTCTTAATCGAAATGGTGTTCAGGGAGTATGTCCTGGGCCTAAGCCTTTTGCAGCACCATTTACAGGAACCATCTTGTATAATACACATACCTGGACAAACGCATCGGGCTTATCACAATGTGCTACCTTTACTCTTTCTACAACCGATGCAACAACCAATATTGAATTTGGAGTTTGGAATGGAAGTTTTAATCCGGCAAGTATTGGCACAAACTTTTT
>JBMSNP010000131.1:0-2969 GCA_049421765.1 Chitinophagaceae bacterium
CTGCACAGTATTGTAAAATTTAAGCCCGGGATCGGGGGATTTTACGCGATTTGGGAATAAAAAGCGGCTGTTTTTGAAATTAAGCCCATTTTAAAGCGAAACCCGGATCGAAAGCACCAGGTTGGAACCGGGGGCAACAATACCGGAAGAATACGTTCTGTATCGTTGGTTTGTTATGTTTTCCCACCCGGAAGTAAGCAGCAGGTTTGTAGAAAACTGATAAGATGCTTTCAACCCGAGTGTGTACCAACCGGGGGCATATGGTTTGCCTTGCGCATCCCGGGCATAGATATCGGTTTTCGATTGCTCGGAAGGGGCCAGGTCTTTGTTGGTCACTGTACCATTGTACCGGGCTTCGGCCTCAGCCGAGAGTTTGCCATAGCGGTACCGCAGGTGAGTACTTCCGTAAAACGGGGGGGCATGCCTGAGTGGCACCTGTTCATTTTTGTTGTCATCCGTCTCTTTGCCCGTGATCCAGTTTGCATGAGACTGAAGAGAAAGAGTGGGGAATATGAAATATTCCACGCTTACCTGGAGACCCGAAACAGTTGCCCTGGCTACATTCTGCAGGGATTCTGCCCGGCTCATCACCCCCTCGAACAGGATACTGTCTTGCCCGTTGAAAGTCGTTGGACGACGGACGATCGCATCCTGTAATAAAGAGTAAAACGCATTGAGTTCGAACCTGAATTTCCGGGGGATATCACGAACCAGGCCAATCTCGAAATTCCAGGCATATTCTGACTTCAGGTTGGGGTTGGGTACCGTGATATTTCCTGGCGCGCTTTCAAAGAGTTTTCCGATATCATCCACATTGGGCATCCTGTATCCGGTTGCGATATTCCCGTTCAACTGCCAGGATTCGGCAGGCCGGTAAACGATTCCGGCGTTCCCCGTCAGGGCGCCGTCTCGAAGTTCGGCTTTACGATAAGGAAATCGGATAAAGCTTGTATCAAAATTCGCATCTAGTGTATTGAAACCATACCGAAGCCCGGTGGATAGAGTAGTTTTGGGATGCAAATTTATTTTATAGCTGCCATAGACACCCGTCGTGCTCCATGTGCTACCATCGGGATAGCGGCTAACCATCGGCGTTGACACTCCAGAACTGATCTGGATGCGCTCCCCTGTCGAGCCAACTTTATTTCGGACGTATTCTATTCCGTAAAATAGTAAGCCTTTCTTCAATTCCTTGCTGGCATCCCAATTGGCGCTGAATGCATCCACCATTTCGGTCTGGATATTGCGGTTGATGCTGTTACGGGTCCGGTCCACCCGGCTTTCTTCATAATTCTGAATGGCCACTGTCAATTTTGATTCGTCATAAATGCCCGATTTCCGGGTGTGAAGCACATGGAGGGAATGCATATTCCAGATCATAGGTCCATAATGCCATTCAGCGAATCGGAGTGCCCCGTTCCGGTACTGGATGAGTCGGTCGTAACGGGGAGCATCCCCCGTGCGGGCATGTGTGAAACTATATTGCAAGTTCCATCCCTCAGCCGGTTTAAAACGGATCTTCTGGAGGATATTGAGCTGGTTGTATCCGCTGAAACGCTGGATCCTGGGCTCACGGTTTGGAATGATACTGTCCCTGTTGTTGATCCGGCTCACGTATTCGGTTCGTAAGTACCGTTCTTCACCTCCATGCCGGCCCATTTTAAGGTCATCGAAATCACTGTATGAGATTGAGCCGAGCCAGGACCATTTCTTCCACCCGAGGTTCAGGTCTATATGTCCGGTTTTTTCCTGGTTGGCTGAAGAATATCGGGCCAGGGAACTGCCTTTTACCCTCATTTTACCGGAGTCTGAAAATCGGGCTTCAAGGGAATGGAAATCCATTACCCCGCCGATTGCATCGCTTCCGTAGATCAGGGAACCGGGGCCAAAGATCACTTCGGCGGTCTCCGTGCTCAACGCGTCGATGCTGATCACATTCTGAAGGTTCCCGCTTCGATAAATCGCGTTGTTCATCCTTACCCCGTCGGCTACCAGCAACACCCTGTTGGTGGCAAACCCCCGTATCATGGGACTTCCTCCACCCAACTGGCTTTTCTGAATAAATACCAAACCGCTTTGGCCCAACAGGTCGGCCGAGGTCTGCGGGTTGTTTTTCAGGATGTCGTATTTTGTGACTTTTACGATTTTATTCGGAACCTCATTTAGTTTTTCCTCCCATTTGTTCACAGAAATAACCACTTCGCCCATGGTTCTTTCTTGCAGAGAATCGTTTTGGGCATGCAGGCTTATGTCCTGAAATAAATACGCAACTGCTAAAAGCAGTAATGCTTTTTTCATAAAAAAAGTTATTTATTGATTACAGACTGGGTTGGTTAGAGGAGAAACAGTAACCCGGTCTGAGGCGGGGGGGTGCGAATACCTTTGAAGGGTGAAGGAAGTGAAGGGGTATTAAAAATAGTCTTTTGTCCACGCAATATACCGGTCAATGCCGTGGGCTCCTGTTGTGTTTCCGGGAGTGCCTGTTGTGTTTGTAGCAACTGAATGACCAGGTGATTGTTTCTTTTGGTGTCGTTTTCCCTGCTCCTCTTCATTGCCTGGTAGATGAAAGTTTCTTCATTGTCGAACAAGCCTGTGACCAGCACCATCCCGTGATCACTGTCTTGCATTGTTTTGATGTCGAACAATTTTTCTCCTACCCGGATCTCTTTTCCCGGTTTTACCCAGTGTAACTCATCTTTTTTCAATACGATGCTGTGTAGGAGAGATCTCTCGATCCGGTATTTCATCCTGTGTTGAATGCTCAACTGCTTTGCCTGTAATATAAAAGTATAGAAAAGAGGTGCCAGCACGAGAGCCAGCAGGAAAGCGCTTCCGATTTTCCTGGATATTATCCACATCCTGATTCAGGGTTCTGGCAAATATATCAATTTTTCTTACGGACCAGGCTGTCCATGGGGTAAGTGGCTTTCATGGCATCCATAACACCCTGGGCCCAGCCGGTTATTTTA
>JBMSNP010000132.1:0-2928 GCA_049421765.1 Chitinophagaceae bacterium
TCGATCGCCCAATGGGCCGATTCGACCCTGTTTTGGGCGGCGGTGGCTTACAGCGTCCCGGCGATCATCGTTCCCTTGCTGATGGTTTTGTTCAAACTTAAGGGCAGTCATACGCCCGCACAATTTCATGAACTGAGCCTGCTCACCAAACTGGTTATGCTGACCGGGATTATTTCGATGGTCTTTTTCTACTTTTACCTATGAACAGGATTGTCCTTGCTTCACAGTCGCCGCGAAGAAAACAATTGCTTGAATGGGCAGAATTGCCATTTGACGTGATGGTCAGCGATGCGGCCGAAGATTTCCCCCCCGGGCTGCCACCGGAAGATGTAGCCGTCTTTATTGCCCGCAACAAGGCAAAAGCTGTACAACCCATGGTGGGAAACCGGACCGTGGTTGCGGCAGATACCCTTGTCGTATTGGGCGAACATATATTGGGCAAACCCGTACACCGGGAAGACGCAGTTAGCATGCTCCTTGCCTTATCAGGCGAAAAGCACCGGGTCATTACCGGGGTGGTTATCCGCCGGGGCGAACGGGAAGTTGCATTTGCTGATATTACGGATGTCGAGTTCCATGAACTTACAGTGGCTGAGATCGAGTTTTATGTAGATAAATACAAACCTTATGACAAGGCCGGCGCCTACGCCATCCAGGAATGGATTGGTGTCGTGGGGATCAAATCAGTCAGGGGGGATTTCTATAATGTGATGGGACTCCCCGTGAGCCGTTTACTCCGGGAACTCGAGCGTTTTGGTTGATGGTTAAGGGTGTAATCTGGGAATTTGTATAATGGATCATCCGGAAAAACACAAATCGTTGTGTTTATTTTCACCTGTAAATATCCCCGGGTCAATGTATTTTCAGGGGTAGCCTCTGGCTAATCACAATTTGAATACGGGTTTAATATACCTGCTTTTTATTCCAGGACTCCAACAACTGCTGCCCGGTGTAGAATGAATGAGCGGTTATTGCAATTCATCTGGCAATTCCAGTATTTCAACCGGAGCGGGCTGTTTACGACTGCCGCTGAACCGGTTCAGATTATTTCAAGCGGAAAATATAACATTCACCAGGGCCCGGATTTTTCTGAGGCCCGTATCCGGATCGGACCTGCTACCTGGGCGGGTACTGTGGAACTGCATGTGTTTGCATCCGACTGGAAAAAACATGGCCACCATTCAGACGAAAACTATAAAAATGTGATCCTGCATGTGGTTTGGGAGGACGATACGGGTGATCGGGCGATTCCCACGTTGGAATTAAAAAGCCGTATTCCGGGTTTGTTGCTCGATCGTTATGCCACCCTGTTGCAGACCGGTACATTTATCGCTTGTGAAAAACTCATTGGTCGCGTAAAAGAAATTACCTGGTGCAGCTGGAAAGACCGGCTGGTGGCAGAGAGGCTGACCCGTAAAGCAGGCGAGGTCCTACAGATGTTGAAGGATAACCAGGTTCATTGGGAGGAAACATTTTGGAGACTTCTCGCCCGGTATTTCGGGGCTTCGGTAAACGCATCTGCTTTCGAGGAGATGGCTCAGACCCTGCCTGTCTCTTTGTTGTCACGCCATCGTTCACAGATCCACCAGTTGGAAGCTCTGCTGATGGGGCAGGCAGGTTTGCTCCAGGCCGAATCGGAAGATCCGTATTATATCCTTTTGCAACGGGAATACCGGTTCTTGCGTTTAAAATATAAGCTGGAGCCGATTTGCCAGCCGGTCCATTTCCTGCGTATGCGTCCCCGTAACTTTCCCACGGTGAGGCTGGCCCAGTTGGCCGCCCTGCTTCAAAAATCCGGACCCTTATTTTCTACGGTTCGGGACCTGGAATCAATTTCAGAACTCCGTGAATGGTTCAACGTCACAGCGAACGACTACTGGCATTATCATTACCGGTTCGGGGAACCATCTTCGTACAGAAAGAAAAATACCGGCCTCCGGCTGCTTGACCGGATCATCATTAACTGCCTTGCCCCGGTACTTTTTGCATACGGAGATTATTACAGGGATCTGAAGTTCAGGGACCGGGCCATGAGGTGGCTTGAAACTACAGGCCCGGAGCGTAACAGTTATACCGCCGGGTTCGAAAAGCTGGGGGTAAAAAACATCTCCGCCCTGGACAGCCAGGCCCTGATCGAACTGAAAAGAAATTACTGTGAAAAAAAAATGTGCCTTGAATGCGGAATCGGAAATGAAGTTCTGAAGGGATGAGCAGTGATGCGGACATCCTTTGAAATCAAACAGCCCAGGCCCCCCAGTCGACTTTTATTTCAATATCAGGGTGTATGCTTATTCGTACGGGGCAGGTATCCCCGATATATTTCAGGATTTCCCTGGATTTCACGTCCAATCCACGAAGGGGCTCTGGGAAATAGAAACTGAGCTCAATGCCGGCGACACGGCGGGGATTTGGTTTCATGATCTTTAATACATCCACTTTTATCCCGTCCAGGTCAAAACCCATGGAACGAGCCCGGATTCCCATAGTTGTAATCATACAGGCGGCCAGGCTGGTAGCCATGAGGTCGGTGGGCGAAAATCGTTCTCCTTTGCCATGGTTATCAGTCGGGGCATCCGTTTCAAAGGAGGTTCCGCTTTGAAGGTGGGTACAGGTGGTTCTTAACAGCCCGTTATAGAGTACTGTGGAGGTCATTATCAATAATTTGCCCTAAATTTATGGTTAATAATTCAGAGCATAATAGTGTGCAGGGTAAAACAGGCCTGATCCGGTCCTTTCGGAAAACCGGATTTACTGTTCAATGGTTTCAGGTCAGGAGGAGAATCCACAAACGAGCCCGAACCAACAAAACCTTTGACCCGTTGCATACATAGTAAAAATATTATTCCGTGAAGAAATTACCCCTTGCCCTGCTGTTACTTACTGTGGTTATATCGGCCTCCGCCCAGGATACCACCGGTCGGAAAAAAT
>JBMSNP010000133.1:0-2858 GCA_049421765.1 Chitinophagaceae bacterium
TAGAGCAAAGGACTGAAAATCCTTGTGTCGGCGGTTCGATCCCGCCCCACACCACGGTGATTCTCTAAAACCCACGCTGGTCGTGGGTTTTTTAATTCAGTGCGCAGAACCGTGCGCGGTAATTCTTGTTTCTCAAGTAGTCTCGTCATTGCTTTGAGGTATTCTTTTATCCCAAATTTTCTTCATTATTTGGGCGTGCTCCTCTCCAGAAGCTTTAATGTAAGTGCGAAAGGATTTTTCTGTTTTATGACCAGAGATCGCCATGATAGTCATGACCGGAACACCCATCAAATAGATGTTGGTGTTCAAACATCAGAACTGTTGTGTTATAGTTCTCTTCACATATAATGACCAACCCTCTACTTACTTTTTATCCATTCTATCAATTTCTTATAAAACTCAACCGGCTCCTCAAACTGTGGAGTATGTCCACTCTTATCAAAATATGCAAATGTTACATTTGGAATGTTTGCATAAGCCGGATTCCATGCATTATAAGGCTGTAAATCTTCATCCGGCAAGATGACTTTGGTTAGAATCGGGGATGATTTTATGGAAGCCTCGCTTACTTATGGTCCCGATTGCCGGCGGTAGGTATCATAGGCATCGAACTTCAGGAACTGGTAGAGAGCCCGGAACCTGGGTTCGTTCCGGACCAGGTCAAAAACCCAGAAATTCTTGATGTGCGCCACGTTATTCTCGTTATTGGCTACCGCCAGTTCCAGGTGGCTCAATGTACTGTCTTTGTCGCCCCTCATCGCAAAGGCTATGGCCCGGACCATATCCGTTGATGAGAGAGCCTTGTTTGTTCTGGACTGTTCTATCCAGGCAGACATGGCCGTTTTGAAATCCGAGGTCCGGTAAATCTGAGCGAGCTCTTTGTTCCCGTATGACTCATGTTGCCTGGCCCAGGCCTGCAGGGCTTTAGTATATTGTTTTTTACCAACATATACAAAAGCCAAGATACTCCAATAGCTGATATTCGCTGAATCCGCATCCAGGTATTCCCTGGCTGTTTTTTCCGCAACATCAAATTTTTTGTACCGCATCAGGGCATTCAGATAGGTGGATTTTATCTGTGGGGACAGGGGTTCAAGTTTCATCGCCTCTCTTAGCAATTGAAAGGTTTCCTCGGGGTAGCCCATGTTCATCAGTAAAATGGCCAGCCGGTTCTTTTCTTCTGCTCCCGGATTTAATTCTATGGCCCTTCGTGTCAGCTTATCTACTTCGATGTAGTTAAATAAATTAGAATACACATTGGCTAGTGCGATATACCCGGAGGAACATTCAGGGTCCAGCTGTATGGACTTTTCTGCAAAAAACCTGACTGAATCTTTCAGTAACCGGATTTTCTCTGTTTCTGCGGGGGGAAATGAAGAAAGAAGGGTACGGTATGCAACCGATAAATATGCCCAGGTAGGCGCATAGGTACTATCTTTATTTTTGGCCCTGAGCAAAAACTCTTTTGCCTTTAATACATTCAGTGGCCGTCCGGAATGAAGAAATAGCCTGCCCTGCAGAAAAAGTTCATACGCTTCGGGGTTTACAGCCGTAGGCCCTTTACCAGGTTTTTTCAGAAAAGTCACTTGCAGTTTTTCTGCAATGGCGGTAGAAATCTCATCCTGTATCCTGAAGATATCAATGATTTCCCGGTCCCATTTATGCGACCAGATATGACTGCCGTCTTCTGTATTGATCAGCTGGGCGGTTACCCGCAACCGGTTACCGGACTTCTGCACGCTTCCCTCGAGCACTGCACCTACATCAAGTTTGTCACCGATTTCACGCAGGTCAATATTTTTTCCCTTGAACTGGAAGGAGGATGTGCGGCCGGTTACTTTCAGGTCTTTTATGCCGGACAGGGAAGTAATGATATCATCTGCCAACCCGTCGCCGAGGTGTTCCTGGCTTTTATCCGGGCTCATATCGGTAAAGGAAAGTACCGCAACTGATTTGCGGGAATCTTCCGGTTTTCTGTCGAACAACAGGAAATATACAGCGATGGCCAGTCCGGTAAACAACAGGCCAGCCAGGGATATTTTCCACCAGCGCACCGGGTCCAAAGATTTTTTTTTATTCTCTTTGAACTTGCCCTGCAATGCCGTTCTTTCCGGAACCACGAGTCCAGGATTCGCGAGCGCGAACACTTCGACCGGCTCTTCGACATTTTTGAACTCGAATTTACCCAGCGAAATGATATTGAACCCCGGTTTGTTCTTGATCTGATTCCGGACGGCTTCTGAGAACAGGATACTTCCTGCAACTCCCATGCTTTCTATCCGGGAAGAAATATTCACACTGTCTCCAAAAATATTATCCCCTTCTTTCATGATATCACCCAGGTGGATCCCGATCTTAACAGGAACCTGAAGCGACCCGAAAACTTCCTGGAGACCTTTGGCACATTCAACGGCATCGGCTGAACTTGAAAAAGTGACCAGGCATCCATCACCATAATACTGAATGATTTCACCACGGGATTGCTCAGTTCCCCGGGTCAGTTGTTCTTTGAATAAGTGGATTTTTTCCAAGGCGGCCTCTTCGTTTTTTTGCATGAGTGCCGTATAGCCTACAATATCGGCAAATAATACGGTGGCAAGCTGGCGGGTCTGGGACATAGACTTGTTATTGTGACTCACTCATGGAGCGCCCAATAATTTGATTGGTATTGGCATACAAAGGGTCTGACCCGGTATTAAATAATACCGTAGGATTCGCGCAAATTCAATATACATTAATTCCTCCTGCTCCAAACTGATTTTGGTTAGTCTCATCAATTGCGACCGGAGCAAACCGAGGTCTCCGGATATGTCTACAGGTACCCCCTGGAAGTAAAGAAGCCACCCGCGGGGTGGCTT
>JBMSNP010000134.1:0-2645 GCA_049421765.1 Chitinophagaceae bacterium
AACCGAATTTGAAAATCAGGTGGTGGTTGATATTGATGCCGACCCGCAAAAAGTAACCCGAAATCCTGTTTTCGGTGACCTGAACTTTGAGCAGAATGTACAATTGCTGTACAAGCATGCGCTGCATCATCTCAGGCAGTTCGGTGTAGACCCCCTGGTTGCCTAAAGCGAGGATTTCAGAAGGGAGTCGGCCTTGCTTAAGCTGTTCAGGATTGATTCCTTGATTTGCCCGACTTTCATTTTTTCATCCATCAGGTAGCGGATTCTTTTTTCCAGGTCATTAGCGGCGGAGTCCATGTCGAACTCTTCCATCCATTTGTCCATGGCGTTTATTGCAGACCTGAGATCGGCAGCTGCGCTGTCAAGTTTGGCCCTGTACGGCGCCAGGGCATCACGGGTCTTTGCGGGAAGTCCGGCAATGGAGTCGATGCTGGCTTTTATTTTTTGCTCCATCGCTTTCAGCTTGCCGTATTTGGCCATACCCGCATCATGACCGTCCATGACATCAGCCATCAGGCTGTCGGCCTGCGATTTGGGCTCATGACCCGAATGATCACCGGGGTCTTCTTTTTTATCATTGTTACAGGCTACCAGGACCAGGAGTATCAGTGCGGCCAGGAGGGAGAAGCGGGTTTTCATATCTGTGATTTATTTTTCATCCCGGCATTTTTCCGTGATGAGATGGAAGGTCTCATGCAGCTCGGTCAGCTTTTCTTTCAGATCGGCATCGGAACCGGATTTTTTTGCAAGGTTATTTACTTTTTTCGCACCCTTGACCAGTTTCTCCAGGTTTTTTTGCACGGCACTCTGATCGTACCCTTTCGGGGCGGTGGAATTTTTCCAGGCAATGGCTTTCTCCAGCAGGTCCGCACTCCGGGTCCGGATCGGTTCAAAATTTCCTTCTTCCATGGGATGGAATGTGGTGCTCATGATCTCGTGAAAGGCAACCATTTCTTTCCATTTTTCAGGTTGCTGTGCCTTCACCGGCGAAACCCCAGCGAAAACAGCAAGGATCAGGGATACCCAAACGGCTTTTTTCATATTATTTTTTCGCAAACATATCGGAGTGGTATCGCCGGAGCAATGACAAAAATCAGTTCAAGCCCGTCTTTTATTTTCGGGTAATTTCGCGGTAAACCTGGATTTGCCGTATGAATAAACTTGGAAATTTCGCGTGTGGCCAATGGGTAACAGGGGAAGGGGACGGCCAACTTCTGTTCAATGCCGTAACCGGGGAACCTGTGGCCAGCGCCACCACCCGGGGGATCGATTTTAAGGCCCTTTTGGATTACGGAAGAAAAACCGGGAACCCGGCTCTCCGTGCCATGACCTTCCACCAGCGCGGCAATATGCTGAAAGCGCTGGCACTTCATCTACGCAAACACCTGGATCAATTCTATGCGGTCAGCTACCGCACCGGTGCCACCCGGGCAGACAGCTGGGTGGATATCGAAGGGGGTATCGGAAACCTGTTTGCCAATGCATCCTTGCGGCGAAAATTTCCAGACGACGTCATATGTCTCGACGGGGAAAGCCATATACTCGGTAAGCAGAACACATTCATGGGCACACATATCCTGGTACCTAAGGAAGGGGTGGCTATCCATATCAACGCATTCAATTTCCCCGTATGGGGCATGCTTGAAAAAATCGCGGTGAATCTGCTGGCCGGTGTTCCTGCAGTGGTGAAACCTGCCACGGTCACTTCATATCTAACGGAGACGGTTGTACGCGAAATCATTGCTTCCGGAATACTGCCCGAAGGTGCTCTCCAGCTGGTTTGCGGCAGCGCCGGCGACCTGCTCGATCATGTAACATCGCAGGATGTGGTGACATTTACGGGGAGCGCTTCCACCGGGCATATGCTGAAAAAGACCCCGGCTATCCTGGCTAACAATGTTCCTTTTACAATGGAAGCCGACAGCCTGAATTGCATCGTGCTTGGAGAAAAAGTGGTGCCCGGCATGCCTGAGTGGGACCTGTTCATCAAGGAGATCAGAAAGGAAATGACCCTCAAGGCAGGGCAGCGATGTACAGGAATCCGTCGCATTTTTGTTCCCGAATCCAAGATGGAGGATGTTTGGAAAGCCCTTTCGGTTTCGTTGTCTCAAACGGTTATCGGGAACCCGTTGAATGAAAAAGTGCGGATGGGATCCCTGGCGGGAGAAACCCAGCGGGAAGAAGTAAGGGCACAGGTACAAAAACTGCTGGCCTCCTCGCAACTGATCTACGGGTCGCTCGACAGCGTGGATGTGCTTGATGCAGATCCGCGGAAGGGGGCATTTATTTCGCCCCTGCTGTTACTGAATGAAACCCCGCATGAATCACCTGAGCCGCATAACATCGAAGCTTTTGGCCCTGTGAGTACCATCATGCCATATAGGAACGGCGAAGACGCCATCGAACTTAGTAAACTGGGCAAGGGAAGCCTGGTCACGACCATTGTAACTGATGATCCCGCCGAGGCCCGGTCTTATGTGATCGGCGCATCCACGCATCATGGCCGGATCCTGATCCTGAATAACGAATGTGCCCGGGAGAACACGGGTCATGGCTCTCCGCTCCCCATGCTTGTACACGGCGGACCCGGCCGCGCCGGTGGCGGGGAGGAGATGGGGGGCATCAGGGGCGTAAAGCATTACCTT
>JBMSNP010000135.1:0-2479 GCA_049421765.1 Chitinophagaceae bacterium
TGCCGCCCTGTCACGGCGGAGGTCGCGGGTTCGAGTCCCGTCCGGTCCGCAAAAAAGTGGTTAATGAATCGTTAACACTTTCACTAAAGAAACCAAAAATGCCTGCGAATGATTTCCAGGCATTTTTTATTGATCCTGGTTAAGCGTTTCCTGGCAATTTAATACACAGTATTACGTCTAAATAAGAATACGGTTAATGGTTAACTAAACAGTAGCTATGAAGAACAAATTCAAGGGAATCTATTTATTTATTTCATCTGTTTTCATCGGTCTTTTTCACCTCACTTTCGCCTTCGCCAAATCTGTTTCCGGGAACCGCCTGTTTCACGTGGTTTCGCCGGTTGCAACCCCGGGGATGAACGATGATTCACTGCAGACCGCTGCAGACAGATCTTCTGCCCGTTCGGTGTATGACAGCCTGCAGCTCCGTTTCCGCGGACTCAGCCAGGAAGCATTTGATTATGCCCGGAGAGGATTTGACAAACTGATCGAACAGGGGCGCCTGTTAAATGATTCCATCATTTCGATCATTGATTTCAGTCTCCCCAGCTCGGAAAAAAGATTGTTTGTGCTGGACATGAAAAATTACCAGATCCTGTACCAGACCCTGGTATCCCATGGCCAGAATTCGGGACAGTTGTATGCAGTCAATTTTTCCAATGTTAATTCCACCCACATGAGCAGCCCCGGGTTTTATCTTACCCGGGAAACCTACCAGGGAGGAAACGGGTATTCTTTGAAACTTGACGGGCTGGAGCGGGGGATCAACGACAATGCGTATAACAGGGGAATCGTGGTTCACGGGGCGAATTATGTGAACGATGCGCTGGCCCGTTCCCGCGGATGGATCGGCCGCAGCCATGGCTGCCCGGCTGTTCCCGCCCAGGAATCGCGGCCGATCATCGACCGGATCAAAAACGGGACCTGCCTGTTTATCTATCACCCATCCTATATCAACCGGTCCCCATTGCTGAACAGCTGATCAGTGAACAGCATATTTCCCGGTTTCTCCCGGTGCCAATCTTTATCTTTGGGCATTAATCTATCATTATGTTCAAGGTTGGCGTTTTTGGCGTGGGGCACCTGGGTAAATTTCATCTGAACAACTGGAAAGAAATACCCGGGACAGAAATTGTGGGTTTTTATGATCCGGATGATAAAACGGCCGGTGAGGTCTCAGAAAAATACCAGTTGAACCGGTTCCTGGACCCGGATCTCCTGATCGATGCATGTGATGCCATTGACGTGGTAGCCCCCACCACTTATCATTTTGAATGGGCCGAAAAGGCCATCCGGAAAGGGAAACATGTCTTTGTAGAAAAACCCCTGGCCAATACAATGGAAGAGGCCCGTCAACTGGTAAACCTGGTCGCCGAATCCGGTGTCAAATTACAAGTGGGGCATGTAGAGCGGTTTAATCCCGCTTTCCTGGCCATCCGGGAAATGTCCCTGAATCCCATGTTTATTGAAGTTCACCGGCTGGCGCAGTTCAATCCGCGCGGTACCGAGGTCAGCGTGATCCTGGATCTCATGATCCACGATATCGACATCATCCTGAGCATCGTAAAAAGCGATGTAAAGAATATTTCTGCAAGCGGGGTGGGTGTGATGACCGACACCCCTGATATTGCCAACGTGCGGATCGAATTCCACAATGGCTGTGTGGCCAACCTGACCAGCAGCCGGATCTCCATGAAAAAAATGCGGAAAATCCGGCTCTTCCAGAAAGACTCCTATATCGGGATCGATTTCCTGAACAAGAAAACGGAGGTCATCAAGTTAAAGGAACCGCAGGACTCCAATGTATTTGCTTTTGATATCGAGACCCCAGGCGGGAAAAAAACCATCGCGATGGCCCATCCTGCCATCCCGGAAGTAAATGCCATCAAGGAAGAACTGGTTGCATTTAAATACGCCATTGAAAACAACAGCAAAACACCCGTTTCGGAAGTGGACGGACTGATGGCCATGGATGTGGCCCACCAGATCCTGGAGAAGATCGGCAATAACATCATTACCCGCGGATGAGGGGCGACCCTAAAATACCAATCGCCTGGTATGCCGTAAGTGATTATCTCACGGCTTCCCTTGCCTGGGCACTTTTCTTCTTTATCCGGCGGGGGCTTCTTCACCAACCCGTTACCACGGATGGTCAGCTGCAAACCGATTCCAGGTTCTGGATGGGTATTTTTTTGATTCCCCTTGGCTGGCTCATTCTCTATACCGTGGCCGGTTCATATCACTCGCTCTATAAAAAATCCAGGTTATTTGAATTCACTTCCACTTTTATTTGCAGCCTGCTGGGATCGACCGTATTGTTTTTTGTATTGCTCATCGACGATGTGCAAAATGATTACTCCTATTATTACCTGGCATTCCTGATTCTTTTCGGACTCCATTTTCTCATCACTTTTTCCGGCAGGTGGGTGATCCTGAATACGGTCAAAAAACAGTTGCACAGGGGCAGGGTTCGCTTCAA
>JBMSNP010000136.1:0-2479 GCA_049421765.1 Chitinophagaceae bacterium
TAATAACCAGGCCTTGCCCGAAAACGGCAAGGCCTTTTTTTTAATGACCTGTTTTTACTCAGTTATGCCAGCATATTACCAGGTGCAATTTCAGAATCTCAAACCCGGACAGCAGGAAATCCTCATTGCGGTCCTGGCCGATGGAGGGTATGAGGGTTTTGAGGAAACCGATCCCGGATTAAAGGCCTTTATTCCAAAGCAACTGATGGAAAAGGAATGGCTGGATAAACTGGCCGGCACATACGGGGTTTCGTATGCTCTCGAGGAAATCCCGGAACAAAACTGGAACCAGGCCTGGGAGTCGGGATTTAATCCCGTAGTGGTGGATGATTTTGTTTCCATACGTGCGATATTTCACGAACCGGTTAAAAATGTGGAGCATGAGCTTATTATCACACCCAAGATGAGTTTCGGAACCGGTCATCATGCCACCACCTCGATGATGGTAAGACTAATGCGGGAGATTGAATTTAATGACCGGTCGGTGTTCGATTTCGGGACAGGTACTGGGATCTTGTCCATCCTGGCGGAAAAACTCGGAGCCGCAGAAATAATGGCCATTGATAATGACGACTGGAGCATTGCGAATGCAGCCGAAAATATTGCCGGGAATCAATGTACCCGGATAATCCTTGAAAAAAGTGAACGGCTTCCTGAATCCAGAAATTTTGACATCATCCTGGCCAATATCAACAAGAACGTGATCCTGGAACATTTCCATACACTTGCACAACACCTGGCTTCAGGGGGAACGCTTTTACTGAGCGGATTGCTGAAAGAAGATGAAGCCGAAATCGTCAGGGCCGGAGAAGACCTCGGATTAAACCCTGTTCTTATTACGGCATCGAACGGCTGGATCTGTTTAAGATTCAGCCACTGATGAAGGGTTAATTGTTTACTATTTTATCCTTACCTCTTTTAATTTTCGTATTTTTGCAATCCCTGGAAGGGGTTATATGAACGAATTACTTCTTATAATTCTCGCATATCTGATTGGTAGCATACCCACTTCTGTTTGGGTAAGCAGGCATTTCTTTGACATAGACATACGCGACTATGGCAGCGGAAATGCCGGGGCCACCAACACCTATCGTGTACTGGGCCCCCGGTGGGGCAGTTTTGTGATGGTCATGGATATGCTGAAAGGTATGATGGCGGTGAAACTGGCCTTGCTATTACCCGAATATGCCGATAGTGAGATCAATTTCCAGAACCTGCAGACCGGTCTCGGATTGGCAGCCGTGGTCGGACATATTTTCCCGATCTGGGCAGACTTCCGCGGGGGCAAGGGCGTCGCCACACTTTTCGGGCTCGTACTTGGCATTTCTCCATGGACAGCGCTCAGTTGCGTGGGTATATTTATTCTGGTTTTGTACCTGACCCGGTTTGTTTCATTGAGTTCCATCCTTGCCAGTATCGCTTTCCCGGTGTTTATCCTGGTTATATTCAATGTTGAAAATCCGCTCTACCGGATCTTTGCGATCAGCGTGGCCCTGATGGTGCTGCTTACCCACCAAAAAAACATCAGCCGACTGCTGAAGGGCAGCGAGAGCAAGGTGCCGATCTTCAGAAACCGGGATAAACGCCGCAACCGGCGCGATTCCGTGAATCCGTAACTACCCGCAAGCAGAAAAATGTACATCTTAAATAGGTAAAATAGTTTTCCGTTACCAGTCTGGTACGATCGTTGAATAACTTATCAAAATTATCTTCTATGATAAGAATGATTTCAGCCACGTTTGTGATGCTTTCCCTGCTGATTGCCTGTTCCCGGAACGCGCTTTCAGGGAAAAAACAGCTGACTCTTCTTCCTGAATCCGAACTGCAGTCTCTGGCTGTAACGGAATACCAGAAATTTTTATCAACCAAAAGGGTAGTGAGCGGCACCCAGAACCGGGATGCGGGTATGGTAAAGAGGGTGGGAGACCGGATTGTGCGGGCTGTTGAAACTTATTATTCCGAACGGGGTATGAGTGATAAACTGAACGGGTTCAGGTGGGAGACCAACCTGGTGGAAGACAAAACCGTGAATGCCTGGTGTATGCCTGGCGGTAAGATCGTCGTGTATACCGGGCTGCTTCCCATTTCCCAGAATGAAGCGGCCCTCGCCGCCGTGATGGGTCATGAGGTATCACATGCCTTATTACAACATGGTAACCAGCGGATGAGCCAGGGATTGATCCAGCAACTTGGAGGAGTGGCATTGGCCGTGGCCGTATCAAACAAACCTGCCGAAACACAGAACTTATTCCTCGGCGCATACGGGGTGGGAACAACAGTCGGAGTGATGCTTCCCTTCTCACGCAAACATGAACTTGAAGCCGACAGGTATGGACTTATCTGGACCGCCATGGCGGGTTATAATCCCCAGGAAGCAATCGGATTGTGGGAAAGAATGGAAGAAGCCAGCAAGGGTCAGAAGCCGCCGGAATTCCTCAGCACACACCCATCAGAAGGTCGTCGTATTGAAAAAATTAAA
>JBMSNP010000137.1:0-2402 GCA_049421765.1 Chitinophagaceae bacterium
CCTGCTGTTACTTACTGTGGTTATATCGGCCTCCGCCCAGGATACCACCGGTCGTAAAAAATCGTTTAAAGAGAATAAGAAAGAGGAACGCCGTCAGCGGGCGAACGAACTGATGAAACAGGCGGAAGAAGGAGTACTGGTATACAGCAAGCAAAGCCTTTTTGGACTCCAGTTCAGGACCAACGGATACGGCGCTTTCTATGAAATAGGCCGGATGAAGACCAACCGGAAAACAACCATTTACCGCGTCGACTTCACTGAAATCAAACATCCGAAGGAAGACAAGCAACCCAGCCAGGGTTTTCTTTTCGGGAATCCGTTTATCTATGCCAAGCAAAATTATTTTTACCAGCTGACCCTGGGATTCGGACAGCAATATATCCTCGGACAAAAGGGAAACAAGAACGGTGTGGCCGTATCCGCGATATATAACGGCGGACTTGCAATCGGGTTGTTGAGACCTTACTACATTGAGGTAGATGATCCCGTTGCCCAGGATACCCGAACCATCAAATATACCCCGGCCGACAGCGCCTTGTTCCTCAGCCCTCAGATTTTAGGCGGAGCAGGTTTCGGGAAAGGCTGGAATGAGACCAAGATCAAACCCGGGGCATTTGCCAAGGCGGCACTCCGCTTTGATTATGGCCGGTTCAACGAAACCGTTTCCGGGATAGAAGTGGGAGTAAGTGCCGAGTTTTACGGGAGCAAAATCCCTATTATGGTTGGCCAAAAGGACCGCCAATTCTTCTTTCAGGGCTATATCTCCGTGCTGTTTGGCAGGCGTAAGTAATGGCCGTAAATTTGCCGGATGACTGAACTTCCAATCGTTTCTGCGGGGGTTGACAATACCCGGGTGAAAAAGCCCGACTGGTTAAGGGTTAAGTTACCCATCGGGGAGGAATACCGGCATGTACGGGGCCTGGTTGACCAGTATAAGCTCCACACCATATGTGAAAGCGGGAACTGTCCCAACATGGGCGAATGCTGGGGCGCGGGTACAGCCACTTTTATGATCCTCGGGAATACCTGTACCCGGAGCTGTGGCTTTTGCGCCGTGGCCACAGGCCGGCCTGATCCGGTGGACTGGGATGAACCCCAGCGGGTGGCTGAGGCCATCCTGCTGATGAAGGTAAAACATGCTGTAATCACTTCGGTCGATCGCGACGAACTCCCGGATGGCGGTTCCATCATATGGTACAATACGATCCGGGCAGTCAAATCCCTGAACCCGGATACCACATTAGAAACCCTGATTCCCGATTTCAAGGGCGACAAAGCAAGCATCAACCGGATAGTTGAAGCGGCACCGGAAGTCGTGAGTCATAATATTGAAACCGTGGAGCGGCTGACCCGCCAGGTACGCATCCAGGCCAAGTACTGGCGCAGCATGGAAGTGATACGTACGCTGAAAGAAGGGGGAATGCGGACCAAGAGCGGAATCATGCTGGGGTTGGGTGAAAAAAAGGAGGAAGTGGTGCAGACCCTGACTGATCTTCGAGATTACGGGTGTGATGTGGTAACCATCGGCCAGTACCTGCAGCCAACCAAAAAGCACCTGCCTGTTGACCGGTTTGTACACCCTGATGAGTTTGCTGAATACCGCGAGATCGGATACCGGCTGGGGCTGGATTACGTGGAAAGTGGTCCGCTGGTACGGTCATCCTATCACAGTGAAAAACATATCGGCCAGATCCGGACAAAATCATAAATTAATTTTCCCTGCAACGGTTTACATAGTCGCAAAAAAGTCATGCGTAGGTTTATTCCCCGGGCTTCCTGGGTCATCCTTTTTAATTTTTTCCTGATCTCGTTTTCCCGGGCTCAGCTGCAATGGGAGAATGTGGATTCCTTGTTTCAGCCCCTTCCGTCTTCAGTTCATGTGTACCAATCCCGTACCCCGCTCGGCGGGGAACCCAATATTGCATATTATGTGGAGGCCGATCTGAAAGACAGAAATCTTGAGTTTACAGTGGACACCACATATAACCGGAGACTCACCCCAAAAGATTTCTTTGAAAAGAACGGCAATCCCCTGCTCGTGGTGAATGCAACTTTTTTCTCTTTTGCGACCAACCAGAACCTGAACCTGGTGATCAGGGATGGCAGACTGCTGGCATATAATATCCATACAATTCCGGGGCGGGGAAAAGATACATTCAGTTTTCGCCATCCCTGGGCAAGCGCCATCGGGATCAATAAAAAAAGAGAAGCGGATATTGCCTGGGTGTACACAGATTCGACCCGTAAGCATGCCTATGCCATTCAATATCCACTGACCCCGGTCCGGAACCTTTCTCCGGCCTGGCCTTTTGATTCAGCCGCTTTTTATTCATCCCGGCTGAACGGGCACGGGAAAAGAAGCGGAATGCAAAAATGGAAAATGAAAACCGCCATCGGTGGCG
>JBMSNP010000138.1:0-2371 GCA_049421765.1 Chitinophagaceae bacterium
TCAGATCCAATGATCCAGGTTACCCACGGGCATAAAACAGTCGGAACGCCGCCGAATCGGGCCGGTAACGGGGTCACAAATATCGTTGAAAAAAACGAATCCGAAGGTTCATTTTGAGGGCGTTAGAAGCCGGCTTAAGCGGGGGATCCGACTGAAGAATCCCCTAACCTGTTGGAAGATAATGTCTCCGGAAACCCTTAATTAAGGGGCTGAAAATTTGGTGATTAACCCACCCCGCCCTACCTTTGCCGTCCCGAAATAAGGGGTAAAAAATTACAAGAATGGCTAATCACAGCGCAACAAAAAAAGATGCCCGCCAGGCGGCTAAACGCCGGGACCGAAACAAGTATTATGGCAAAACCACCCGGAATGCCATTCGCAACCTGAAGGCCGCCGAGGGAAAGGAAATGAGCGCCAAACTGCCGGAAGTTGCATCCATGATCGACAAACTGGCTAAGCGCGGCATCATTCACAAGAACAAAGCCGCCAACCTGAAAAGCAAACTGACACGCCAGGCAAACGCTTCGGCGAAATAACTATTTTGAATAAAAGGGCTGAAAGGCATTCCGTTCCGGAATGCCTTTTTTATTTTTATGAACCCCTGCAGGGTTTTAAACAACCAGCATGAAAAAAATCCTTTTGTTTCTCGGCATTTGCGCTGTTGGCAAAATCTTCGCCCAGGATATCACGACCCGGTTTGAGCGTTCCGGAGGAACGCAATCTCCCCCGTACCATGAGATCATCGACTGGTGGAAAAACCTGGATGAGCGTTCCGGGAAAGTGAAAATGATTCCCATGGGGATGACTGATGCCGGATATCCCCTGCATATTGTGGTGGTGGCCAATAACGGCGATTATAATTTTCAGAACATCCGCAAACAGGACAAACGGATCATCCTTGTCAATAACGGGATACATCCGGGAGAACCTGATGGCATCGATGCCAGCATGCTTTTTGCCCGCGACGTGGTGGCCAACAAATTCCGCATCCCGGATAATGTAGTGGTCGTAATCATCCCGGTTTACAATATCGGGGGTTGTCTGAACCGAAGCCAGAACTACCGGGTGGATCAGAACGGACCCGAGGAGTTCGGGTTTCGCGGCAATTCTCAGAACCTCGACCTGAACCGGGATTTTATCAAATGTGATTCCCGGGATGCCCGGGCCTTTTCCGAAATTTTTCACCTGCTTGACCCGGATGTTTTTGTCGACAACCATGTCAGTAATGGAGCCGATTACCAGCATGTGATGACCCTGCTGACCACCCAGCACAACAAACTGGGTGGGGTAATGGGAGAATATATTGATTCGGAATTTGAACCTGCCATCTACTCCCTGATGAAAGAAAAGGGATTTGACCTGGTTACCTATGTAAATTCCTTTAGCGATAAACCAGAGAACGGCTGGCCCGAGTACTGGGACAGTCCGCGTTATGCCAGTGGCTACGCGGCACTCTGGCATACCTTTTCCTTTGTTCCGGAAACCCATATGCTGAAGCCATATAAACAACGCGTGGAATCTACCTATGCCCTCATGAAAAGTTTTGTGGAGTTCACGGCAACGAACAGCGCCCGGATCCGCCAGTTGCGCGACCAGACCAAAAACCGGGTCAGTTACCAGGCGGAGTTTCCCATCAAATGGTCACTGGACCGTTCCCGATTCAAGGAAGTGCTTTACAAAGGTTATGAGTCGGGGCAGAAACCCAGCGAAGTGTCGGGTCTGCCGCGGCTTTACTACGACCGGAACAAACCCTTTGAAAAAAAGATCAAAATATTTAACCATTACGCCGTGAAGAAAACAGTGCGCAAACCCGAAGCCTATATCATCCCGCAGGGCTGGTGGAAAGTGACCGAGTTGCTCAAACTGAACGGCGTAAGGATGAACCCCCTGAAGAAGGATACCTCAATAGAAGTGGAGGTTTACCGGATCGAAGACTACAAGACTCTTCCCCGCCAGTACGAAATGCATCACCTGAACAGTGAAGTGAAAGTAAGCGTTTCAAAACAGAAGATCTCATTCCGAAAAGGAGACTGGTACATCCCGATGGATCAACCCGCCAACCGGTTCCTGTTGGAGACCCTGGAACCGGAAGCAGAGGACTCTTATTTCGCCTGGAATTATTTTGATGCGATCCTCGGTCAAAAAGAAGGTTATTCAGCCTATGCATTTGAAGATATTGCCGCGGAATACCTGAAGAAAAATACCGTATTGCAGGACAGCCTGCGGAAACGTGTTGCCACCGATACCGCGTTTGCAAAAAGCGGAGGGGCGCAATTGAATTATGTGTACCAGAATTCGCAATGGTTTGAGCCCGCTTACCTGCAGTACCCGGTGTACCGGGTTGTGAAGAAGATAGATTAAGGATAAGGTT
>JBMSNP010000139.1:0-2364 GCA_049421765.1 Chitinophagaceae bacterium
GCTGCTTCTTTCAGATCAAATGGTTCGGAATGGAACACGATCTTGGAAGCATCCACTTCTTTTTTGCCGAAGATCCTGTCATCCGGAGGAAGAATGATATCTGTGCTGCTGAGCTGCTCCATTACTTTGGGATCGCTCCATTTCATTGTTTTCATCTTGGCCCAGTCCACATACTCATTGCCATCCTGGCCGGCCTTTACATACCCCATTTTTCGGGCCACCACGGAGTCACGAACCCAGTAAACAAACTGGCGGTACTCGTTGTTGGTGATCTCGGTGGCATCCATCCAGAATCCACTGATCGATACCGAACGGTTGCGGGAACTGAATGCATATGCAGGGTCCTCATCACTGGGGCCCATATGAAATGTTCCCTGAGGAACATACACCATTCCGGGGGGTTTGGGCAAAGAATACTTCCCGCCGGGAGCAACTCCATGCACCTGACCGTCATTGGGTAGGCTTCCGCCTTTTCCCTTTCCGTTTTTCTTACCCAGGATTCCGCAACTGGCGAGCAAAAAGACACACGCCACAGAGCATAGGGTATACCAAAGGTTTTTCATTTTCATACACTTAAGGGGGTAATGGGCAAATATAATATTTTGAGGTATTTGCTGATACAAGGTTAATATTTATTTTTTTGTTTCAAAACGTAATTTCCGGGGTAAAATTTCTAACGGATACCGGGCCCGGTTTATTGTATTAACTTAAAATTAATTATTGCTTTTGCCCCTTGTTTATCAGGGAGATAAGCTCATTTGCAGAAAATACTGGAAGCTGGCAGGTGTAATTACTGCAGAGGTAGATGGATACCCCCTCCGTAGTTCCCCGACCATCCAATAATGGGAAGTCTTTTACCGGGTCAGTCGCCCCCATCAGTACCCGGTGGGGAATGTAATGCTGAAGGGTTTCCCGAAGGGCCCCGTCCACCCCTTTCCCCAAAATTGCAATTTCATAAGTCCCGGCTATCAGTTCCTGCAGCAGGCAGGCCCAGTAACCAAAGGAAGTCGGGTAACGTACAATGGCATTTCCCAGGGAAGCCGCCATTTCCGTGGCCTGTTTTCTCCAGGCCGGGATATCAAACAGGATTCCCAACCGGTGTAAATTTCCGGCCATCACGGCATTCCCGGAAGGCAGGGCGCCGTCATAAACTTCTTTTTTCCGGACAATGATATCTTCCTGGCCGCGGGGAGTGTAAAAAAAGAAAGGCGAATCTTCCTCGCGGTATAATTCCTGGACCACAGAGGTGACCTCACGGGCCCTGACCAGCCAGCGCGTATCGGCCGTTATCTCCTGCAGGTTGATCAGCGCCTCAGCCAGGAAGGCAAGGTCGTCCAGGAAAGCCGGGAACCGGGCCTGCTCTTCCTTCCAGGTATGCAGGAAACTATTCTCTGTCGGGGAATAGAAAACCCGCCACAAGAAATCCATATTGGCAATGGCCAGCTCCCGGTATTCCTCTTTTCCTGTGGCCGCAAAGGCCTTGGATGTGGCGGAATTCATCAGCGCATTCCAGCCCAGGATTATTTTGTCATCAAGCAGTGGACGAATCCTTTTTTCCCGTTGCAGCCACAGCTTTTGTCTTCCTCTTTCAAGTAAGGAGTTCAAGTCGTCTTCCGAAATTCCGTTCTCCCGAGCAAACTCATCAAACGGTTTCTTTACCCGGAGGATATTTGTATGTTCCCAGTTTCCTCTTTCGGTGATATCGTAATAGCGGACAAACAGTTCCGCATCCCCGCCCAGCAAATTTTTTACATCTGTGTAATCCCACACATAAAATTTTCCCTCCACCCCTTCGCTGTCCGCATCGATGGCTGCATAAAAACCGCCACCCGGGTGCATCATTTCACGCTGAATAAAAGCCATGGTTTCCTCGATCACGACCCGGTACCGCTCTTTCCGTGTAAGCAGGTAAGCTTCACTGAGAACGGATATGAGTAACGCGTTGTCGTAAAGCATTTTTTCAAAATGCGGGGCGAGCCATTCCGTATCAGTTGAATAGCGGGCAAATCCGCCGCCAAGCTGATCATAGATACCACCCTGGATCATTTTATCCAGTGATAGAAGCGCCTGATCCAGTGCCTCCCTGTTTCCGGTAAGGTGGAAAAAACGCAACAGGTATTGAATACTCCCGGTTTGCGGGAACTTGGGAGCCCGGCCAAACCCGCCCCATTCCCGGTCGGACTGTTTAAGGATCTGCTGAAAGACTTCTTCCGGCTTTTCAGGTGTAAAAAAATCCTCCTCCCCGGACCTCAGCATCCCGAAAGAATTGGATTGTACCAGGTGCGCGGTCAGATTTTCAGCCTGGGCATCGATCTCATTTCTCCGGTCGCGAAAGGCACTGAGCACCCCCTGCAGGGTTTCCTT
>JBMSNP010000140.1:0-2278 GCA_049421765.1 Chitinophagaceae bacterium
CCCGGTTTTTTTGTGCAATTTTGCGACTTGATATGAAATCCGGGTTTGTCAATATTTTCGGGCGCCCCAATGCGGGGAAAAGCACCCTCCTGAATGCTTTGATGGGTGAGAAACTGGCTATTGTTTCTCCCAAGGTACAGACCACCCGCCACCGGATCAAGGGGATCCTTACGGAAAAAGAGTACCAGGTCATTTTTTCCGATACCCCGGGTATCATTGAACCCCGGTATAAACTGCATGAAAAAATGATGCAGGCCGTGAAAAGCGCGCTGGAAGATGCCGACCTGGCACTCTTGCTTGTGGATGTAAAGGAAAACTGGGAGGAATGTGATGCCATATTCACGGAATTAAAGCTAAAGGTGCCTGCCGTGGTGGTGATCAATAAAATTGACCTGGCCGGGGAAGACCGGATCCGGGAGGCCATTGAATTTTTTTCCGCGCGTCCTTATTGTAAAAAGGTTCTTACCATCTCGGCTCTTTCCGGGATCAACCGGAAAAAGCTGGTTAACGCTTTACTCGAATTCCTGCCGGAAGGGGAACCTTTCTTTGAGGGGGATGATATCAGTGACCTGAACACCCGTTTTTTTGTAGGGGAGTTGATCCGGGAGAAGATTTACGAACTGGCCGAGGATGAGATCCCTTATCATACCGCGGTACTCGTCAGGGAGTACAGGGAAAAGGAATCCCTGGTAAAGATCGTGGCAGACATCATCGTTCACCGCGAAACCCAGAAAGCCATCCTGATCGGGGAAAAAGGATCCATGATCAAAAAAATCGGGATGGCATCCCGGCGGGATATTGAAGCGTTTATCGGGCAAAAAGTTTTCCTTGAATTATTTGTCAAGGTAAAACCCAAGTGGCGGGAGAACGAGTTACAGCTGCGTGAATACGGGTATTAAAAGGGGTATTTACCGGGCAGCCGTTATTTGCTGTGTGGCCTAAAAAAATTTACTTACAAGCCGGGTATTCCGGTCATTTAAACAAGTAATCAAATCATGTCGTTTACCGTTGCCATCGTGGGAAGGCCCAATGTAGGGAAAAGCACACTCTTTAACCGCCTGCTCGAGCAGCGAAAAGCGATTGTGGATGATGTGAGCGGGGTGACCCGAGACCGGCAATACGGGGTGGCAGACTGGAACGGGAAAGTCTTTAACGTGATCGATACCGGTGGATTTGTGGCTGGCAGCGATGATGTTTTTGAGAAGGAAATTGCCAAACAGGTTCTGGTTGCCGTCGAAGAGGCCAATGTAATCATCTTCATGGTGGATGCGGCCACAGGGATCACCGACCTGGATGATTCGATGGCATCGGTATTGCGGAAAAGCACCAAGCCTGTTTTCCTGACGGTCAATAAGGTCGACAACCACGATCGCATGCTGGAGGCCAACGAATTTTACAGCATGGGCTTCAGCCAGATCTTTTTTATCGCCGCCGCCAGTGGAAGCGGTACCGGGGAACTGCTGGATGCGATCGCCGATCTGATCACGGAAGATGCTTCAGAGGAAACCCGTGAAATGGCAGAATTGCCCAGGTTTGCCATCATCGGGCAGCCCAATACCGGGAAGTCATCCCTGCTGAATGCCCTTACCGGCCAGGAGCGGACGATCGTCAGCGATATAGCGGGCACGACCCGGGATACGATCCATACCCACTACAATCTTTTTCAGAAAGATTTTGTCCTGATCGATACTGCCGGGATCAGGAGGAAAAGCAAAGTACATGAAGACCTGGAATTCTATTCCGTTATCCGGGCGATCAAGGCGATGGATGAAGCGGATGTCTGCCTTCTCCTCCTCGATGCCACAAAAGGGATGACCGCCCAGGACCTTAATATATTCAGCCTGGCCGCGCGGAAAGGGAAGGGGATCGTCCTCCTGGTAAACAAATGGGACCTGGTTTCAAAGGAAACAAATACGGCCCGGGATTTCGAACGCGAACTGAAGCAGAAGCTGGCCCCGTTTTCCGATGTACCTATTCTTTTTATTTCCGCACTGGAAAAGACCAGGATCTTCAAGGCAGTGGAGACTGCCCTGGAAGTTTATGCGAGCCGGAGCCGTAAAATTCCCACATCCCAGCTGAATGATATCATTCTTAAAGCAATCGAAAGTTATCATCCCCCCGTTGTAAGAGGACACCCGGTGAAGATCAAGTTCGTAACCCAATTGCCAACAGAAGTTCCATCCTTTGCGTTCTTTTGCAATTTTCCGGATGATATCAAACAGCCGTATAAAAACTATCTTGAAAACAAACTCCGGGAAAATTTCACACTGACCGGGGT
>JBMSNP010000141.1:0-2272 GCA_049421765.1 Chitinophagaceae bacterium
AGCGCATCGTGGATGTATTGGAGATATTACTTGTACTGATGTTGGTCAGCGTAAGTAAGGTTCCGTTCGCGGCTCCATTGATTGTTACCCGGTCGGCACCGTTTAAATCAATCAATGGACCGGCAATATCACCAGACACGATTCGAGTGCCACCGCCGGTCGGAGTGATGGTTAATGTATTCCAGGCTCCCTCATTTAATACAGCGCTGGCAGCTTCAGTAGTATTCCCGGATATGGAGATTGAAATTATTGCACCGGTTTGTGCACCCCCGTTGATGGCAGTGAAGGCTGCTCCCAAAGTGGCATAATTCCCGTTACCGGTAAGCGCTCCTGATACTGTAACATTTTGCGCATAGCTGACGGATGCCAAGATAAAACTTAGCAACACGAAGAAAAGCTTTCTCATTTGCAGTGTTTGGTGTTTGAAAAAAAAGGGATAAGGGGATGACCAGTGTCTGATCCTCTCCTAAATTATTTCTTTTTTGAATCCAAAAATTATTTTTTCCCCCTTTGTTTCAATTAAATACGGGAAAACCCCATCCTGACCGCATTTACAAACCAGCTATTCCCAAAAATTGAAAGTTGTGAAGATTCTAATTACATGCCGATGATTACCAATATTTTAATAAACAAAGACTACCTGGAACTTTTATCGTCACCGGATTTCCACTCCAAAACCTTGACGAACCTGATAGGACCGGGTTGACTACCCCGCTGCCCGGGTAACCCTTTTAATATTCCATTTGTTATTGCTTATATAAATCAAGCCCTGGGCTGGCGTTTAGCATGATCCTTGATAAGTTATTTACCCGTCCCAGGACGATCCCGTACCCCCGGAAACCCCGACCAATTCCTTTAAAAGATTAAATGTACTCCATGATGCCATTTACTGCCCGCCGGGTGGCGGCCCTTAGCTTGCTCTTATTCGTTTACTTCACCGGTACCTCCCAACCCTTTAAAAGAGAAGTAAAACCCTTTAAGGTGCTTACCTCCGGACTCCGGCTGACGATCAAAAGCACGCAACCCATCCGGGATGTCATGCTCTGGACCTCCGGTGGAGACCGGGTCATTGAAAATAAAAATATCCGGGACAGGAACGTCACCCTTGATATCCCAATCTACCAAAAGACATTTTTCCTGATGGTGGGATTGGAAAACGGCAAAGTGTATACGGAAAAAATAGGAATCCGCTAAAGGACCCCTCCCAATCAGATTTAAAAATTCAGCCGGTTATTCCCGGTTCCGCGTATCAATGAAAATCGTAACCGGCCCGTCATTCAGCAGTTCCACTTTCATGTCTGCCCCGAAAATTCCGGTCCGAACCTCCCCGCCAAGGGCGATCGATAATTTCCGCTTCATTTCTTCATACCTGGGGATTGCCGTGTCCGGTTTGCTCGCCCGGATATAGGAAGGCCGGTTTCCCTTTTTTGTGGATGCGTGTAACGTAAACTGGCTGACCAGCAGGATTTCCCCCTGCTGATCCAATACCGATTCATTCATCACCCCGCCGGGGTCATCGAAAATACGCAGGTTGACGATCTTGTGGCTTAGCCATTCCATATCCTCTTCCTGATCCGCATCCTCGATCCCAAGCAGGACCAGTAAACCCTTGCCGATGGAAGCATGAACCTTTCCGTCAATGGTTACACTGGCCCGGGAAACCCTTTGTATCACTGCCCGCATTGTTAGTAAGTTTGTATGCAAATGTAATGGCTGATGAGGATTGACCTTGACCGGGAAATAAGCTTTCAGACCACCCGCAGCGGCGGGAAAGGCGGGCAAAATGTGAACAAGGTGGAAACCGCCGTGATCGCATCCTTCCATGTGGAAGCTTCCGACCTGCTGACCAGGGATCAAAAAGACCAGGTGTTTGAGAAACTGGGGGGCCGGATCAACCGGGACGGTTTTCTACAGGTCAAATCACAAACCCACCGAACCCAGCTGGCAAACAAAGAAGAGGCGCTTGAAAAGATCAACCGGCTGGTAGCAGGAGCCCTGCTTCGGAAAAAACCCCGTATCGCCACCCGGGCCAGCCGCGCTTCCAAAGAACAACGACTGGCAGGGAAAAAAAGAAAAGCGGAAATAAAATCCGGCCGGCGGAAATACAGGTCGGGTGACCAGGGATAATTATTTGGGACCGGGCAAGATTATTCTCTTGCCTGGACTTACTCATATTGCCTCGCAATTTATTCCCCCCGGATTTAAATCCTGATCTCTACATTTTATTGCCCCGGGTTTAAACCTTGATCTTCACATTTTATTGCCCCGGGTT